>NZ_JAMPOL010000025.1:0-88991 GCF_028480325.1 Providencia sp. PROV182 | reverse complement strand
GTGCCCACGACCATGACGGTCTTCGTCGTGGCAGCATTCACCGCTTCCATGACCATGACGGCCTTCATCGTGGCAACATCCACCGCGGTGGCCATGTTGATTTTCATCATGGCGTGCATAATATACATGACGACAAGATTTAATTAGCATATAGTTACTCCTTAGTTTGTAACTTTAGATATATCGAATTTATTTTATGGTTTTACTATATTTAGATATATCTAATTAGTCAATTTAGATATATCTAAATAATGCAAAAAGATATTTAAACTGGCAGTTAAGAAAGAAAGTCTATTTTTTGTTCTTTTTTTGGGCTGCGAATATTAAGTTTTTAGCGTATTATTCTGTCACTTCGTGGTTTCGCAGAGATGATGCTCATTATTTTGTGAGGGAATCTGGCACTGTTACGCAACTGAATGTTTTTTCGCTAAAAACTTTTTATACAGTGATGGGTTTCACATTTATTCCACTTGTGCGGAAAAACGTGTAAAATAACAGCAAATTAACGTAGAAAGTATGCTTTGGGTATGAATAACGGCTCAGTAAGCATATTCCTTTCCTGTCAATTAAACGGTAAAAATCCTTGTCAATTCAAAATTTAAGAAACATCGCCATCATCGCTCACGTTGACCATGGCAAGACCACACTGGTTGGTAAATTATTGCAGCAATCAGGCACGTTCGGTGAACGTGAAACTGTTGATGAGCGTGTTATGGACTCCAATGACTTGGAGAAAGAGCGTGGTATTACTATCCTTGCTAAAAATACCGCTATCCAATGGAATGGTTATCATATCAATATCGTAGACACCCCAGGTCACGCCGATTTCGGTGGTGAGGTTGAGCGCGTTATGTCTATGGTTGACTGCGTACTGCTGGTTGTTGATGCGATGGATGGCCCAATGCCACAAACTCGTTTCGTAACGCAAAAAGCGTTCGACCACGGTTTACGTCCTATTGTTGTTATCAATAAAGTTGACCGCCCAGGCGCACGCCCTGATTGGGTTGTTGACCAAGTATTCGACTTATTCGTGAACTTAGGTGCAACGGATGAGCAACTCGATTTCCCTATTGTTTATGCATCTGCATTAAACGGTATCGCAGGCCTTGACCACGAAAACATGGCTGAAGACATGACTCCACTGTATGAAGCGATTGTGGAACATGTTGCACCACCAGCAGTGGATATCGACGGTCCATTCCAAATGCAAGTTTCGCAATTGGATTACAACAGCTATTTAGGTGTTATCGGTATCGGCCGTATCAAACGTGGTGTTGTTAAGCCTAACCAACAAGTAACAGTTATCGATAGCGAAGGTAAAACTCGTAACGGTAAAATTGGTAAAGTTCTGACTCACTTAGGTTTAGAGCGTATTGATTCACAACAAGCTGAAGCGGGTGATATCGTCGCTCTGACAGGTTTAGGTGAACTGAACATTTCTGACACCATTTGCCAAGTCGGTAGCGTTGAAGCATTGCCTGCGTTAGCGGTTGATGAGCCAACAGTTAGCATGTTCTATTGTGTTAATACTTCACCATTCTGCGGTAAAGAAGGTAAGTTCGTGACTTCACGTCAGATCCTTGACCGCTTGAATAAAGAATTGGTTCACAACGTTGCACTGCGTGTTGAAGAAACTCAAGATCCAGACGCATTCCGTGTTTCTGGTCGTGGTGAGCTTCACTTATCTGTTCTGATTGAAAACATGCGTCGTGAAGGTTTCGAATTAGCTGTATCTCGTCCAAAAGTTATCATTCGTGAAATCGATGGCCGTAAACAAGAGCCATTCGAACAAGTGACTTTAGACGTTGAAGAACAGCACCAAGGCGACATCATGAAAGCTTTAGGTGAACGTAAAGGTGACCTGCGCGACATGATGCCAGACGGTAAAGGCCGCGTACGTCTTGATTACGTCATTCCAAGCCGTGGTCTGATTGGCTTCCGTACTGAATTCATGACAATGACATCAGGTACTGGTTTACTGTATTCAACATTCAGTCATTACGATGATGTTCGCCCAGGCGAAATCGGCGGCCGCCAAAACGGTGTTCTGATCTCCAATGGTCAAGGTAAAGCAGTTGCTTATGCGCTATACAGCCTGCAAGACCGTGGTAAGCTGTTCTTAGGTCACGGTGCTGAAGTGTATGAAGGTCAAATCATCGGTATTCACTCACGTTCTAACGACTTAACCGTTAACTGCTTAACGGGTAAAAAACTGACTAACATGCGTGCGTCAGGTACTGATGAAGCAACAACACTGTCACCACCAATTAAAATGACTCTGGAACAAGCACTTGAGTTCATTGATGATGACGAGTTAGTTGAAGTGACTCCGCAGTCTATCCGTCTGCGTAAACGCCACTTGACTGAGAACGATCGCCGTCGTGCAAACCGTTCTAAAGAAGACTAATTATCGTTACGTGATGTTGTTCATTACGTCATTGTAGTTATGCAGTAAGGCGCCGAAAGGCGCCTTACTTATTTATAAGGTTTATAATGACTTGTCTTTTTTCATAAAATACAGCGACGAAATAAACAGTCCGATAATTAAAGGGATTTCGTATAATTCTTCGATAAGGCTTTGTAGTTCAGAATGATATAGGAAAACTGAACTGAGAAATCTATGGTGTTCAACACTATCTGAAATCACAAAAGCGCACAGGGTCAGTAGTAGGCTCCAAAGTGGAATAGCTGTGTTTTTTAGGTGAAAAATAATACTTTTTCTTAATGAAGAAGCAAATAGCATCAAAACTAAACTGCCAATCAAGATGATAGAAATTAGCCTGAAGTAAGAGTGATCCAGATTAGGAAAAAATTCACGCCCCCAATTTATTCCTCTGCCAAATAATGTTACCCACCAGATAGTTGCCCACACCCAAAATAATTTCATTCCCTGATTTTTTTGCTGTAATGGTTTCATATAAAACCAAGTGAAAATGGCACTGATAATTAGAATAATAGATTGAAAATGTTCAATAATTTTTGTTGTAAGGTCGATATTAAAATCCAGAGGGATAGTATTAAATAATGGAATTAAAAATAAGCTTCCCCACAGAATAGCAATCGGCCAAGAGATTGTTTTATCTATTTTCATAGTATGACTTTTATATTTTAAGATTTATTTATTACTGATATCGGATAGATATCAGCTCACATTGCTTGTGGCATGGCTTGCTACGTAAAAACTATTATGCAAAAAGCGTATGGAGGGACTTAACATTTAGTATCAAAAATCGATAGTGCTGTGTGAAATAGCACCTTTGGGATAAAAAGCGTTTTCTCATTAATGGAACAAATCGTCTGGTTTGTTGTTCATTAATTGTGCTAAGTGTGGATTGCTTAATCGATAAATTGACAAAATAACGTGAATTATCACTAATTAGGGCTGTTCAGTTGCGTGAATAATGATTAAAGTAAATTTAGTGAATAACAATGAGGAAAATTTATGCTGTATATCTTCGATATGGGTAATGTGATTATTGATATCGACTTTAATCGTGTATTTGATAAATGGTCTGAACTCAGTGGTACACCAAGTGAAGAGATCAAATCACGGTTTACTTTTGGTAATATCTTTCAATTACATGAGTGTGGAAAAATTTCAGACATCGAGTTTGCTGAGCTGCTTTGTGAAGAAATGGACATCACTCTAAGCTTTGAAGACTTTGCTGAAGGCTGGCACGCTATTTTTATTTCGTTAAGACCTGAAGTCATTGATATTATGGAACGCCTGCGTGAGCAAGGGCACCGAGTGGTGGTTTTATCGAATACCAACCGTCTACATCTAGACTACTGGCCAGCACACTACCCAGAAATTGCAGCCTCCTCCGATTTCCTATATCTGTCCCAAGATTTAGGCATGCGTAAGCCTGATCCTGAAATCTACAAATATGTACTGCAATCAGAAGAGTTTGATGCTGCAGATGCTATTTTCTTTGATGATGTCGAAGAAAATGTAAAAGCCGCAGAAGCCCTTGGTATTCGTAGTATTCATGTTGTGGATAAAGACACCATTCCTGAATATTTCCGCACTTACGATTTTAGTGCAGAAGTTGAATAACATCCTGATTTTATAGTGGGGCAACGGCTAACGTTGCTCCATCTTTTTGTAAAGAGTCATCATGATTGCATTAATCCAGAGAGTCACTCATGCGAGTGTGGCTGTTGATCAGAAAATAGTAGGGCAAATAAATGCTGGGTTGTTGGTTTTGCTTGGCGTTGAAAAAGATGATGATGAGCAGAAAGCCAAACGTTTGTGTGAAAAAGTATTGGGCTACCGTATTTTTAGTGATGAACAAGGGAAAATGAATCTCAATGTTCAACAGGCGGGAGGCAGCCTTTTGGTTGTTTCTCAATTTACTTTAGCAGCTGACACTAAAAAAGGTATGCGGCCTAGCTTTTCAGGGGGAGCAGAGCCTGAAAGAGCAGATGCTTTGTACCAATACTTCGTTGAACAAAGCCGCCAACAAGGGGTTGAAACACAAACTGGTGAGTTTGCCGCTGACATGCAAGTGAATTTAACCAATGATGGCCCTGTTACCTTCTGGCTACAAGTGTGAGTTCATTTTTAAAGGGGGAAGCGATGTACCATTTACGTACACCGAAAGATGATATTGAATTTGCAACTTACTACCATTTTCGCTGGGAAATGTTGCGAAAACCGTTTAATCAACCCCTAGGTTCAGAAAAAGATGGTTATGATTTAACCGCACACCATCAAATGGTCGTGGATGATAAAAACCGTATTCTTGCCATTGGTCGCTTATATATCAATGCTGACAACGAGGGAGCAATCCGTTTTTTAGCCGTTAACCCTGCCATGCAAGGTAAAGGGCTCGGTAAATTGATTATCATGGCCCTAGAGTCCGTTGCACGCCAAGAAGGCGTCAAACGCATCGTATCCAGTGTTCGTGAAGAAGCAGTACCATTTTTCGATAAAATGGGCTTTGAGAACCGTGGGCAAGTCGCTGGGCAGTTAAAAACACCAGTGCGCCATTACTTGATGATCAAACCCATTGAGACATTAGACCAAATTCTACATCGTCCAGACTGGTGTGGTGAGCTACAACAAGCTTGGTATAAGTATATTCCATTAAGCGAAAAAATGGGTGTCCGAATCGACCAATACACGGGGACCCGTTTTATTACTACCATGCCGGAGGCGGGCAATCAAAACCCCCATGAAACGATTTTTGCAGGGAGCCAATTTTCATTAGCTACACTGACAGGATGGGGGCTGATTTGGCTGTTAATGCAAGAACACCAGCTTGGTGGCGATATTGTATTGGTCGATGCCAGTATTCGTTATGGTAAACCTGTAAGCGGCAGGCCTACAGCAACTGCGGACTTAGCTAATATGAGCGGTGACCTTGACCGTTTAGCTCGGGGTAGCAAAGCGCGAGTAAAACTGAAAGTCGAAGTCAGTAACCCCGATGGTAAAGTGGGTGCTGTATTCAGTGGTGTCTATATGGTGTTACCTGTAGAGCCCGCAAAGTAACGTTATTCATTGAAAATTAAAAGATAAAGGCAGGTATGATTGACCTGCCTTTTGTATTTCTATGGATTGATAGTTTTTATGGATTGCTAAGAGCGGGGAGCGGCTCTACCAAAGAAGGCTCGGTAGGCTGTAAATCGGCTTCGGACTCTACTGAAGAAGTGACAACCCCGTTAACAACGGTACGGAATAGGCGTTTACCTTGCAATGGTATGGCCATCAATTCCCCATTCAAACTTTTTGCCACTGATGGGGCGAGTAAGTCCCCTTGTAATGTCGCATCAAAGTCACCGATAACTTGAGCTGGGAAGCCTGCCCAACCCCATTGGTTTAAATCGACGAGGTCAATATTAGAACCTGATGCCCTGAGTAAGAAGGGGACTTTTTTGGGCTCTTGTTTTACCAGCAAGCCAATTTTACTGATACCTTTATCAGTACTGACCGTTAAGCTCGCTGCTGCCGAGGATTTACCACTTTGGCGTATTTCGACAAATGGACGGCGCACTAGAACTTGGTTGATTGTGCCGCTATCTGCATTGAATGTCGCTTTACCGCTCCAAATTCCCCATTGTTTCTGTTTGATTAAATCAACATTTTCAATATTACCGCTTAATGCCGTCAACTCGAAAGGAAATTGCGGCTGGATATTCATCAAAAGTGATTGGGAAAGGGTGAATTTCTTAATATTTAAACCGGACAACCACGCTGGCGTTGGTTGCGCGAAGAAGGACAACCAATTTTCAGGTAAGGTATATAAGATACCCGCGAGTTTACCTTCATCGATAGTGAGTACTTGATTATTGCGTTGCCAAGACCCACTGAGGTTAAAAATGCCTTTATTATAGTAACCTGATAACTTGCTGATATTGAGGTTATCACCGTTAATATTCAGCTCTCCAATTAAGGTACTCAGCTGCTGGTCTTTCACGACGAATTGGTCGACATTAAAGCTAATGCTGCTTTTAGGGCTAGTCCAGCTGCCTCTAACGAAGCTGAGTTGGTCAATTTCGGTGCTTAAGCCAGAAAGTGCCCAATCTTTACCTTGAATATCAACATTGGTTAGTTCTACTTTTTTGACTTGCAGTGATTTATCACTCGTTATTGCATCAAATAGTGAATCGAAATTAACATTATTTTCCCAGCCAACTTTATTCATGGTGAGGGAGTCAACCATGATAGAGCCATCATTAAGTACCTTCCCAGTGCCCGCAATATAGCCATTATTTAAGTAGGCACTGGCTTGGCTTATTTCTGTTCCTTGCTGCTGTAATTTACCGGTAATGGCAATATTCTTGAATGCAAGGTCATTGAATTTTAATTGGTTAGAGGTAAATCGAAAATCACCGTAACCAAAAGGAGTGTTTTCGGTGGGTTTCCAAGGGGTCATTCCTCCCGTAAAGCCGGCGACTTGTACCGTATCATTGCCTTTTTTAAGCGTAATCTGGCTATTTTCAAATTGCAAAATAGTCGCGGAAATAGGGAACAACACCGTATTTGGTGAGACTGTTGTAGATAATGTCCCTTGAGTGATAACCAAACGTTTTATTGCGGTGCCACTAAATAGGTTTAGCCAATTAACATCAACCACGACTTGCCGTGAATCTAAAGATAGGTCACTGTTTTTAGCCGTTAACTTAACATCTTGGAAGATGAACTCACCGGGGTTAGAAAACTCATGCCCCATAATTCCCACATCAATATCGTAATCGGTAAATTTACTTAAAAATTGACTGGAGTAGGATGCGCCCCAACGGGTTTGTAGCCCGATATAAGTAAAAATAAACAATAGCAGCAGTAACAAGAGTGCATAGGTAGTAAATTTGATTAACCATTTCACAGTTTACTGCTCCTTTGGTTTGTGAACGAATAGACACAGGAAGAAACCGTCTAATATAACGACAATTTAAGGATAGCATACAGAAAAACCGCCAGAGTGTTCAACACTGGCGGCTAGAATGAAAGGTTATTTTTCGAGAGGGAAGACTAAATTCAGAACAATTGCAGTTAAACCCCCCGCAGCAATACCTGAAGAAAATAATGTTTTTAACCAGTCAGGCGCGAATTGCAAAATCAAGGGTTGCTGTGACACACCCATACCCACGGCGAGAGAAAGGGCTATAATCATGATGGCGCGGCGATTGAGTGGCTCACGAGACACGATACGCACTCCTGAAGCGGCAATGGTACCAAACATCACAATGGTTGCTCCGCCTAATACGGGCTCAGGGATTTGTTGTACAAAGCCTGCAACCGCAGGGAATAGCCCTAATAACACTAACATTAAAGCAACAATGTAACCGACATAGCGACTTGCCACCCCTGTTAATTGGATAACACCGTTGTTCTGCCCAAAACAAGAGTTAGGGAAAGTATTAAATACCGCAGAGACCATCGAGTTCAAACCATTGGCAAGTACGCCACCTTTGATTCGTTTCATATATAAAGGGCCACGAACGGGTTGTTCTGATACATCAGAAGTGGCGGTAATGTCACCTATCGTTTCTAAGGAAGTCACCATGAAAATGAGAATTAATGGGATCAACAGGTTCCAGTCGAAGGATAAGCCATAATAGAAAGGCTCAGGAACAGTAATAATTGGCTGATTGGCTTCCATTGGCTGAGCATTTGGCAACATGTCCATCCACCAAGCTGCAATATAACCAACGGCCATGGCAATAACTAAAGATGCGACACGTAAGTAAGGGTTTTTCTGCCGATTAAGTAAAATAATAACCGCTAAAACAACCCCAGCCAAAATCAGGTAATCTGGTGAACCGAAGGTATTATCGCTAATCGCACCATAACCACCACCAATGGAGGTTAAGCCGACTTGAATTAAAGATAAGCCGATGATCATGACAACGACACCAGAAACCAGTGGTGTAATGACTCGACGGGCTAGATGTAAAAAACGTGAAAGAATCACTTCGGTTAATGCGGCGACGAGTAACGTGCCAAACAAAGCTGCCATCATGGATGGGATATCAGCTCCACCTTGCTTGAGTGCAACACCTCCCATGATTAACGGTGCAACAAAGTTAAAACTGGTTCCTTGAATCGAAAGTAGGCCTGAGCCAATAGGGCCCCATGCACGAATTTGAATTAAAGAAGCAATACCGGAGGCAAATAAAGACATACTAATGATGCGTTGAGTATCGTGAGCTGGTAGCCCCAAAGCCTGGCAAATCAGCATCGCTGGGGTAATAACAGCGACAAACATCGCCAGAAGATGTTGCCCGGCAGCAAACAAAGCTTGCGGCAGCGGTGGACGGTCTTCTAATTTGTAAATAAGTTCGCTTTGCGTGTGTATGGTCGCTTCAGTAGTTTGCTTTTCAGACGTCGCAGTATTCATTGCCTTCATTTCTCGCCAACAAAAAACGCATTGTAATGTGTCGAAATTAAAAAGCAATCGTTTGCTTTTAAAAAATATATTCATTAGTTAAATAGTGTCGTCACATTTATATATATTTTAACTTGTATTTATAACAGTTTTTTTTTCTAATCCTACAACCTGCTTTTGGCGTTTTAAGGAAGAAATTAACGTCTAACTAGTTTTTGATAATTTTAACAACAGACGAGGTACGTGAATGTATCATCTCGATGTCTACGGTACACTGGTAGCTGCTACCTTAGTATTATTGCTTGGGCGTAAACTGGTAAAATCAGTCCCTTTTCTTGAAAAATATACCATCCCTGAACCTGTTGCGGGTGGGTTGTTAGTTGCTTTTAGTCTTTTATTGCTTAAACAATTATTTGACTGGAGCCTTTCTTTTGACTTATCACTGCAAGAACCTATGATGCTGGCATTCTTTGCCACTATTGGTCTTAATGCCAACCTTGCTAGCTTGAAAGCTGGTGGTAAGGCATTGTTTATATTTATTTTTGTGGTTGTAGGCTTATTGCTAGTCCAAAACACAGTGGGGATTGCCCTTGCTGAATTATTGGGACTAGACCCTTTAATGGGGCTGTTAGCTGGCTCAATTACCTTATCTGGCGGCCATGGTACTGGTGCGGCATGGGGTAAAATTTTCACTGAAAATTATGGTTTCCAAAGTGCAACAGAAGTTGCAATGGCGTGTGCTACATTTGGGCTCGTTCTTGGTGGTTTAATTGGCGGACCTGTTGCACGTTTTCTAACACGTAATATTCCAACGCCAGGAACGGCAGAAGATGATAAAGATGTGCCAACTGCATTTGAGAAGCCTCAATCAGGGCGCATGATCACGTCAATGGTTTTAATTGAAACTATTGCATTGATTGCTATCTGTTTGCTGATAGGAAGTTATATTGCAGGTGAATTAGCCGATACTCCTTTCGCACTGCCTAAATTTGTATGTGTACTGTTTGTTGGTGTTATTTTAAGCAATAGCCTATCACTGCTTGGTTTTTACCGAGTGTTTGACCGCGCCGTTTCTGTTATGGGTAACGTGAGTCTATCATTATTCTTAGCGATGGCTTTAATGAGCTTGAAGCTCTGGGAATTAGCATCACTGGCCATTCCAATGATCATTATTCTTGCTGTACAAGCTTGTGTAATGGCAGGGTATGCAATTTTTGTTACCTTCCGTGTGATGGGGAAAAACTATGATGCCGCTATTTTAGCTGCGGGGCATTGTGGTTTCGGTCTTGGGGCTACGCCAACAGCGATTGCGAATATGCAAGCGGTAACGGATAGGTTGGGGCCATCTCACCTTGCGTTCCTTGTGGTCCCAATGGTTGGGGCATTCTTCATTGATATTGTTAATGCGATAGTCATTAAATTGTATTTAATGTTGCCACTATTCCCAACTATTGCGGGATAGTTTTTATTTAATAATAAATCAAGTTAAGCAGGTATTGCCGTGAAAATATTCACGGCAATTTTCATTTTAAGGAATGGATAAATAAAAAGAAGATATAAAACTTAAGCGTGGCTGTATTGTTCTCGCTCAGGTAACCAGCGCTCAATAAGTTGTTGTGCATTTTCTGGGTAGTTTTGTTGAATATGGCGAGCGAGGCGTTGCACTTCTGGCAACATATATTGGTCACGTAACAAATCAGCGACCTTAAATTCTGCATTTCCTGTTTGTCTAGTGCCTAATAATTCCCCAGGCCCGCGAATTTCGAGATCTTTTTGTGCGATAACAAAGCCATCATTGCTATCACGTAAAACTTGTAGCCGTTGTTTAGCGGTGTGGGTTAGCGGTGTCTTATATAATAATACGCAGTGAGATGCGATAGCTCCACGGCCAACTCGTCCTCTCAATTGGTGCAATTGAGCTAAACCAAGGCGCTCAGGGTTATCAATGATCATCAAACTGGCATTAGGCACATCAACACCGACTTCAATGACCGTTGTAGCCACAAGCAGTTGAATTTCATTCCTTTTAAAAGCCGCCATAATGCTTTGTTTTTCAGCAGGTTTCATTCGCCCGTGGACTAAGCCTACTTTTAATTCAGGTAGTGCCAGTGCGAGTTCTTCGCTGGTCACTTGAGCCGCTTGTGCTTCTAATAATTCAGAGTCTTCAATGAGTGTACAGACCCAATAGGCTTGGCGACCTTCTTCAATACAGGCTTGGCGAACGCGTTCAATAATATCGTTACGGCGAGTGTCTGGGATGGCGACAGTAGTGACAGGCGTACGGCCCGGAGGAAGCTCATCGATGACAGAGGTATCTAAGTCTGCATACGCTGTCATCGCCAGTGTCCGTGGGATTGGCGTAGCGGTCATGATCAATTGATGAGGGTGGTACCCTTGCTGCTCACCTTTCTCACGCAGAGCGAGCCGCTGATGAACGCCAAAGCGATGTTGTTCATCAATGATAACAAGCCCCAGCGCTTTAAAGCTCACTTGCTCTTGGAAAATAGCGTGTGTTCCAACAACCATCGCAACTTCTCCACTTGCGATGGCATCTTGCTGAGCCTGACGTGCCTTACCCTTCTGTTTGCCCGCTAGCCAACCCACTTTAATGCCTAAAGGCTCTAACCATTGTTTGAATGTATTGGCATGTTGCTCTGCAAGAATTTCGGTGGGAGCCATCAAAGCTACTTGTTTGCCATTCTCGATGGCACAAACGGCCGCTAAGGCTGCAACAAGCGTTTTTCCTGACCCTACATCCCCTTGAATCAAACGCATCATAGGGGCATCTTTGGCGAGGTCTGCTTCAATTTCGCTAACAACACGGTTTTGTGCATTTGTTGGCGAGAAAGGTAATTGTGCGAGTAACTGTGATTTTAATTGACCACTTGTTGCTAAAGGCTCGGCATATAGGCGTTCGTTGCCTGCACGGATGGCTAGCATACTGAGGTGATGTGCTAAAAGCTCTTCGAGTATAAGCCGTTTCTGGGCAGGATGATGCCCTTTCTCCAGTTCAATCAAAGCGACATTCGGTGGTGGATTGTGTAATAAGCGAATGGCATCTGGTAGGCTTATCATTCCACGGCTAAGCTCTTCTGGAAGCAATTCTTTTATTTTCCCGCTATCAAGTAACCTTAGCGCTTGTTCCATTACCTTGCGTAAAGTGGCCTGACGAACACCTTCCGTGGTTGGGTAAACAGATGTTAAGTTCTCTTGTAAGCTGATGTTGCTGGTGTCTTGGGAGACTTTATATTCGGGGTGAATGATTTCTGGCCCTGTATTTCCTCTGCGAACTTCCCCATAGGCGGTGACCTGTTTTCCTTCTGCTAAGTTATTCTTCATTGCAGCTGAAAAATTAAAAAAACGTAAGGTGAGGTTACCTGTGCCATCGGAAATCAAGCAGGTCATCATTCTTTTGCGGCCGAATACCACTTTAGTTTGCAGTATTTCACCGGTAATTGTTGCGGTCGTACCGGGGAGGAGATCTTTTATTTGATATAGACGGGTGTGGTCTTCATAGCGTAAAGGGAAATGAAGAAGAAGGTCTTGAACGGTGTTCAAACCGATTTTACGCATTTTTTCTGACTGGCTTGCTCCAATTCCGTGCAATGAAGTCAGTGAAATGGTATCAAGTAGCCCATTATTCATGTTATTTCCTTTTATTTAACCAAACTGCCGTCTTTTCATTTTTTCGGTTAATTGCATTTGTGCCCACCACGAGTCATCAGCTTCAATTTGCCCTTGGTTATTGATAAATGGGCGAGGAAGTCCCTTACGTTTAGCAACTTCAGCCAGTACAGGGTAACCTCCTTCAAATAACCAAGTTTGTTGTTCATCTGGTGAGAGTAAGCAATGGTCACGTTCGTACATACCCGCCTGCTGCCGTTGCCGTTGGGCTTCATATAAAATCAGTGCAGAAGCAACGGAAACGTTCAAAGATTGCACCATGCCAGCCATTGGAATGATAATGTGTTTATCAGCCAGTGCGAGGGCTTGTTGTGAAATCCCTGTTTTTTCTTGCCCCATCATAATACAAGTTGGCAAAGTATAATCAATTTCACGAAAATCAACGGCATGTTCTGACAAGTTAGTCGCCAAAACCTGCATATTTTGTGATTTTATGTGGGCAATTGCTTCTTCGGTGGATGTGTGTGAAATAATTTTAACCCAGCTATTACTCCCCGCAGCAGAAGAAACGGACAGTTTGACTTGTTGGTCCGGCCAAATAGCATGAATTTGATGGATCCCTACGGCATCCGCACTGCGTACAATCGCAGAAACATTGTGCGGTTTATGAATTTCTTCGAGGCAGAGAGTTAGGTCAGGCTGCCGCATCGCCATCATTTGGCAAATGCGGCGATAGCGGCGTTCATTCATAGTTATTAATTACGTATGGTCGTTAATTACGGTTTCGGCTAACACGTAGAACGTCAGGCATAATACGGATTTTCCGCATCACATTTGCCAATTGAACTCGGTTTTTAGTTGTAAGGCGAATAAAAGCGCAATATACACGGCCATCTTTTTCTTCTGTATTCATACTTTGAATACTTGAATTGGCGTCATTAATGGCGGCAGTTAAATTCGCTAAAGCACCTTGGTGATTAATCATATCCACTTTAATTTCAGCGATAAAGTCGGTATCAGTGTCGTTGTCCCATTCAACAGCCATAAATTTATCAGGTTCTTTTTGATAACCACGAATGTTGCGGCAGGATTCATGATGAATAACGAGACCTTTACCAGGACTAATATGTGCAACAATTGGGTCACCAGGAATAGGACGACAACATTTTGCAAAGGTGATTAAAACACCATCAGCACCTTTGATAGAGAGTTTATTCCGGCTTTCAACTAACACTTGTTCTTCAGGTGTATTTTGTGGATTGTTCTGTAGGTTACGTGCGACAACCACACTCATTGCATTACCCAACCCAATTTCAGCAAGCAAATCATCGATAGAGTGCAGCTTCATGCGTGCCAATTCCGCATCAATATTGGCTTGAGGGATATCAGTGAGTTTATTTCCTGCCCCTAGCGCATGGTTGAGTAAACGGCGACCTAAATTAATAGAATCTTCACGTTTTAAATTTTTCAATAACTGGCGAATTTTGGCCCGCGCTTTTGAGCTGACAACAAAATTGAGCCATGCTGCATTTGGCCGTGCGCCTGGCGCGGTAATAATTTCGACAGTTTGGCCACTCGTAAGGGATTGCGAAAGTGGGTAAGGCTGGCGATCAACGCGCGCGCCCACGCAAGCATGACCAATATCTGTATGCACCGCATAGGCAAAGTCAACAGGTGTGGCACCAGTAGGTAACTCAACAATGCGGCCTTCAGGGGTGAAAACGTAGATTTCATCTGGAAATAGATCCGATTTAACGCTTTCAATAAATTCAAACGAGCTACCTGCACTTTGTTGTAACTCAAGTAGACTTTGCATCCAACGTTGAGCTCTAACTTGTGCTGTTGTACCTTGTTCGCCTTGCTCTTTATATGCCCAATGCGCAGCAACCCCCATCTCAGCCATTTGGTCCATGTCTTCTGTGCGAATTTGCACTTCGACAGGAACACCATGTGGCCCAATCAATGAGGTATGTAGCGATTGATAGCCGTTAGCTTTAGGGATAGCAATATAGTCTTTAATACGCCCCGGACGCGGTTTGTATAAACTATGCATTTGGCCTAAAACGCGGTAGCAAGTATCCACATCTTTTACAATTACCCTAAAAGCATAGATATCCATAATGGAATGGAAACGTTGCTCTTTTTGGTGCATTTTGCGATAGATGGAATAAAGGTGTTTTTCTCTGCCACTTACGCGACAAGGAACTCCTGCCTCGGTTAGCCTACCGTCAATTTCCGAGAGAATTTTTTGGATCATCTCTTTTCGGTTACCGCGAGCAGCCTTGACGACTTCCTTAATAACACGATAACGGTTGGGATATAACGCTTCAAAACCCAGCTCTTCAAGCTCTGTTTTGATGTGGTGTATACCTAGCCTGTGGGCTAACGGGCTATATATTTCAAGGGTTTCACGTGCAATGCGCCGACGTTTATCGGGCCTAAGTGAACCCAACGTGCGCATGTTGTGAGTGCGGTCTGCCAGTTTTATCAAAATGACACGGATATCTTTTACCATCGCCATGATCATTTTGCGGAAGTTTTCTGCTTGGGCTTCTTTTTTGTCGCGAAAGTTGAGCTTGTCTAGTTTGGATACACCTTCGACGAGACCGGCGACGGTGGTACCAAACAATTCTTCTATATCTTGAAATGTCGCTGGAGTATCTTCAATCACATCATGAAGTAGCGCTGCCATTAGTGTTTCATGGTCCAAACGCATCTCAGCAAGAATACAAGCAACAGCAACTGGGTGAGTAATATAAGGCTCACCACTTGAACGGGTCTGTCCTTCATGGGCATCCCGAGCAACAACATAGGCTTTTCTTAGTAATTCAATTTGTTCTTTAGGAAGATACTTTTGAATGACTAAATTAAGGCTTTCAAACAGATACAAGGCAGACCCACCTTAGTGATTAGCGACGACCTTCAGCGATTGCAGAAACTGCTTGCATTTCAGCCGCTTCTTGCTCTTGCTGTTCTTGGCGCTCACGCACATCTAAAATGTGACCGTTGATTAAGCCTTCTTCTACTTCACGTAATGCGATAACAGTGTATTTATCATTTTCTTCAGGAACTAAAGGGTCTTTTCCACCCGTTTGTAACTGACGAGCTCTACGTGCCGCAACCAATACGAGGTCAAAGCGGTTACCAATTTTTTCTACTGCGTCTTGAACAGTTACGCGTGCCATAAATGTGCTACTCCAAAGAAATAAAAAAATGACCTGATATGATACTGAAACTATTCTCAGTCTGCTAGTAATTTGCTGATTAAAGCATCATGTCGTTGAACTTGACGCCCTAATTTTAAACGCTCAGTACGGATGATAGATTGTAAATCGCTCAGTGCGGTATTGAAATCATCATTAACAATAAGGTAATCATACTCGTTGAAATGTTCAATTTCACCTACTGCTTGTGACATGCGTTTTTCAATAACTTCATCGCTGTCTTGCCCACGACCACGCAGTCTGCGATAAAGTTCATCTTTTGATGGTGGGAGAATGAAAATACTACGTGCCTCAGGCATTTTGGCTCTTATCTGCTGCGCTCCCTGCCAATCGATATCAAGAAAAACATCAACACCACTATTTAATACATCTTCAATGATAGGTTTGGACGTCCCATAATAATTCCCAAAAACGCATGCGTGCTCTAGGAATTCACCTTTGTCGACCATTTGTAAAAAATCAGTTTCAGATACAAAGAAATAGTGCTCGCCATGGACTTCTCCTGGACGTGCAGTTCGAGTTGTATGAGAAACGGAAACCTGTGTGTCATACAATGGTTGTGTTTTTAATAAAGCCTGAATCAGACTTGATTTCCCTGCTCCACTAGGGGCAGAAACAATATATAACGTGCCTTGTATCATGATGATTTCTTGAATAGTCGAGGATTAAACATAAAAGATGGTGATAAACCCGACATAGTATACACGGACTTGCATCAACATGCAGCGATATCAATAAATCATGAATTTTAATTAAATGAATTTGATTAGTAACTAAATTGTGAACGGGCTCGAGAAATTAACTTATTACTCATGAAAGCATCATTAGTTTTGCGAAGCCTTTTGCAAACAACTTCTTTTGAGGATGAAGACTTTGAGAGGTTGTTTGATGCTTAGCAACTGAGGAGAAAATGCTTTAAAAGAGTAATATCTTAATGGATTGGTAATAACAAGGAATAGTTATGATTTATATTTTGTATGGTTATTGGTTCGCGTCAGTTTATAGACTAAGTGGGTTAATTGTTGGGGTAATGGTGTGTATTAATGTTGCTCAAGCAACGCAGCAAATTGCCGTTAATAAACCGTGTGAAAAACAAAATAGTAAAATAATAAGTCAGGAAAGTCATCGGTTAGGAAAACAATTACAACTGTGGAACCAAGCTTACCGTTTGGCGGGTAGCAGTTCCATTAGTGATGAAGCTTATGACCAGCTATTTAATTTATGGCGTTCTTTACAACGATGCCAGCAACTTCCCGAAGAATTGCCAGAAGTACTATTACCTGAAAAATCACAGCTAACTATGCATCCCATTCCTCATACAGGGTTAAAGAAACTCAATGAATTAGAAGTTTATAGCTGGATAGAAACACGTAAAATATCTGGCTACAACCTAAAGTTGATGGTGTAGCAGTAACGTTGGTTTATAAAAATGGCAAGCTTATTTCCATGATTAGCCGAGGAAATAGTGTTGAAGGAATCGAGTGGCGGGCAAAAGCAGATTTTATTCCTGCGATACCCAAACAAATCAAATATTCAGGCATGTTAGTCCTTCAAGGCGAATTATTTTGGCGTATGAATGGACATATTCAAGCTAAAAGTGGGGGAGTGAACGCTCGTAATAAGATTGCGGGGTGGTTAATGCGAAAAAATGAGCCAACCGCCCTTGAAGAAAATATTGGTATTTTTATTTGGGCATGGCCTGCGGGGGATGCTAATCCAAAAACACAGTTAACATTACTTTCTGAGATAGGTTTTCCGCTTGCTGAACAATATAGCCATAAAATTGAAAATAAGATTCAAGCTAAGCAACTAAGGGAATACTATTATCAAGGGCAATTACCATTTGCTACAGATGGCATAGTGCTTAAAAATTTTCCAGCGCCAGCAGCATCAGCCTGGCAATCAAAACAAAATAGTTGGGCGATTGCATGGAAATATCCATTACGCAGTGTGCTATCAGAGGTAACTAAGCTTCAGTTCAATATAGGAAGGACTGGGAGAATTAGTGTTGTAGCTAGCATAACCCCCATCAATATTGACTCGAAAACTATTTCAAAGGTAAATGCTGGATCATTATCATCATGGGAAAAACGAGATTTACTTGTTGGAGATAAAATACTTGTCTCTCTTTCAGGGCTAGGAAGTCCAAAGATTGAAGATGTTATTTGGCGACGAGAGGAACGCGAATATCCAGAGACATCAACCTTAAAACAGTTTCACTCACTAAGTTGTCTTACTTATACTGAAGTTTGCTCACAGCAGTTTGTCGCAAGGTTAACGTGGTTAGGTAAACAACTACGTATGCGAGGAATAAGTGAGGCTACATGGCGCCAGTGGGTAGAAAACCATAACCTAACTCGATTAACAACTTGGTTGTCAGAACAATGGCAAAGCGATTTATCGAAAGGTAAAAAACACCAAATGTTAGTAAAGCAACTGAAAATGGCAAAGGATCAACCTATTTCGCTTTGGTTAAAAGGTCTCGCAATTCCACTAACTAAATTACAAGTAGGGAAAGTGACTGACATAGGTATGTTGTATGACCCATCATGGGTTAACAGTCTAAATTTGACGAAGCTGCAAAAGAAAAAATTAGCTAATTGGCTAGCGGAACCAGAAATTGAATCTATTTTACGTATATTGTCTGACATGAAAGCGATTCAGCCACCAATAGAAAGCCATCAATAGTAAATCATTAATGGCTGAAACTCTTTTATTGATTAGATTAATCTTGGTTTTCGTAATTAAAAATAGGCAAACCGAGACGATAACGAATGGCTATTAGCCTTGCACTCAAGCCAACAACGAGTGTGATAATAACCACGATATCTTTAGGTAAAGGCGTTTGTAATAGGCCAATATAGATCCAAGCGGCAGCGAAAGAAACGCCAGCATAGACTTCTTTTTGGAAAACTAAAGGGATTGTGTTACACAGCATGTCTCTTAACACACCACCAAAAACGCCAGTAATCACTGCTGCAATAGCTGCAATGATTGGGCTGTAGTGCATATCGAGTGCTATTTGGGCGCCAAGTATAGAAAACACAATTAGCCCGATAGCATCTAATATGAGGAATAATCGGCGTAAATGTTTCATCATAGGGGCTATCCAGATTGTCACAATCGCAGCGCCTGCAACAGTCAGGATATACTCAGGATGTTCCACCCAACCTAGGGGGTAATGGCCAAGTAAGATATCACGGACGGAACCACCACCAATTGCCGTCGCGGACGCAATAATAATGACGCCAAAGACATCCATTTTTCGTCTGCCAGCCGCAAGTGCTCCAGTCATGGCTTCTGCGGTGATACCAATAATATAAAGTACACTTAATAACATGGTAGTTTTGTTCGAGATTAAGGTTATTGCTAAAGGGTAATATTACTTATGAAACTTCTCGACTGAGATTTTCTAGTATTGATTAAACTAGATTAGTTAAAGTAATCCGATAGCGATATTAAATGATGTCAAAGGATAACAGATTGAATAATAAATTGCCCTATAAAGAAACACGTTTAACGCATGATGAACGAAGCCACCAACTAACGAATATTAATATCTGGACTCCAGACAGCCAGTGGTTAGCGTATGATATACGGCCGAGCGGTAGTTCTTTTACAGGTTTATCTATAGAAAAAATTCATGTAAAAACATTACAAGTCGTTGAGGTTTATCGTGCAAGTCATGGGGCTCATGTTGGAGTGGTAACGGTAAGTCCTCAACTGCCAACTCGATATGCTTTTATCCATGGCCCTGAGTACCCTGATGAACAGTGGCAATATGACTTTCACCATCGAAGAGGGGTGTATGTTAAAGAAGATCAATTAAATGTAGCTCACCCAATTGATGCAATGTGTATTACCCCTCCGTATTTAGTGGGGGCGTTGCGTGGGGGGACTCATGTCCATGTTTTTAGTCCAGACGGAAAGTGGTTGAGTTTTACCTATAATGACCATGTAATGCATGAATTAGATGTGCAATTAGACCAACGAAATGTGGCAATTGCAGTACCTATTGGGCCCGTTAATGTGAGTCCTAAAATACATTTTCGAGAATATAGTGGCGATTACTTTTGTTGTGTTGTGACGCGAACAACGCAACAGCCTAAGCCTAGCAGCGATGAGATTAGCCGTGCATATGAAGAGGGTTGGGTAGGCCAAAAAGGTTATCAAAAAGAGAATGGAGAGTGGCAAGAAAGAGCGCTGGTGTTTATTGGTGACACTCATTCTACAAATGGAGAAATTATTCCTGAGATCTATATTGTTGATCTACCTTCACAGCTTGAGGATTACATGATTGCGGGGGAATCTCCTATCCAAGGAACAGAATCAAGCATGCCTTCCCCACCAAAAGGTATACAGCAAAGGCGTTTAACTTATACACACGATAAAAAATTTCCTGGTTTAGCGAAGCAGCCACGACATTGGCTAAGAACTTCGCCAGATGGTAAATCAATCGCTTGTTTGATGAATGATGATGACGGTAATGCTCAATTGTGGTTAGTTGATACGCTGACTGGAGTGCAAAGGCAGATAACTCAGGGTTCTTCACCGGTTCAGTCTGCCTTTAGCTGGGATAGTAAAGGTGAGCACATTTGCTTTATTTGTGACAATAGTGTCGTGTATTGTCATGTCGTGAGCGGAACCATACAAAAATTAACGCAGCGTACTGAACTTGCTCCTGTTGCTGATTCCGTTGTATTTTCACCTAATGATGAATTGATTGCGTTTATGCGAGATATTGATGGATTTAGGCAAATTTATACCGTAGAAACGGGTTTAAACAGCAAATAAAATAATTATGTTACTACAGTCACGAATAAAAAAAGTATTGATAAGCTTTTTTTTATCTGTGACTGTTTTTATTTTTCTCTGATTAGCATTTAAAAAATTTAATTGTTAATTATTCATGTAATGAGTGCAAAAATACTTATAAACAGAATAGAATATTTAAGTTAAGGAGATGGTTATCATAATAAGATAATAATTAAACAGATATTATATAAATGATTGGTCAGATCTTAGATTAAAAAATAATGTATTCATAAATACAGTTAATACACAGTGAAATTTTAATTACAAACGTTTGATTGAGCCTGAATTACTTTTTAGTTTTATCTTTCTTTTCAAGTTCTTCTATGCGTTTTTTGGGTGAGTCTGCTTTATCATCATTACCCGATTTTGCGTAATCTAAAGGAATTAAAAGAGTATCCATAACAACAGAAAAGGGTAAATCAATAGCAAGTAAAGGTTTAACAACCCAGCCGGTCTCATCATCTTTAATCATTTTAATACTGTTTTTCGAACCAGGGTAATAACCTTCTGATGGGCCTGCATGAGTCATAATACTGGAGCAACCACTCAAAATAAGAGGTGCGATAAGAAAATATAATCGTATTGAAATTAAACTCGGCATAGACATTGTTAACCTGTATTTAGTTTGTCGTCCCCAATATTTACTTATAATAACTAAAAACAAGAAATTCACAATAATGGTGTCGTATTATTATTTTATTTAACCGTATGTATTTTTTTAGTTAATAGTTTACTTGTAGCTATTAACTAAAAATGTTTGTCTTAGGTAGCTATTTCGATGAATGATAAATAACGTTAAGAAATAAAGACATACTATTTTATATTTGTTATCAGGTTGAAAATTCTAAAAAAATAGATCATTTATTCCTTCTGAACTGTGCTCTATGGCACATATTACCCTTATGCTATTTGGCATAATCGATTCAGTAGTATGTTTTATCACCTATTTGGGTGTGTTTAACGGGTAACTTGTCGTCAAAAGGATGCGGTCTATGAGTGAATTAGCTCTTACTGTAAGTTTGTTGGCGTTAGCTGCTGCTTTAGGGCTATGGATTGGAAATTGGAAGATCCGGAGCGTTGGGCTAGGGATTGGTGGTGTTCTATTTGGGGGGATCATTGTTGGACACTTCGCCCAAAGTTATGGCTTGCAACTTAATAAAGACATGCTGCATTTTATTCAAGAATTTGGCTTGATACTGTTTGTATACACAATAGGTATTCAGGTTGGGCCTGGTTTTTTCTCTTCTCTACGCGTTTCTGGGCTGAAACTAAACGGCTTTGCGTTGATGGTCGTTGTCTTAGGCGCGGTGGTAACAGCAATCATATATAAAGTCGCGAATATTCCATTACCGATTATCTTAGGTATTTTCTCAGGGGCGGTAACGAATACGCCATCTTTAGGTGCTGGTCAGCAAATTTTAACTGACTTAGGATCTGACCCTAATCTTGTTGGCCAGATGGGGATGGGTTATGCCATGGCTTACCCTATGGGGATTTGTGGCATCTTATTGGTGATGTGGTTAGTACGCATTATCTTTAGAATTTCAGTAGAGAAAGAGGCTTCTGCATTTAATAGTTCTACTTTTCAACAGCGCGACTCTCTGCAGACTATGAACATTGCCATTCGTAACGCCAATCTTGATGGCTTAATGATGCAAGACATCCCACTGCTTGGTAGTGAAGCTATTGTTTGCTCAAGATTAAAACGTGGGGACATGCTGGTTGTTCCTCAGCCTACCACAGAAATTCATTTAGGTGACTTATTGCACGTTGTTGGTTTAAAAGATGATTTAAATAGAGTTCGTTTAATATTAGGTGAGGAAGTTGACGTATCCTTGTCGACATCAAGCTCTATTTTGCATTCCGTTCGTGTGGTGGTGACGAATGATGCTGTACTAAGTAAAAGGCTGAAAGACTTAAACTTAAAACAAAAATATGATGTTGTTGTGACACGATTAAACCGTACTGGTATTGATTTAGTTGCTAATAACAATTCGGTTTTACAATTTGGTGATATTTTAAATATTGTTGGACGTCCTGAGTCAATCGAAGCCGTCACCGCTTTGTTAGGTAATGCGAAACAGAAACTACAGCAAGTTCAAATGTTACCTGTATTCCTCGGGATAGGGCTTGGAGTTGTGCTGGGGTCAATACCCGTTTTTGTTCCTGGTTTTCCTGCCGCACTGAAACTAGGATTAGCGGGAGGGCCACTGGTTGTTGCTCTAATTCTCGGTCGTATAGGGACTATAGGGCGTTTATATTGGTTTATGCCTCCGAGTGCAAACTTAGCGCTGAGAGAACTGGGAATCGTCATGTTCCTCGCTGTTGTTGGGCTCAATTCTGGTGGTGGCTTCATTGATACTTTAATTAAAGGTGATGGGCTAACGTGGATTGGTTATGGGCTATTGATTACGTTTGTACCACTATTTATTACAGGTGTTGTAGCTCGAATTTTTGGCAAAATGAACTATTTGAGCCTTTGTGGGGTGCTAGCGGGCTCTATGACAGACCCTCCTGCACTGGCTTTTGCAAATAATATTCATGCGGCCAGCGGTGCTCCGGCATTGTCTTATGCAACGGTTTATCCATTAGCGATGTTTTTAAGAATTATTTCTCCACAATTGCTGGCTATTTTATTTTGGGCGGTTTAGCTAGATGTGATTGTTAAACCGATGAATAGCAGAAATTCTATTGAAATTTCTAAAATTATAGCTTTTTCAATATGATATTTGGATTTTGATGTTTGATGTATAAGGCAGTAATGAAAGGTATCACGATATATAGGGGCAAAAAGTGCTTTTGTTTAAGCAATAACCAAATAGAAAAGATGTTCTAATAGTTTTGAATGATATTCGTATTGAAAAATTAATTTGATTTCAATTACGGAGTTCTCGCTAATTTTTAGCCCCTTCTATATGAAAGGGCTTTTTTTTTACCTAAATATTGCAATAACAGGGCTAAAAGTACCTTGTCGTTTCACAACTAGCAGGTCACTTCTTGATAAGCTTTTTCAAGCTCTTCAGCTAATATCTTGATCCCTTGTTCAATTTTTTCTGGCTCAGGGACATAGTTCATACGCATACATTGATGCGCATGTGGCCAATCCTGTTCAATACCAGGGAAGAAGTAATGGCCGGGAACCATCAATACACCACGTTTTTTTAAGCGTTGGTATAATTCTAAGCAATTAATTGGTAGGTCTTTAAACCATAACCAGAGGAAAATGGCACCTTCTGGCTTATGAATTAAACACTTATCTTCTGGGATATAGCGGCGAATAATTTCGATGGCTTCTTCTACACGCTGCTTATAAAAAGGACCAATTACATTTTTAGATAACGAGATAAGGTCATCTTTTTTAAGCATTTCTAAGGCAAGCGCAGGGCCTATGCCACCAGGAGCAAGGCTGATGATGCCATTCATATTACTAACAGCTTCAATGATTTCTTCGTTAGCGATGATAATGCCGCATCGAGTTCCTGGTAAACCAAGTTTAGATAAACTCATACAAAGAATGACATTTTCGTTCCAAAATGGCGTAGCTTCGCTGAAAATAATGCCAGGGAAAGGAACACCATAAGCATTATCTATTAGTAGTGGAATATTATGTTGTTTAGCTAGTTGGTCTAAATGCTCAACTTCTTCATCAGTAATGACATTACCAGTCGGATTTGTTGGGCGAGACACACAAATCACCCCAATATCATCAGTAACCTCTAATGTGTTGAAGTCGACTCGGTATTTAAATTGACCATTAGGTAAAAATTCTATTTGTGGCTTATTCGCGACGAATAAGCCATCATCAAGACCTGAGTCTGCATAACCGACATATTCAGGGGCAAGAGGAAATAGCACTTTACGGGTGATACCATCTTCAAAGCGACCGGCTAGCAAGTTAAATAGATAGAAAAAAGCACTCTGGCTGCCGTTAGATAGGGCAATATTTTTCGCGCTAATATTCCAACCTAGTTTTGCTTTTAGCGTTGCTGCAAGCGCTTTCAACATGGCATCTTTACCTTGAGGACCATCATAATTACATAAAGTGTCCGTCAATTGGCCATTAGCACACATCTCAGCTAACAGATCTTGGAAATACTTATCCATTTCAGGGATATGAGCAGGATTTCCTCCCCCTAACATAATGGAGCCAGGGGTTCTTATGCCTTCATTCAAGTCTTTCATTAATAATGAAATACCTGAATTTTTAGCAAATTTATTGCCAAATTTAGAAAATATCATCGCATTTATTCACATATATTTATTAGATTGTTAATGGAATTTAAAACATACTCCGCTGCACCTCAGAGTTCAACCACCAATTTCTATCTTTTATTAAGATAAAATATCAAGATGAATATATTTAGTAGTGTAAAGTGTTGTAATGTTAATGCTTTGGTGGTTTATTTTTCTTTTTACTCGATGAGTTACACCGATAAAAACTAATTTATTTAAATTGGCAACAATTCACTAAATGGTCATTTATCATGCCAGTTGCTTGCATAAAGGCGTAGCAAGTAATTGAGCCGACAAATTTAAACCCACGTTTTTTGAGCGCTTTGGAGAGAAGCTTAGAAAGTTCTGTTTCCGCAGGAACTTGTGATGAGAGCTCCCAACCGTTGATAATGGGTTGGCCATTAACAAATTGCCAAATAAAAGTGGAGAAGTCTTCACCATTTTCTTTCATGGCTAAATAAGCTTTTGCATTTGCAATAATTGCATTAATTTTTAATCGATTACGGATGATCCGAGTATCTTGCATGAGTCGCTCAATATCGTCTTCATTCATTGATGCAATTTTTTCAGGGTCGAAATGATGAAATAGATCACGATATCCTTGGCGTTTTTTTAAAATGGTGTACCAAGAGAGCCCGGCTTGTTGGCCTTCAAGGCAGATCATTTCAAATAATGTTAAGTTATCATAAGTGGGTTTACCCCATTCATGGTCGTGATAAGCGATATATTCAGGATCTTGATTGACCCAATGGCAACGTGTTAGTGCGGTATCCATTTTCATCCTTTTTACAATGGTAATTGGTTTGCTTCAAAAAACAAACTATTTATACTGTATAAATAACCAGCTTAAAAGGGGTGAAAGTATTTTTTTTTATTTTTAGAATAAATACAGGCATATTCAATGCTGTATATCTTGCGGTCAAAGGGTATACTGGCGTACTTTCATTAAATTTTACGTATCGCGTGCGGATCTAACATGCAAAAGTTTGATACCAAAACCTTTCAAGGTCTTATCCTGACATTACAGGACTACTGGGCGCGTCAAGGCTGTACCATTGTTCAACCATTGGACATGGAAGTCGGCGCTGGAACTTCTCACCCAATGACGTGTTTGCGCGCATTAGGCCCTGAGCCTATTGCAGCGGCTTATGTTCAACCATCTCGTCGACCAACTGATGGCCGCTATGGTGAAAACCCAAACCGTCTACAACACTATTACCAGTTTCAGGTGATCATCAAACCATCACCAGACAATATCCAAGAGTTATACCTTGGTTCTTTAAAAGAATTAGGTGTTGACCCAACAGTTCACGACATTCGTTTTGTTGAAGATAACTGGGAAAACCCAACATTAGGTGCCTGGGGATTAGGCTGGGAAGTGTGGCTTAATGGTATGGAAGTTACTCAGTTCACTTACTTCCAGCAGGTCGGTGGTCTTGAGTGTAAACCAGTAACAGGTGAAATTACATACGGTTTAGAGCGCTTAGCGATGTATATCCAAGGCGTGGACAGCGTGTATGACCTTGTTTGGTGTGATGGCCCATTGGGTAAAACCACTTATGGTGATATCTATCATCAAAACGAAGTTGAGCAATCAACCTATAACTTTGAATACGCAAATGTTGATTTTCTTTTCAAATGCTTTGAAGAGTACGAAAAAGAAGCTCAACACTTGCTGGCTTTGGAAACGCCACTTCCACTACCTGCATACGAACGTATCTTGAAAGCGGCTCATACTTTCAACTTACTCGATGCACGTAAAGCCATTTCTGTTACTGAACGCCAGCGCTATATCTTACGTATTCGTACCCTAACCAAAGGGGTTGCAGAAGCGTATTATGCTTCTCGTGAAGCGCTTGGATTCCCTATGTGTCATAAGAACTAAGAGGCTGTCATGACTCAACAGACTTTCCTTGTGGAAATCGGCACCGAAGAGTTACCGCCGAAGGCTCTTCGTTCATTAGCTGAATCATTTGCTGCAAATTTTACGGCTGAACTTGATGGGGCAGATATTGCTCATGGTGCAGTAACGTGGTTTGCTGCTCCTCGCCGGTTAGCACTTAAAGTCGCTGATTTAGCGGCTTCACAGCCAGACCGTGAAATTGAAAAACGCGGCCCTGCTATCTCTCAAGCATTCGGTCCAGATGGCCAACCAACTAAAGCCGCTGAAGGCTGGGCTCGCGGGTGTGGTATTACCGTTGATCAGGCTGAGCGTTTGACCACGGATAAAGGCGAGTGGCTACTCTATCGTGCCCAAATGAAAGGGCAGGCAGTCAGTGAATTACTGGCTGATATGGTTAGCCGTGCATTGGCCAAATTACCTATACCTAAATTAATGCGTTGGGCAGATAAGGACACACAATTTGTTCGCCCTGTGCACACGGTAACATTGTTACTGGGTAGTGATGTTATTGATGGCGAAATTTTAGGGATTAAGAGCGGGCGCACAATTCGTGGTCACCGTTTCATGGGTGAATCTGAATTTACTATTGATAATGCGGAACAATATCCAGCCATTTTACGTGAACGCGGTAAAGTCATGGCAGATTACGCAGAACGTAAAGCGGTTATTAAAGCCGATGCGGAAAAAGCGGCTCAGGCTCTTGGTGGCCAAGCTGACTTAACAGATAGTTTGCTTGAAGAAGTGACTTCATTGGTTGAATGGCCGGTCGTTTTAACAGCTAAATTTGAAGAGAAATTCTTAGATGTTCCTTCAGAAGCGCTAGTTTATACCATGAAAGGGGACCAAAAATATTTCCCAGTTTATGATAAGACGGGCAAGTTAATGCCTAATTTTATCTTTGTGGCAAATATTGAGTCTTCTGACCCTCAGCAAATTATTTCAGGTAACGAAAAAGTTGTACGTCCGCGTTTAGCCGATGCCGAATTTTTCTTTAAAACTGACCGTAAACAACGTTTGGAAGATAACTTACCACGCTTAGAAACTGTATTGTTCCAAAAACAATTAGGTACACTGCGTGATAAAACTGACCGTTTAGAAGCATTAGCTGGCTGGATTGCAAACAAAATTGGTGCAGATGTAAACCATGCGACACGAGCTGGTTTATTAGCAAAATGTGACTTAATGACTAATATGGTGTTTGAATTCACAGACACTCAAGGCGTTATGGGAATGCATTATGCACGCCATGATGGTGAGTCAGAAGACGTTGCATTAGCTTTAAAAGAGCAGTACCAACCGCGTTTTTCTGGAGATGCACTTCCATCGACTGATGTTTCAGCCGCATTAGCATTGGCTGAAAAAATGGATACGCTTGCTGGTATTTTTGGTATTGGCCAACATCCTAAAGGCGATAAAGACCCATTCGCTTTGCGCCGTGCTGCATTAGGTGTCTTACGCATCATCGTAGAAAAAGGCTACCAGCTTGATCTTGTTGAAATGACAGAAGAAGCAGCTCGTTTATACGGTGATAAATTAACCAATAAAAATGTGGTTAATGACGTTGTCGAGTTCATGCTTGGTCGTTTCCGTTCTTGGTATCAAGAATTAGGCTATAGTATTGATACCATCCAAGCGGTATTAGCTCGTCATCCAACACAACCTGCTGACTTTGATGCACGAGTGAAAGCTGTTACTCACTTCCGTTCATTAGAAGAGGCGCAGGCACTTGCAGCGGCAAATAAACGTGTTTCCAATATTCTGAGCAAATCAGAAGAAAAATTGGCTGATAACGTTTTAGCTTCTGTTCTAAAAACACCTGAAGAAGTCAAACTTGCGACCCATGTTGTGGTATTGCAAGATAAACTTGCGCCAATGTTTGCAGAAAGGAATTATCAAGAGGCTTTAGTTGAATTAGCTTCTTTACGCGATATCGTAGATGAATTCTTTGCAAATGTTATGGTAATGGATGAAGACCAAGCGGTTCGTATTAATCGTTTGACGCTATTAAGCCAATTACGTGAGTTGTTCTTAAAAGTAGCGGATATTTCTTTGCTTCAATAGCCTTAAAAATAGGTTATTAGCTTGTAGTTAACGTTATTTTTATAAACGCTAACCTGTTTGATAAATAAGCACTAAAATATTCTAGTGCTTATTTTTTACTTAAAATAAGGTAATTTGCATATAAGCCTTACTGTTTTGGTGGTTTTATCAGCAAACGAACAGAATTGGCGAAAAATGGGTTGACGATCTCCGTTCTTGGCAGTATTATTCACACCGTTTTCGGCGAGTAGCGCAGCTTGGTAGCGCAACTGGTTTGGGACCAGTGGGTCGGAGGTTCGAATCCTCTCTCGCCGACCAAATTTTAGAACCCACCTCATTGAGGTGGGTTTTTTCGTTTATATCCCTTCCTATTTTTCACCCCAACTATTTCAGACTAACTTGGCTTGCACTCAATAACCTATCTCTGTTGATATATAAGCTGATTCACTCATGTTGTTTTAGGTAAAAACGCTTTTTCATTACAAGGACTCGTTAATGAAAGTTAATAACGTTTTATCGATACCTCTTTGTTTCTTCTTATTAAGTCTTTATACCGTTATTGGCTTTAAAGCTTATAGCGCGCCTATAGCGCCTCCAAATGGTATTGTTGAGATGCCATCTACTTGTATTATGATAAACCAAGTACATTTCATTGGGCTTGAGCAGATTAAGGAAATAGCTGTTAGCCAAGTCAATAAATGGCGGCAAAAGATAGAGGGCCAATGTATTGATGAACAAGGCTTACTCAATTATGCAGATGATATTACGGCGAAGTTAATTCATGCAGGCTATCTGACCTCTTACTTGTATTACCCTGAGCAAACTTTTCTGTTTGGTATTTTGCAAGCAAAAATAATAGCAGGAACGGTTTCTTCTGTGGTTTATCAAAATGAGCAGTCAGAAGATAAATTACTACCACACATATTTCCTTTCCAGTTAGGTGATACGCTTAATTTACGGCAAATTGAACAAGGCTTGTACAATTTGCAAAATACATCTTTACTTCCTTTCCATATAAAACTAATTCCTGATGATACCTATGGGAATGCCACGCAAATTGTCGTGGTAGGCCAGCACCGACGCGAATTCCAAGGTGCGCTTTCTTTTGAATCACACTCAATTTCTCGGCAAGTCGGTAGCACTGTTGGCCATACTTTTATGGTCGCCAATCCTTTTTTACGAAGTGATTTTTTATATTCAGAAATCAGCCGTCAATTTAGTAACACAGAAGAAACTGAAATTAAATCAGCAATATTGTTTTACTCTCTCCCTTATCAATATTGGTTGTTTTCAATATTTAGTGGGTATCAGGAAAATAAAACAGTTATTACCAGTAATGATGCCGCTTTACCACTACAGCAGTATAACGGCTTCTTATTACTACAAGCCGAATATTTATTAAAACGAACAGAAAAAACGGTAACTTCATTAAGTCTAGGGTCTGAAAGCCAAAAAAGTGACACGTTTTTGGCTGACCTACACTTACGAACACAACAACGCTTGGCTCATTACATCATTGGTGGGTTAACTCATCAGGTCAATTTTTTACGGGGAAGTGCTTTAGTTACATTAACGTATAAACAAGGAACTAACTGGTTTGGTACCAATGTACAGCAAATTACGGGTTTAAATAAGCCACAGGTTTTACAGATTTCGGCTTCAGCAATGAAGGAAGCCTCCCCTTTTCAATATCAAAGCCAATTTGATATGCAATTAAGTCGTGACAAGCTAGATGTTTTATTAGACCAAGGATCACTTACTGGATTTGGAGGTGTTAGTGGTTTTATCGGTGGAGCTGAGCACCTTGAAATGGGGGATAATAGCTTAAAGCTACAAAACGAGGTGGTCTGGCAGAGCCCATGGCCGCAAATGGCTTTATATACCTCGTTAGGTTTAGGAACAACATCAAATGATAGAGCCACATTTTGGAAAGAAAACCTATTGCTGGGAGGGAGAGTCGGAGCTAAAGGCCAAATTGGGAGTTTGTCATATCATTTATTTGTAGAAGCGCCAGTTTGGCAAACTGACCGACTACTGGCAAATTCAATGAGTTCGAGCCTTCAAATGAAATTTCATTATTAATTAAATCATAGGGTTAAAGCTGGTGATTGTATCTATTTAAAATGACCTAGGTAATATTAGGCAATTGTAGTTTTTATCATCAGTATTAAAGCATATTCTGTACTTTGGAAAATAAGAATACAAACTACAGCCAGTATTATTTTATTCTTTAAGTTATCAATTGGTTAAAATTATGTTTAGTGAAAGCAGTTGAATGTTTTTTATTTGCATAAAAAACAAACTAAATAATTACATACTAAAATAATTTCCACATCGATTCTCTCTAGTGTTTTATTTCGTATCATGCCAACAAAAGCACTATATTCGTTCAGTAATTCAGCACTTAATCACAAATATAAAAATAAATAACCTCGATATAAAACCCTATTCACTACTAATTATATGGTTATAACACCTGCATCTTGCACTTCATTATGAAATTTTAAGCTAAATTGCAATGCTAATTGTTTCTAATATGTTACATGAATTGTGGGTGGAGCGTAAATGTGGCTATTGACGAAGTGAGTGACAGTTGATTAATTGCACAATGAATAACAAAAAATACAGATACTACATCTGTCGCTTTTATGACGGATCTAGACATCAAGCAAAACAACATGAACACCATAGGAGCATACAGATGCGCTCTATTAAAAAGACAGGTCTACTGACTGTAGGACTTACATTGGCAGCATTAGCAGTATCAGCAACAGTACAGGCAAAAACGTTAGTTTACTGTTCTGAAGGTTCTCCAGAAGGCTTTAACCCACAGTTGTTCACATCAGGAACAACCTATGATGCAAGCTCTATCCCGCTGTATAACCGTTTAGTTGAATTCAAATTAGGAACAACGGAAATTGAACCGGGTTTAGCGGAAAGCTGGGAAGTGAGTGATGATGGTAAAGAGTACACTTTCCATCTACGTAAGGGTGTCAAATGGCACTCTAACAAAGAATTTAAACCGACCCGTGATCTTAACGCAGATGATGTGATTTATACATTTATGCGCCAAAAAGATGCAAATCACCCATATCATAAAGTTTCAGGCGGTAGCTACGAATACTTTATGGGAATGGATATGGATAAAATTATCGATAAAGTTGAAAAAGTCGATGATAACACAGTAAAAATCACATTAACTCGCCCAGAATCACCATTCTTAGCTGATATGGCAATGGACTTTGCATCGATTCTTTCTGCTGAATATGCAGACCAGATGTTGAAAGCGGGTACGCCAGAGAAAGTGGACTTAAACCCAATTGGAACGGGCCCATTTGTTCTGCAACAATACCAAAAAGACTCTCGTATTCTTTATAAAGCCAATGACCAATATTGGGGTACAAAACCTAAACTTGACCGTTTAGTCTTCTCTATCACACCAGATGCTTCCGTTCGTTATGCAAAACTGCAAAAAAATGAATGCCAAGTCATGCCATATCCAAATCCGGCTGATTTAGAGCGCATGAAGCAAGATAAAGACATTACATTAATGGAGCAACCAGGCCTAAACGTCGGCTATCTCTCTTATAATGTTGAGAAAAAACCATTAGATAATCAAAAGGTTCGCCAAGCACTGTCTATGGCGGTGAACAAAGATGCAATTATCGAAGCGGTTTATCAAGGTGCAGGCCAAAAAGCGAAAAACCTTATCCCACCGACAATGTGGGGCTATAACGATGCGGTAAACGATTACGAATATAATCCTGAAAAAGCCAAAGCCTTATTAGCAGAAGCGGGTTTCCCGAATGGTTTTGAAATTGACCTGTGGGCTATGCCTGTTCAACGACCATATAACCCAAATGCACGCCGTATGGCGGAAATGATCCAAGCAGACTGGGCAAAAGTTGGCGTTAAATCAAAAGTTGTTAGCTACGAATGGGGAGAGTACCTCAAACGTGCGAAAGATGGTGAGCCACAAACAGTAATGATGGGTTGGACGGGTGACAATGGGGACCCTGATAACTTCTTTGCAACCTTGTTTAGCTGTGCAGCAAAAGAGCAAGGTTCTAATTACTCAAAATGGTGTAATGAAAGCTTTGAGAACTTGATCCAACCAGCGCGCCAAACAGCAGATCACGACAAGCGAGTCGAACTGTACAAACAAGCGCAAGTTGTGATGAATGAGCAGGCGCCAGCCCTGATTATCGCGCACTCTACAGTGTTTGAACCCGTACGTAAAGAAGTCAAAGGCTATGTGGTTGACCCATTAGGCAAGCACCACTTCGAAAACGTCGATATTGAGAAGTAATCGTATCTAATCTGTCTATGCCCTTCGTTGCTGGTTTAGAGCGGAGGGCGTTTTCTTCTCTAGAAGAAGCAGAGAAGTTAAGTTGTTTGTGAGCACCCGGAAAAGCAATTTTCTGAGTAGCCAAACGGACTAAGAGCCGTCAACGGCATTATTAAAGAGATTCAGGATATGTTGCAATTTATCCTCCGACGATTGGGGCTTGTGATCCCCACGTTTATCGGTATTACATTATTGACTTTTGCCTTTGTCCACATGATCCCAGGCGACCCGGTGATGATCATGGCCGGTGAAAGGGGACTATCCCCTGAAAGGCATGCTTATTTAATGGCAGAGTTAGGGCTTGATCAGCCACTTTGGAAACAATATCTTCATTATATCAATGGGATATTTCATGGTGATTTAGGGATTTCCTTAAAAAGTCGCATTGGTGTATGGGAAGAGTTTTTGCCCCGTTTTTTAGCGACAGTGGAATTGGCAACTTGTGCCATGATTTTTGCAATTTCTGTAGGGATCCCAGTTGGGGTTTTAGCCGCAGTAAAACGTGGTTCAATCTTTGACCATACTGCGATTGGCCTTTCTTTAACAGGCTACTCAATGCCTATCTTCTGGTGGGGGATCATGCTCATCATGTTAGTGTCGGTGCAATTAGACCTCACCCCTGTTGCAGGACGAGTGAGTGACACTGTTTTTCTTGATGATTCCCAGCCTCTGACCGGTTTTATGCTAATTGATACCCTAATTTGGGGTGAAGATGGCGATTTTATTGATGCGGTAGAGCACTTGATATTGCCTTCCATTGTTTTGGGTACGATCCCATTAGCCGTTATTGTGCGTATGACTCGCTCGTCAATGTTGGAAGTATTGGGAGAGGATTATATTCGTACTGCACGTGCTAAAGGTCTTGGCCGCGCTCGCGTAATTTTAATTCACGCACTACGTAATGCATTATTACCCGTTGTTACGGTAATTGGCTTGCAGGTTGGGGTGATGTTAGCAGGGGCTATCTTGACAGAAACTATTTTCTCATGGCCTGGGTTAGGGCGCTGGTTAATCGAAGGGCTACAGCGTCGTGATTACCCTGTGGTACAAGGGGGAGTTCTGCTGGTTGCTACACTGATTATCTTCGTAAACTTAGTGGTCGACGTGCTGTATGGCATTGTAAACCCACGTATTCGTCATAAGAAATAAGGAGCGCTAAATGTCTCAATCTACTGAGCCAACCGTTGTCAGCGCCCCACAGCCGATGACACCATTACAAGAATTTTGGCATTATTTTAAACGTAACAAAGGGGCAGTTGTCGGGATGTTCTACATTATCCTGATGGTACTGATTGCGATTTTTGCAGGTGTATTAGCTCCACATGCTCCAGATGAACAATTTCGTGATTTCTTACTTGCTCCGCCAGTTTGGGAAGATGGGGGAAGTTGGCAGTTTATTTTAGGCACTGATGATGTTGGGCGTGATTTACTCTCTCGTTTAATGTATGGCGCCCGCCTGTCACTGCTAGTTGGTTGTTTAGTGGTTGTGCTGTCGTTAATCATGGGGGTCACTATTGGTGTGATCGCTGGCTATTTTGGTGGTGTCGTTGACGCATTAATTATGCGAGTTGTCGATATTATGTTGGCATTGCCAAGTTTGTTATTAGCTTTGGTACTGGTCGCCATTTTTGGACCTTCGATTGTAAATGCCTCGATTGCTTTGACGTTTGTTGCATTACCTCACTATATTCGATTAACACGAGCGGCTGTTTTAGTGGAAGTCAACCGTGACTATGTGACGGCTTCTCGTGTTGCGGGTGCAGGGGCAGTACGCCAAATGTTCGTGAATATTTTGCCTAACTGTTTGGCACCATTGATTGTACAGGCCTCTTTAGGTTTTTCGAATGCCATTTTAGATATGGCTGCTTTGGGTTTCCTCGGAATGGGCGCGCAGCCACCAACTCCTGAGTGGGGAACGATGCTGTCTGATGTGCTGCAATTTGCACAAAGCGCATGGTGGGTTGTGACTTTCCCTGGACTGGCAATTTTATTGACGGTGCTTGCGTTTAACCTAATGGGTGATGGGTTACGTGATGCATTTGATCCAAAACTCAAGCAGTGATGAGGTAACCAAATGGCATTGTTAAATGTAGAACAACTTTCGGTTCATTTCGGAGACGAAAAGGCACCGTTTCGCGCCGTTGACCGCATCAGCTATAGCGTTGATAAAGGCCAAGTCGTTGGTATTGTAGGGGAATCTGGTTCAGGTAAATCAGTGAGTTCACTGGCTATTATGGGGTTAATTGATTACCCCGGAAAAGTGATGGCGAATTCATTGCAATTTGATGGACGAGATTTATTGTCAATCCCTGAAAAAGAGCGCCGGCAAATCGTTGGAGCCGATGTGGCGATGATTTTCCAAGACCCGATGACTAGTTTAAACCCATGTTTTACGGTGGGTTATCAGATTATGGAAGCATTGAAAGTCCACCAAGGCGGCAGCAAAAGTACGCGTAAGCAACGGGCAATTGACCTGTTAGACATGGTGGGTATCCCTGACCCACAATCACGTTTAGATGTGTATCCTCACCAATTGTCAGGAGGAATGAGCCAGCGTGTGATGATTGCTATGGCGATAGCATGCCGGCCTAAATTATTGATTGCGGATGAGCCGACAACGGCATTAGATGTCACTATTCAAGCCCAAATTATTGAATTATTGTTGGAATTGCAGCAGCAAGAAAATATGGCATTAGTGCTTATCACGCATGACCTCGCTTTAGTGGCAGAAGCTGCGCATCATATTATTGTGATGTATGCGGGGCAGGTGGTGGAGTCCGCCAAAGCAAGTGATATTTTTAAACATCCTCGCCATCCTTATACACAAGCGCTATTACGTGCCTTGCCGGAATTTGCGACGAATAAATCCCGTTTAGCCTCACTTCCTGGTGTGGTCCCCGGAAAATACGATAGGCCTGTAGGGTGTTTATTGAACCCACGTTGTCCGTATGCAACGGAGAAATGCCGTCAAGAAGAGCCAATGTTACAAACCGTTGGTGATCGCCAAGTCAAATGCCATATGCCGCTGGATGATATGGGGAGGCCAACATTATGAGTGATAAACAACACACTCCATTGCTCAAAGCGGTGGATTTGAAAAAATATTATTCCGTCAAAAGAGGGGTTTTTGCTGCTGAAAAAACCTTAAAAGCATTGGATGGAGTCTCTTTTGAGCTAGAACGAGGTAAAACACTGGCCGTGGTTGGGGAGTCGGGGTGTGGTAAATCGACATTAGGTCGTTTATTAACCATGATTGAGCAACCTTCTGAGGGCGAGTTGTATTACCAAGACCAAAACTTGTTAGTAAAAGATAAGTCTGCAGAGAAACTGCGTCGCCAAAAAATCCAAATTGTGTTTCAAAACCCTTATGGCTCTTTGAATCCACGTAAAAAGGTGGGGCAAATTTTGGAAGAGCCGTTATTGATTAATACTTCACTGTCGAAAGAGCAGCGCAAGGAAAAAGTATTATCGATGATGGCTAAAGTGGGTTTAAAAACAGAGCACTATAGCCGATATCCTCACATGTTTTCTGGTGGTCAACGCCAGCGTATCGCGATAGCACGTGGTTTAATGCTTGACCCTGACATTGTGGTTGCAGATGAACCCGTTTCCGCACTGGATGTTTCTGTTCGTGCTCAAGTATTAAATCTGATGATGGATTTACAGCAAGATTTAGGTTTGTCTTATGTCTTTATTTCACATGATTTATCGGTGGTAGAGCATATTGCTGATGAAGTCATGGTGATGTATTTAGGCCGCTGTGTGGAGAAAGGAACAAAAGAGCAGATTTTTAATAACCCTCTTCACCCTTATACTCAAGCGTTATTATCAGCGACACCAAGGTTGAACCCAGACGCTCGGCGCGAACGTATTAAGTTAACGGGAGAGTTACCAAGTCCTTTAAACCCACCACCGGGGTGCGCATTTGCAGCGCGTTGCCGTAGAGCATTTGGTCAGTGTACTCAATTTCAACCAACATTGAAGGAATATAACCAACAGTTAGTTGCGTGTTTTGCAGTTGATGAAGATGAAAAACAAACGGTTGTCGTGAGTTAAGGAGTGAAACGGTGGAAAGGCTAACTTTCTGCCGTCTTTTATTCTAGTGCCACTTTAAGCCGCTTTAACATGCTGTTTGTCCTAAATACCCAATCTTTCTTTTTAAGCTACTCTTTTACGGATAAAATCAAGTATACTGACTGATGTTTCCGTTTTCTTTAAAAAGCTGCTTGATTAGAAAGGTTGTGGCCAAATGAATACCCGAGTCCAACGCTCACTAACATTAAAAAGTATGGTCGTATTCTTTATGATTACGCTACTATCACTTGCGCTTTTTTTAGCTATTCAATTCAGTTACTTAGTTGAACAACGTAAGCAAGATTATTTAGACCAGCTCAGTAACGCTGTAGTGCAAATTCAAAAACCATTAACAGATTCCCTCCTAAGCTCCGACCTTAATGAAGTTAAACGGCTGCTGATAAGCTTAAAGACATCAGGCATTATGGGAAACGCGATTATTACTGTTGATGGCACAACGGTAATGAACCTAAGCTTTGCAACGCCGAAGCCGATACCCAATTGGGTTACCCATTTTGTGGGGATCCCTGTCGAAATGACTGTACCATTGTATGCGTATGGAAATGTTGTGTTGCAAGCGAAGCCTCAAGGGTATTTAACATTACAAGTGGATCCTAACCGTGTTTATCGATTTGCACTAAATACCCTTGCTTTGATGACAACAACTTATTTATTGTTGGTACTCATTATTGCTATTGGAATGACGTGGTGTGTCAGTCGTATGATAATAAGGCCGCTACGTAAAATCGCAATTGAATTACAGACAAATTCTGAAGTTAATCAAATTGTTGTGTCTGAATATCATCGTGACGATGAGCTCGGTTTACTTGCAAAAGGGTATAACCGTCAAAGAAAACAGCAAAAATCAGATTAAGTCATGAACATGAACTCAGCTTTATGGTCTAATATCGTTATAGTGGTAACAATGAAAAATGGAATAAAGCCAAACTATATCGTTTAACCCGATAAGTTCACGTTTTTCGTTAATTTATCTGTTGCTATTTGCGGTTAAATATAAAGATATAAAACACATAGGGGTTTACATGCAGGGCTTGAAAGTTCGGTATATCATTGGTGTTGTATTATTCTCAGTCGCGTATTTAGCGGGAGCTGAGCCTTTACAACCTGATCCAGCATGGCAGCAAGGGAAGCTAGAAAATGGCTTTAGCTGGCAATTATTACAAACACCGCAACGTCCTAATGATCGTATCCAGCTTAGGTTAGCAATTAAAACAGGCTCATTAACAGAAAAAGCGAGCGAGAAAGGGTACAGTTACCTCATTCCTAAAATGGCGTTGCTTCATCAAACTGAAGCATTTCCAACAGCAACATTACAAGATTTCTGGCGTCAGGCCACAGACCCTGACATGCCAATTCCACCCGCTGTTGTTTCTTATGACTACACCATTTATAGCTTAAGTTTACCGAATAATCGCCCAGACTTAATTAAGCAAGCACTCAGCTGGTTAGCAACTTCTGTTGCAGGAGCTGAGTATACAGAAACGACATTACATAATGGTTTGACAGCACAAAATGTCCCAGTTGCAACACTTCCTTTAAATGCCAATGATCCCGTTTGGCGAGCGCGTTTAAAGGGGTCGACGATGATGGGGTATGACCCAGGCCAAAAACCGAATGATGTTGTAGCTCTTGATAGTGTGAATTCTTTTTATCAAAAATGGTACACACCGGACGTCATGACATTGTATGTAGCGGGCCATGTTGATTCTCGAATGTTATCTGATTCAATTTCACAAACTTTCTCATCATTAGAAGGTAGGCGCTCTGAACCTGTTTCTGTTGCAGTACTATCGGCGGTAAAACCACAATCTATTGATATTTTACAGGAACAGCCTGCACAGGATACGCTTTCATTAATTTGGGATATTGATTGGCTCCCCATTAAAGACTCAAATGTTTTACTGCGTTATTGGTCGAGCGATTTAGCACGTGAAGCGGTTTATCGTTCTTTGCAAAAAGCGTTCAATCAAAAATTTAATCAAGGAGAAGTTGTTCCGGGGTTAGATTGTCGTGTGCAATATCAGAAAGCCAGTTGTACGTTAACGGTGACAGCAGCACCTGAAAAAATGGCAGCGGTAACGGATATTGTTGCGAGTGAGCTTGCATCGATTAACCAAAATGGTATTGCTGCTGAGCTATTTGACGATATGCTTAAAGAAAAACAAGTGCAGTTATCGCAACTATTTGCAGCCTATGCGCGTACGAGTACTGATGTTTTGATTAGCCAACGTTTGATTTCTCAACAAAATGGGGTGGTTGACATTGCTCCTGAACAATACCAGCGGTTAAGGCAATCTTTCTTGGCGTCACAAAGCCTTGAACAGGTGAATATGGAAGCCCGTCGGTTATTATCTCAAGAGGCAGCGTTTGTATTAGCGCAGCCAAAAGATAAACAAATGATGGATGCAGAACAAATTCGCCAGAAATTTACCAAGGTGTTATGGCCCCAAATTGCTGCGCCAGTACCAACAGAAGCGGCTCCTGCTGCACCAGCAGAAGAAAACCACACCTCACAATAAGCATGAAAAGATAGATATATGAAAAGATAGTCATTGAATGATTCAGTGGCTACCTTTTCATTAATGTTATTGGCTTAATAGCGATTCAATAACGCGAATTAGAGTCTCTCGCGACTCTCTGTCATCAACAAATCCTGCCGCACTGATTTTTGCTTCTGGTGCGTAATAGGCTACAGATCCCCAAAAGCCTAAATGGGAATACAGGGTGATACCATTGACCACATTCACCATAATGCCTAATCGGTAAAGTTCTGCACCTTCGTGAGAGCCCATACTAAGCATCGTCTTTAGCGTGTTCGGTGATGAAAAAATATTTCCCTCAAACAGCGCTTCTAGAAATATCGCCATTTGTTTCGAGGACATAACTAAACCCCCACCGCCATAGGTATCCATGGAAGCATGAATATGTGTTCCATCCAATTTACCTAAATATTGACGAGCCCGTGGTGCTGCGATTTGCGGCGGTTGTTCTAATGACTCCCAATATGCGCTCTCGAGACCAATAGAATCGAAATGCAAAAGCTCCCTAACAGCTAGGCCAAGAGATTGCCCCGTAATCCGTTCAATAATATCACCGAGCAAAATATAACCCGTATCTGAATAGATAAAGGATTTTGCAGGCGAAAACGTTGGAAATTGTTTACGCATGTACATTTCGATTTGTTCTGTTCGGCTCCAAACATAGTTAGGTTGTTTGAGAACGGCTTTTAGATAGTCTCCATCTGCATGGTCTAGCAGGCCACTACTGTGCTCCAGTAAATGGCGGATAGTGATAGCGTGAGTATTATATTGGGTACTGAGTAGCGTATTATATTGAGGGTCAATATATTCAGATATTGCATCATCAATACTGAGTTTTTCCATTTCAGCAAGACGTAAAATTGCAGCTGCGGTAAATGTCTTTGTATTACTGGCAATTCGTAGTGGTGTATCAACAGTAAGAGGCCTACCTTCAATATCCATTCCTCTAGCACAGAAGGCACCCACGCTATTTTTGTTTTGATTATGATAGTAAAGGACGATGCCACAAGTTAAATTTTCGAGTTGTTGAATAGAGGTGGTCATAATAATCTCATTATTGAATGATTAAGATGAGGATATATGGCATCTTAATCATATCTATACGATCCCTGTACGCTTTAAATGCGCTTAAAGTGACAATATGGCGATGACACAATGGCCAGTGTTTTTTCTTTTTATATAAATTTGGTGCTATGTTTATCCTCAATATAAGAACATAAAATGTACCCAGACATTGAAGTAAAGGAAATAACATGAATAGCTCGAATATATTTCTACAACGGTTAGGTTTGCGTTATCCCATTATACAAGCCCCAATGGCGGGAGTTTCTACTCCGGCGCTAGCCGCTGCGGTTTCAGAAGCTGGAGGGCTTGGCTCACTAGGCCTAGGCGCAAATTCAGTAGAACAAGCTCGCCAATTGATTACTCAAACACAAGCACTGACAAGTAAAGCATTCAATGTCAATTTATTCTGCCATTTACCTGCGAAACGTCATCCTGATAATGAACTGGCATGGAGCCAGTATTTAGCGCCTTATTTCGCTCAATTTAATGAGACTCCTCCTACCTATCTCAATGAAATTTATCACACTTTTTTAGATAACTCAGAAATGTTATCTATGTTACTTGAAACAAAACCTGCGGTAGTGAGTTTTCATTTTAATATTCCATCCATCGAGGTGGTACAGCAATTGAAACAACATGGTATTTATACCATGGCGACAGCAACGAATTTACAAGAAGCACAACAAATTGAATTGGCTGGAATTGATGCTGTTGTTGCACAAGGTATTGAAGCGGGAGGGCATCGAGGCATGTTTGATTTGCAGGCTTTAGATGAAGAACTCACTACTTATGAATTAGTGACATTAATCTCCCAGTATATTGATTTACCTGTGATTGCAGCGGGTGGCATAATGGATGGGCAAGATATCAATAGGGCTTTAGAGTGCGGTGCTGCTGCCGCTCAATTAGGCACTGCATTTTTGCTTTGCCCTGAATCTGCCGCGAACGCAGGCTATCGAGCTAAGATCAAATTGCAAACAGCGGATCACACTCAACTAACTTCTGCAATTTCAGGGCGCCCAGCGAGAGGGATTATTAATCAATTTATTCGAGCAGGTAACGGCTATGAGACAAGTCAATTACCTGATTATCCATTGGTTTATGATATTGGTAAGCAGCTCAATGCAGCAGCAATGAAGTTAGGTAGTGATGAGTTTGCGGCATATTGGGCGGGGCAGAATGTGGCGAAAGCTCGTGAGATGTCTGCGTCTTTATTGGTTAGAACGTTGGCAGAAGAAATGAAACGCTAGTTTTAAACAGTGGTAGGGCGGTTTGTCTTACCGCCCCAGTAAGTTGTTATTTAATTATTTCGTTATCCAATGAACCTTTTGGCTCATCAGTCGCTATCCAAGCTGCACAAAATAAGGTTAAACGCGCAAAGAAGTAAAAGAATGCCATTAGGCCAAGCACTGAACCAAAAGCCGCTCCAGAAGGTGACGAAGCAAGGTTAGGTAAAATCCATGTCATAATGGATTTAATGATTTCAAACCCAATAGCAGCAAGTAATGTTCCTTTAAATAGTGACCTGCGGCGATGCTGCATACGCGGTAGGATCCAAAAAATCCATAAAAACAGTAGGAAATTAGCTGTAATTGATATTGTTAAACCAATCAGTGTCCAAGCAGGTTTAAGCCATTCTATACCATCTAACCCAAGCGTACTGACAATCGTTGCTTGTGCAGAGCCAGCAACTGAGGTAAGTGTAATTGTCACAATTAAGGCAATAAGTAGGCCAATTAAGGCAAAGAAGTCGCGAATGTAGCGGAAAATAATATTTTCATGTTCATCTTCATTACGTTCCCATACAGAACGTGATTGTGCCAAAATAGCTAAACGTAAGTTATTAACCCAATTAACCCCTGAGTACACGGCTAAAGCCAACCCTGTCAGCCCAACTGTCGTACGTTGGCGGATTGCGGTGTCTATTGTTCTTTCTAATGTATTTGCGAGCGTAGGGTCAGTAATATTTGCAGAAATTCCACGAACTAATTTTTCAAGCAATTCAGGATTACTGGCTAATACAAAACCGGCAGCGGCGAATGAAAACATTAAAACGGGAATTAAAGAGAGAAAGGAGAAATAGGTAATTGCAGCCCCAAACTGGTTCCCCATTCGGTCATTAAAACGTTGCACGGTACGAATGATGTGAGCAATAAAAGGAATTGCACAAATAAAGTTCACAACTCGCATTGAGAAGGTCACTGCTTTTTTACTGCCATCAATACTTTTATTCAGTGTCGCTTTCAGTTTATTAGTATCTTTCTGTTCTTCTTCCTGCGTATTCGACATTTAATCCCCTTTTCCCGCAACTAAAAGTTGTCTGACTTTTCGACCTATTTAATGCCTATAAATGAATGATATGCATAATACTATAGCTTAAATTGGACAATAACTTCATCCCAATGACTGTTTTAAGAGACAAATAGTCATTGGAACGTTTGTTTAAAGTCAAAGCAACTGGTTAATTAATCAGAGGAAAAGGGGCGTTAGAAATTAAAGCGCATCTTTATAAACTTGCAGTTCAGCTTGGGCTTCTTTTAATTCTGCTTGAGCTTCTGCGAGTTTTCTTTCACGTTTTTTAATTTTACTACTGTCATCGCCTTTTAATTTTTCTTCCTGCAGCTCAGCTTCGCGTTCCTGCACTTTTTCTGTTTTCTCAGCTACATCTTTTTGACTATCACGATATAAAGATTCTGGAGTGCAATAACGATTCACATTATCTAATGCTTCTTCTAAGCCTTTAACTCGATGCTGATTACCATGTTGTTTTGCGTAATCAATTTGTTCTTGAATGCGTTGTTTCTTTATTTCGCAGCCATTTTGTGTTTTTGCTGCCATTACTGATGCGCTAGCAAAAAAGGAAATACAAATACTAGTTGTAAGGAGTAGTTTATTCATCATTTACCTCTGTTTATTTTAAAATTTGTGTTTAGGATAGCGTTTTATTTCTTTTCAGTCATGTGAATTTTAACACAGCTATGGTTATGACATTTGTAGTCAATTTTAGCTATAATGACGCGGATGAATAAATCCGGTCTATTTTTTGTTCAAAAGGGCTATCTTTAAAGAACCTATTTAATAATAGTCATCTTAGTGGCTAGTATTGAATTTCCTCAGGAAACAAACGTTACATGTTAAGTTATCGTCACAGCTTTCACGCAGGCAACCATGCTGATGTGTTAAAACACACAGTACAGAGCTTGATCATTGAATCTCTGAAAGAGAAAGAAAAACCGTTTCTGTATTTAGATACACATTCAGGTGCTGGCCGTTATCAATTAACGGGGGAACATGCAGAAAAAACAGGTGAATATCTTGAAGGGATTGCGCGTATTTGGGAGCAACCTGATTTGCCTGAGGAATTATTGCCGTATATGAATATTGTGCGCCAATTGAATGATAATGGGCGTTTACGCTATTACCCAGGTTCACCATTATTAGCAAAATATTTATTACGTGAACACGATAAGCTGGTATTAACTGAACTACATTCGAGCGATTATCCATTATTACGTACAGAATTTTCACGGGATAACCGCGCGCAAGTTTTCAAGGAAGACGGCTATCAACAGCTAAAATCGAAACTACCCCCACAGAGTCGACGTGGCTTTGCGCTGATGGACCCTCCTTATGAGATGAAGACGGATTATGAAGCGGTCGTGAAAGGGGTGGTGGAAGGCTATAAACGCTTTGCAACAGGAACATATGCAATTTGGTATCCTGTTGTATTACGTCAACAAATTAAGCGTATGGTCAATCAATTAGAAGCAACAGGCATTCGTAAAATATTACAAATTGAATTGGCGGTACGTCCTGATAGCGACCAACGTGGGATGACGGCATCCGGTATGATAGTGATCAACCCACCTTGGAAACTTGAGCAGCAAATGAAGAATGTGCTGCCATGGTTACATAAAACACTCGTCCCAGAAGGCACTGGGCATACGTTAGTTGAGTGGATTGTGCCAGAGTAAACTGTATTTTTGATAGGTAATACCGATTAAATTAACAGGTGTTATCTATCGTAAAGCGCTATTTATGCCATGACAATCAATAGTATGATGCGAGAAAATGCATTCATAAATCATTCAATCAATGGGAATAACCAAATTATGAGCAAACATTACGACTATATCGCAATTGGTGGCGGAAGCGGTGGTATTGCGTCGATGAACCGTGCAGCAATGTATGGGCAAAAATGTGCCTTAATTGAGGCGAAAGCATTAGGTGGGACTTGTGTTAACGTGGGCTGCGTACCGAAAAAGGTGATGTGGCATGCGGCACAAATCTCGGAAGCTATTCGCAATTATGGTCCTGATTATGGTTTTGATGCGACAATTAATCGTTTTGATTGGAAAACACTTATTGATAGTCGTACTGCTTATATTGACCGAATTCACCAGTCTTATGACCGTGTCTTAGGGAATAATAAAGTTGATGTCATCAATGGTTTTGCACGTTTTATTGATGCCCATACTGTTGAGGTAAATGGTGAAACCTACACGGCAGACCATATTTTGATTGCAACTGGCGGGCGTCCAGTGATCCCTGCTATCCCAGGTGCAGAATATGGCATGACTTCTGATGGCTTCTTTGAACTTGAAGCATTGCCAAAACGTGTTGCGGTTGTGGGTGCCGGTTATATTGCCGTTGAACTTGCTGGTGTATTAAATGGTTTAGGCGCAGAGGCGCATTTATTTGTGCGTAAACATGCCCCGTTACGTTCATTTGACCCACTGATTGTCGAAACATTAGTGGAAGTCATGAATACGGAAGGCCCTAAACTGCATACGGAATCAATTCCAAAAGAAGTCGTGAAAAATGCAGATGGTTCACTGACATTAAAATTGGAAAATGGCCAAGAACAAACCGTCGATGCATTAATTTGGGCTATTGGTCGTGAACCAATGACAGATAACCTGAATATTGAAGCCACAGGCGTCGCACTGAATGAAAAAGGTTATATCAAGGTTGATAAATACCAAAATACCAATGTACCGGGTGTCTATGCGGTTGGTGATAATACTGGCGCCGTTGAGTTAACCCCTGTTGCGGTTGCTGCGGGTCGTCGTTTATCTGAACGTTTATTTAATAATAAACCGGATGAGCACTTAGATTACAGTAATATCCCAACTGTGGTGTTCTCTCACCCACCAATTGGTACAGTTGGTTTAACTGAACCAGAAGCGATTGAAAAATATGGTGCTGATAAAGTTAAATGCTATAAGTCATCTTTCACAGCCATGTATACCGCCGTCACTTCGCATCGCCAGCCTTGCCGTATGAAATTGGTCTGTGTGGGTGAAGAAGAAAAAATCGTGGGTATTCATGGTATCGGTTTTGGTATGGATGAAATCTTACAAGGCTTTGCGGTTGCATTAAAAATGGGTGCAACCAAAAAAGACTTTGATAATACGGTGGCCATTCACCCAACAGCGGCAGAAGAATTTGTGACCATGCGTTAAGTATTGGTTATTTAAATTAAAAGCTAAGTTCATTTGAGCTTAGCTTTTTTTTGGCATTATTTTGCCAACAGTTCTGCAATCGCAGGAATAGCCGCTAAGCTATCAAGGTATTTTTGCATCGCAGGGGTGGTTTCCATGATTTGGTATTTAACTAAAAACATCACAAATGCACCGACATACACATCAACAGCAGTAAATTGCTCGCCACAAATAAACGGTTTAGCATTGTTTAAACCGATTTCTAAACAGGCCATTGTGCGTTCGACAGAACCAAAGCCAGAAGATTTTTGCTGTTCTTCATCTAATTGAATGCCTAAATTATTGATAGTGAAGGCAGATTCAATTGGGCCAGCAGTAAATAAGAACCAACGGTAGTAATCTGCACGTTTAGGGTCATTCAAAGCTGGTGCTAAACCTTTTTCAATAAATTTATCCGCTAAATACAAGCAAATTGCAGCGGTTTCAGTGACGACGGCATCACCATCAACAAGTGCGGGAACTTTCGCCATCGGATTAATTGCAAGATATTCCGCCGTATGCATATCTGCACCATAACCTAATTCAATACGCTTGTAAGGAACATCTAAAATTTTTAATAGTAGGTCGACCGTGTTGCCACGTGACATTGAATTAGTAAAAAGAACCAGTTCGCTCATGGTGATTTCCTTATATGAAGTTGAGTGCTTACTATAAGGGAGCGGAGTGTCAGAAATTGTCAGGAGAGACGCACAATACTTCTTTTTGCCAGCGCTCTAGTAGGTAATTTTTGGGGTAAGGTAGTTTATCTGAAAGTGCATGATAAGACTGAATGCGGTCTAAACGAAAATGGCGGTAACTTTCACGTAATTCACACCAAGCGGCTAATACTTGGGAATCTTTCATATAACCAATGGCAATTGGCCAAATAATTCGTTCACTAGGTTGATTTTGCCCATCAAGGTAAGTCATTTTGGCTTTGCATTCTTCTCGTAAACTTAAACGTAAGTCTTTAACAATGACGTCATTAATTTCATAGAAATGTGTGGTGGGGGCAAATAAGGTATTTTGATTTAGGATTTTCTGTGAATGACCTGCAACTACAGCATTAATTTTGCTTATCGCCCGTATTGCTGAGTTTTTTAGTTCAGTGTCTGCGTTACTTTTTACCCAACGTAAACCTAATATTAAGGCTTCAAGTTCATTTTCATCGAAAGCTAAAGGCGGTAGTAATAGTCCCGTTTTTAATTGGTAACCAATACCTGCTTCCCCGATAATTTCAGCACCTTGATCACGCAGGGATTCAATATCTCGATAGATAGAACGCACGCTGACTTGAAGTTGTGATGAAAGTGCTTCAGCCGTAATAGGATAGCGATTTTCTTTGAGTATCTGCAATAGGGTGAGTAGACGCTGGGTGCGGGTCATGAAGTTGTCTGCTTAATGTTATTGAGTGAGAAAAACAGCAAAGCTAATTTAGCTATAGTAAAAAAATAATGAGCTGAATGCTAATTTATATGTAAATTGGTGATAAAGGGAGTGGAAAGTTCCCTTTATCAATACCGATAAATACACGGTAATATCATTTAAAACGTTAAAATAGTTTTTAACCCTAGGACCCATGCATCTGATGTTTTCTGGACGCCGCCTGGTTGATGCCAATATTGCATACTTGGTTGGAGTTCCAGCCAGTGAACAGGTTTAAAGCGATAATATAGTTCTGCATTTAACGCGTTTGAAGTAATAGGGTGATATAACGGGTCATTATAATCGGTGATCCCTAGCTGCTCATTTTGTATTTTTTGGTTTTTCGCAAAGTGGTCGCTGAGCTCAATATATGAGACACCGAGACCAATCCAATCTTCAGGCCTTGCATCAAATGCACCGCGGTAGCGAAGGGAGCTTGAAACAACATAATTCATGAAATTACTGCGTTCATCATGATAACTGCCACTGACTGACAAACTTAAACCTCGATTTTCATCATCTTGATGGCGAGTTAATTGTTGGTTCATTCCACCATAGACAAACCATGTGTTGTTATAGCTTTTATCTTTATACAGGTCATGCTGTTTGGCATTGGTATATAATAACCCTAAGTTATAAGCGCCAGGCAACCCATTGACGAAAGTGCGATTTTCAACTTCTAAGGGTAATAAAATACCTTTACTACCTTTGGTTGACCAACTCCACGCATGGCTTCTATCCGTCGCTTGAGGATTCTGCTCCATAATCCCTGTTTTGATGGTAATTTCAGGGGTAATCTTATAGCTAACAGTCGTTCCCCAAGAATGAATATTCCAGTTGCTCCATATCAGGGCATTAGCTGATTTTCCGCCGCATTGGCTGAGTAGTTGGAAATCACAAGGGATAATTTGGTCGAATTCTTGTACTTTGTTCATCATCCCAATACGCCAAGTTAGTCGGCGGTCATCAAAACTGCGAGCAAAAGTAAGCCAACCTAACCGCGTTACGGAGCCACCTCCATAGCTTTCTTGTGCAAGGTCATTATTAGGTACTCGAGGGTCTTGCAGGCGCTTGACTGTCAGGTTGTCTTCATGGTTACGATTGACAATGTTTCCTTCAATACGAGCATCGGGAATTCCTGTCCAACGTTCAAGATCTTGTGTGAATGTGAAAGCAAATTGGTCTATATAAGCAGTATGTTTGTCATTATTATAACCGCCCCCTGCATTATAGGCGACTTGGCTCAAATAATTACTGTGAAATGAAAAGCCGTGGTCAGATAATATAGGACGTATGCCCAACATATCACCAAATATTCCTTTAGGAGCGGGCTCAAAGCCTAAAACAGTTCCATTCCATTGTTGTTCATTAGCAATAGCAGGCAATGTTAAAAACAACAAAGAGAATAATAATTTTTTATTCATGTCGGAGATAACCTATTAGCAATGGTTTGCTTTAACCCAATAATAGAGAATGGGCTCATGCGGTGTTATTTTTAATATAAGGAATCTCGAGATAAATAATTATCCCGAGATAGTTTTATTATATTTAGATATTTATTCTATTGATTTAATAACTCTCCTTGGCTCTTGATAATACTTTGGTACCAATAGAAGCTTTTTTTACGTTTTCTTTCGAGAGAGCCGTTACCTTGGTTATCACGGTCAACATAGATAAATCCATAACGTTTTGACATCTCTGCATTGGATGCACTGACAATATCTATAGGCCCCCAGCTGGTATAACCCATAATATTAACACCATCTTGAATAGCCTCATGGATTTGAACTAAATGGTCGTTGATATATTGAATACGATAATCATCAATAATTTCTCCCTCAGGCGTTATTTCATCAATAGCGCCTAGTCCATTTTCAACAATAAATAATGGTTTTTGATATCGATCCCATAATAAATTTAATAGCGTTCTAATTCCTTTTGGATCTATTTGCCATCCCCATTCTGAGCTTTCTAAATAAGGATTTGGGACCATACTAAGGATATTTCCGCGTTTTTTCTCATATTCATCTTTATCTGCGGTAATACAACCTGTCATATAATAACTGAATGAGATAAAGTCCACTGTATTTTGTAAGTCACGTTTATCTTCTTCTGTTATTGTAATATTAACTTGGTTATCTCTAAAATAGCGTAGCATATAACCTGGGTATTGGCCTCTGCATTGTACATCACCAAAAAATAGCCATTTGCGATTTTCTATCATGGCTTCCCATACATCATCAGGCTTACAAGTTAATGGATAAACGAGACCTCCTAATAACATGTTACCGATTTTAGCATCAGGGATAATGCTATGGCAGGCTTTAGTGACTCTAGCGCTGGCGACAAGTTGGTGGTGAATCGCTTGGTAAACCTCAGAAGGAGAACTATTTTCAGGTAGGCCCACACCAGTCATTGGTGCATGTAGTGACATATTAATCTCATTGAACGTCAGCCATAGTTTGACCTTATTTTTATAACGTTCAAAGACGGTACGTGCATAACGTTCGAAAAACTCAATCGTTTTACGATTTCCCCAACCGCCATATTGTGTCACTAGGTGATAGGGCATTTCATAATGGGATAATGTAATGACAGGTTGAATGTTATGCTTTGCCATTTCATCAAATAAATTATCATAAAAAGCGAGGCCTTCTTCATTGGCCGTTAATTCGTCACCAAGTGGAAATATACGGCTCCATGCAATCGAGGTTCGTAAGCAGGTGAAACCCATTTCAGCGAAAAGTGCGATATCGGTTTTATATTGGTGATAAAAATCGATGGCAATATCTTTAATAAAACTCTCATTTTGTGTTCTTTCAATTAATGAACCAAATATGCCATGAGGTTGAACATCGGATGTGCTGAGCCCTTTACCCGCAGTTAAATAAGCACCTTCAGCTTGATTGGCTGCGATTGCGCCACCCCATAAAAATGAATTTGGAAATTTAATCATGCTTAGCTCCTTATTTGTGGTTAACGGTGATAAATTTCTGACAGCTTTGAATTGATTTATTGAGCTCGACGAATTCGATCGACGCATAATCATCACTGTTGCTTACAATAACAGGGGTTGTTAAGTCATATCCTGCCTCGAGAATTTTTTCTCGGTCAAATGTCAGTAATAAATCACCTGTTTTGAATGCATCACCTTGTTTAATTTGAGGTGAAAAATGAAGCCCATCTAATTTCACGGTATCGATCCCCACATGGATGAGTAGTTCAATACCGCTTTGGCTTAATAACCCTAATGCATGGCCAGTTTTAAATAATGAGCTCACTTCACCATCGAATGGCGCATAGACTTTCCCAGTATTTGGAATAATGGCAGCACCTTGTCCAAGTAAACCACTTGCAAAAGTTTCATCTGGAGTATCTTTTAATGGGATAGCTGCACCGCCCAATGGTGCAAGAACGTCATTGGGGGTCGACGTAATCTCAGTTTTAACCGATATTTCAGGGGATATCGCTTCCCTTTTAATACCAAAGAAACGGGTTGCGATAGTGGCAAATAAGAAAGAGAGCGTTGTACCAATAATGGCTCCCCAAACAGTATTATCAACACCATGTTCCGGGATGATTTGTGCAAAAGTGAAAATATTAATTAACCCAAATGAGAATGTCAGAGTTTGGCTATAGCCAACAATCGCGCCACCAACACCACCACCAATACAGCCAAAAATAAAAGGTCGGCGCAAAGGAAGAGTCACACCGTAGACAGCAGGCTCAGTAATACCAAATAAGCCAGCAGTAACAGAAGAGCCAGCCATAATTTTCATTTTTGCATTTTTTGTTGCTAATAGAACACCTAAAGTGGCGCCAATTTGCCCTGCTACAGCGGGAAGTAATAGGGGGAAAAGCGCATCATGGCCTAGGGCACTTAAGTTATTAATACCAATAGGGACAATTCCCCAATGTAAACCGAAAATAACGCATATTTGCCAAACAGCACCCATGAAAGCACCTGCGATAACTGGGGCAAAGTTGTAAATAGCTTGGAAACTCTCCGCAATTAACATGCTTATCCAAGTTGCTAAAGGCCCAATAACAAGAATGGTCAGAGGGACAATAATGAGTAAGCACAAGAAAGGTGTAATAAAATTCTTCATTGCAGAAGGTAAAATTTGGTTTAGTCGCTTTTCAAGCAGGCAGCTTAACCAAGAGGCAAAAATAATCGGAATGACAGATGCTGCATAGTTAATAAAGGTGACTGGGATCCCCAAAAAATATTCAGGTGTAGAACCCGCAACGAGACTTTGCTGAAAAGCGGTAATCATCATTGGGTGAATGAGTGCACCACCAATCGTCATGGTAACAAATGGGCTTCCACCAAATTTTTTCCCTGCGGTGTAACCGAGTACCAGTGGGAAAAAATAGAATAAAGAGTCACTTGCTGCAAACCAGATTTGATAAGTGCCACTGCTTGTGGATAGCCAACCTAATGCGTCTGCTAATGAAAGTAACCCTTTTAAAATACCTGAAGCAGCCATGATGCCTAAAATAGGCGTAAAGATGCTGGAGACAATATCAATAAAGTAGCCTAGTAGGCTTTCTTTATCTTGTTTTACCACTTTTTTTCCCGCTTTTTTGGGCTGATTTATTGAGTTTGAAGTTGTATCAATTAACTGATTAACTGCGTTAAAAACCTCGTTAACGTGGTTACCGATGACGACTTGAAATTGACCGCCGCTTTCAACTACGGTAATAACCTCTGGACTTTGTTTTAATTGCTCTGCATTGGCTTTTTTACTTTCTTTCAGTTTAAAGCGTAGGCGTGTCGCGCAATGTATTAAATCGACAACGTTATCTTTTCCTCCAACGTTTTCGATAATTTGCTCCGCCAAAGCTTGATATTTCATATTGATTTCCTTTATTACCTGAACAATAGAAGCCACGTTACTATTGATAAATAAGCAAAAAAAAACCTGACTCACCACCAGCACGAATAAGGCTAGTAGTGAAAATCAGGTTTTGCCTGCAAACGGGCAGTAGCAATCCATCGGTTTTTATCAGTTTGTATCAATAAATAGTTTTTCGGCTTACTTTGCGTCACTTATGTGACGATTTTTCTTTCCTAATACGCTCTATATGAATGGTTAAATACATGCGTTCTTCATCTGTTAAGTCGCGTTGGTATTTCTTGGATAAATAAGTACTGACCTTTTCAGCACATTTCCAAGAAATTGAATAATTTTCTTTGATGACAAGATGCATCGCAATATCGTCATTAGGAACTGGCTCATCACTCATCATACGATGGGTAAAAAACTTTAAATGAGTTACAAACCGCTGATAACTTAGTGTGTCCTCATGATATTCAATTTGTAGATGATATTTTACGATGTTCATGATTTCATTCATTATCGCCATCGTTTCCATGACAATTGGCATCTCACCCGTCAACTGAGCATTGACGAAATGTAACGCGATAAAGCCAGCTTCATCGATGGGTAACTCAATCTCTAAATCTTGTTTAATCAATGCCAATGACTCTAGCCCCAACTGGTACTCTTTTGGGTAAAGTCGTTGAATTTCCCATAACATGGTATTAGTGATAGCTAGGCCTTTTTGCTGTCTTTCAATTGCATAATTACAGTGATCAGTTAAAACGATATATAAGCTTTCATGTAGGTTGCCAAGTTTACTTTTCGCATTTTCAATTATTTTGTCACAGACTTTCATAATAGAAATTGGTATTTGGCTTAACAGTTCACTTAATCGGCTTGTTAATTCATGGCTACGTAACTCAAAGACTTTTTCTATTTTTTTAGAATCGACAAAGTCATTAACTTTCATTTGAAAGGCGAGCCCACGCCCCATAACGACAATTTCTTGCTGTTGTTCATTTAGGGCAACGACCACATTGTTGTTTAAAATTTTTGCGATCTGCATTTTGTTTCCCCTAAAACGAAAAAAACCTGATAGCACAATGATAATTCATTGACTAATCAGGTTTTGCCTGTGTGATAAGCACAGTAACAATCCAGTAACTTAATTTTCAAATACTGTAATTAAACTTTTTGGGTTATTCAAACAGCAAAGTATGAAAATGTGAACTCACACGCTCAATTCAGCCAATCTCTTTTTTGCATGGCTAATGACGGTATCGTGCTTATTTAATTGTTTTTTGCCACCAAGACACTTTTTTGCCACCAAGACACAATGTAATCTGCGATTTGCTCTGGGTTATTGATATCTAACTGCGGCACGTGAGTATCAATGATTTCATCACTGGCAACAGCCACCACATAGTTATCTATCAAACCGTTGAGAGGTTTGCCCACTTCAGAGCGAAACAAGGCGATTTTATCGATCGGTTCGTGCTTAAAGCCCTCAACTAAAATCAGATCTAATGTTGTGTGATCGAAACGACTGGCTAAATAGTGTAGATCCATTTCATTAGCTTCGGGGGTTTCGGTCATCAGCGCCCAGCGCTTTTCACTGGCAACAAGCGTTTGGTTTGCGCCTGCTTTACGTAATTCAAAACTGTCTTTGCCCGGTTTATCCACTTCCATGTCATGGTGAGTGTGCTTAATTAAACCAACACGAACGTTACGCAGCTTAAGCAGAGGGATAACTTTTTTTAATAAAGTCGTTTTTCCTGTGCCGCTATAAGCGGTAATTCCAAGTAGGGGTAGAGTATTTTGCTTCATAATTCTTTTTGTTGTAACTCCCAGTTACGGCTATCTTCCAGTGTATTAAGATTCGCAAATGAACCCGATTCGGGTGAGAAAATAACACCTTTTGCATTAATTTCATGCATAAAGAACATTAATTTACGGTCACCTCTTGCAAGGTAATCATCAAGTTGAGCTTTTAGTGAGCGATGCAATAAAGCAAACGTCGGGTGCTCTCGTTCTGTATCACAAGCGTAGCAGGCTAAATGTTTTTCTTTCTCATTGAACATTTTTTCCGCTAAATTGAGAGGGAAAGCAGGAACATCGCAAGGCACAAACAGTAACCAATCTGTTTTGGCATGGTGTAAAGCCGCTTGCATTCCTGCTAATGGGCCAGAAAAATGGTTATTTAAATCAGAGATAACCGTCAATTGGCTTTCACTGTAACGCGGTTGATTACGGTTTGCATTGATGAGTACTTCGCCAACTTGGGGTTGTAAGCGTGCTAAAATATGTTGATAGAGCGGCTTTCCTGATAAAAGTACCAATCCCTTATCTTGACCACCCATTCGAGAGCCTCGGCCACCAGCAAGTATCACACCAGTTATTAACTGACGAAATGACATGTTCAATATCCTTGAATATCTTCAAGAAAATGTTTCAACATTCCTAGAAAACACTTTCGAGTATAGTAATTACTAAAATTTATTCTATTTTGCTATAAAATCAATGAATATTCGTGCGTATTGCAGTTAAACTTTACGTAGATTGACAACAGTTCGCTTTTTCTCTTGTATGATTATTGGTAACTTGTATCGAATATTCGTGATAAAGGAATAAACATGAAATGCCATCGCTTAAATGAAGTTATTGAGCTTCTGCATCCTGTCTGGAAAGATAATTCAGATTTAAACTTGGTAGAATTATTGCAAAAACTGGCTGATGAAGCAGGTTTTAAAGGCAGTTTATCTGAGTTAACAGATGATGTGCTAATTTATCATTTAAAAATGCGTGGTTCGGATAGCAATGAAGCGATCCCGGGTTTAAAAAAAGATTATGAAGATGACTTTAAAACCGCTATTTTGCGTGCCCGTGGCATTATTAAAGACTAAAACGCGATGGACGAAATAGAACATTCGAATTTCCATTTTAGTGGAATCTCCCCTGACTTAATTTTAGACGCCTTAATGGAAGTCGGGGTTTACCCCGAATCAGGTCTGCTTGAATTAAATAGCTACGAAAATCGGGTTTATCAATTCCAAGACGAAAATCGGCAACGCTATGTGGTTAAATTTTATCGTCCTGAGCGTTGGAACCGTTCACAAATTCAAGAAGAGCACGATTTCACTTTAGAGCTTCGAGATGAAGGGCTGTCTGTCGCAGCGCCTCTTGAGTTTGCTGGGCAAACGGTATTGGAGTTTGGTGGGTTTATATTTGCAATTTTTCCGAGTATCGGTGGCAGACAATATGAAACAGATAACTTGTTTCAATTAGAAAGTGTAGGCCATTTGCTAGGACGTATACACCAAATTGGCCAGCGTAAAAATTTTGCATTTCGTCCGACAATGGGTCTTGATGAATATTTGGCACAACCTCGCCAAGTGATAGCTTCAAGCCCTTTGATTGCAGAACGCTATAAAGCTCAATTTATAGAGTCTTTAGATGCATTGATTGCACAAGTAAAATTACAATGGCCTGACTCTATTTCATCTATTCGCCTACAAGGTGATTGCCACCCAGGCAATATTCTGTGGCGCGATGAAGCTTGGCTGGTGGATTTTGATGACGCCCGAAATGGGCCTGCAATTCAAGACCTCTGGATGCTACTTAATGGCTCTCGCCAAGAACAAGTCATTCAATTGGATACGTTATTAGAAACGTATAATGAGTTTTGTGATTTTGATGTAAAACAGCTGAAGCTGATTGAACCTCTTAGAGCAATGCGTATGGTACATTACCTCGGGTGGATTATCCGCCGCTGGCAAGACCCTGCGTTTCCTCGAGCATTTTCATGGCTACAAGCTGATGATTTTTGGCAAAAACAATCGCTCGAATTTAATCAACAGATTGAACGGTTGCAAGACGCCCCTTTGCAGTTAACCCCTCAGTTTTAACTTTTAAGTTTTTGTTTTTGGAGAATGTAGTCTATGAAAAAAATTATGTTGGCTTTGCTTGGTATTGCCATGTCTTTTAGTGCTGCAGCGGCAAACTACACGGAAGGTAAAGAGTATACTGATGTTAAAGCTGTACCAAATTTACCTCAAGTTTTGGAGTTCTTCTCATTTTATTGCCCACACTGCTATCAATTTGAGAGCGTGTATAAAGTGCCTCAAACGGTAGAGAAAAACTTACCAGAAGGCGTGAAAATGGAGCGTTATCACGTTGATTTTCTTGGTCCTTTAGGTGCCGATTTAACTCAAGCTTGGGCCGTTGCGATTGTCTTGAAAGCAGAAGACAAAGTCACACCTATCCTGTTTGAAGGTATCCAAAAAACGCAAACTATCAACAGTAAAGCAGATATCCGTAATGCCTTTATCAAAGCAGGTATTTCTGGTGAAGAGTATGATGCAGCTTTAAACAGCTTCGTTGTGAAATCTATCGTTGCGAAACAGCAAAATGCAGCGCAAGACTTAAAACTGCGCGGTGTTCCTGCATTATTTGTTGATGGTAAATACCAAGTTCGTAATAACGGTATCTCAGTTGATAACGCAGCTGACTACGGCAAAGAGTTCTCTAATGTTGTGAACTTCTTAGTAAATAAAAAATAATCGTAAATAGACGGTGGTATACTCGCCATCGTCTCTTTTTTTCTATTAATATCCACAATTCAAAGACTTTCTCTCACCTGTATTAAACCCATTCAATTATGCGCTAACCCATTGATTTTACTTTTCTGTTTATATTGTTAATATTCATATTACCTGTTGAATTTACTGAGTAACACAAATTTACACACAAGCTTATCCACAGGATGTTAGTCAGATACTTAGTTAATCGGCGTGATTAATTTTAATTAACTGTAATCAATGGTGTACTTATAATAGTGGATGATTTGGTGTGTTTTTAATTATCTAACTAAGCGGAATATAAAACTTGGGATGTATCTGAGGCCACATTATGGCATCCTATTGGTATTCGTTCCTGACTAAAAAGATGATGACAGATTATGGCTCAGATTGCAGAAAACCCTCTTATTTTGGTTGATGGTTCCTCTTACCTATACCGTGCTTACCATGCATTCCCTCCACTGACCAATAGTGCTGGTGAGCCTACAGGGGCAATGTATGGCGTGCTTAATATGCTACGTAGTTTAATTATGCAGTATAAACCTAGCCATGTAGCGGTTGTCTTTGATGCGAAGGGAAAAACATTTCGTGATGAATTGTTTGAAAGCTATAAGTCACATCGCCCACCTATGCCTGATGATTTACGCGCTCAAATCGCCCCATTACATGAAATGGTGGAAGCGATGGGCTTGCCTTTACTGGTGGTTTCAGGAGTGGAAGCCGATGACGTCATCGGGACATTAGCCTGTGAAGCAAGCCGAAAAGGTATGCCAGTGCTAATTAGTACGGGCGATAAAGATATGGCGCAATTAGTTGAGCCTAACATTACGCTCATCAATACCATGAATAACACTATTCTAGGGCCTGATGAAGTCAAAGAAAAATACGGTGTTCCCCCTGAACTTATCATCGACTTTTTAGCATTAATGGGGGATTCGTCAGATAATATTCCTGGGGTGCCTGGCGTTGGTGAAAAAACAGCACTCGCTTTACTGCAAGGTATTGGTAGCTTAGAAGCAATTTATAATGACCTTGAGGCTATTGCTCCATTAGGTTTTAGAGGTTCTAAAACGTTAGCCCCTAAAATGGCGGAAAACCGTGATGTTGCTTTTTTATCATACCAATTAGCGACGATTAAAACGGATGTTGAGCTGGAAAAAACATGTGAAGAGCTACAAGTTGCTCAGCCAGATGTGGATAAACTGCATAAATTATTCAGCCGTTATGAATTTAAACGTTGGTTAGCCGATGTTGAAAATGGGACTTGGATGGAGGGGAAAGGCTCAAGTGCGAAACCTAGCCCAACACCAGCAGCGTCACCTGTGAAGCCATCAAACCCAACTGTGCCAACATTGTGTGCCGAAAATTACCAAACGATTCTAGAAAAAGCCGATTTAGAGCGCTGGGTTGAAAAATTAAGCAAAGCATCATTATTTGCTTTTGATACTGAAACCGATAGTTTAGATACCCAAGAAGCTCGTTTAGTGGGAATGTCATTTGCAATTGAGCCGGGGCATGCCGCTTATTTACCATTAGGTCACGATTACCTTGATGCGCCAGTACAGCTTCCTCTGGAAGAGGTTTTGGAACTTATGAAGCCTATCCTTGAGAGTGAAAACATCCTCAAAATTGGCCAAAACTTGAAGTATGATGCAGAAGTTCTTGAAAATTATGACATCGAATTAAAAGGTATCGGTTATGACACCATGCTGGAATCGTATGTGTTAAACAGTGTTGCGGGGATGGGACGCCATGATATGGACAGCTTGGCCGATCGCCATTTGAACCATAAAACCGTGAGCTTTGAAGAAATCGCAGGTAAAGGTAAAAAGCAGCTGACATTTAACCAAATTGCTTTAGAAGAAGCCGCTAATTATGCGGCGGAAGATGCAGATGTCACGCTATTACTGCATCAAGCGTTATATCCACAATTAGAGGCTGAACCTAAGCTTAATCACATTTTCCAGAATATTGAAATGCCACTTGTGCCTGTGTTAGTCCGAATGGAGCGTAAAGGTGTTCTAATTGATGCTAACGTGCTTGCTGTGCAGTCAAAAGTGATTACCGCTCGTTTAGCTGAACTGGAAAAGGAAGCTTTTGAGCTTGCGGGGGAGGAGTTTAACCTCGCTTCACCAAAACAATTACAAACGATTTTATTCGAAAAATTGCAGTTGCCAGTGATAAAGAAAACGCCAAGTGGGGCAGCATCGACGAATGAGGAAGTGCTTGAAGAATTAGCGCTAAACCATGCATTGCCAAAATTGTTGCTTGAGCACCGTAGTTTAGCCAAATTAAAATCCACGTATACGGATAAACTGCCACTCATGATTAACCCGCGTACTCAGCGTGTTCATACTTCTTACCACCAAGCAGTCACAGCAACGGGGCGTTTATCTTCTCGAGATCCTAACCTACAAAATATTCCAGTTAGAACTGAAGAAGGTCGCCGGATCCGCCAAGCCTTTATCGCGCGTGAAGGCTACAAAGTGATGGCAGCGGACTATTCACAAATTGAATTACGTATTATGGCGCATTTATCTCAAGATAAAGGCCTATTAACTGCGTTTGCGGAAGGGAAAGATATCCATAAAGCGACAGCCGCTGAAGTCTTTGGTGTACCACTGGAACAAGTCACCAGTGACCAACGCCGTAGTGCCAAGGCGATTAACTTCGGGCTTATCTATGGCATGAGTGCATTTGGTTTAGCACGTCAATTAGGGATCCCTCGTGGTGAAGCTCAGCGCTATATGGATCTCTACTTTGAACGCTACCCTGGTGTATTGCGTTATATGGAAAACACACGCTTACAAGCTTCTGAACAAGGTTATGTTGAAACACTTGAAGGCCGTCGCTTATATTTAGCGGATATTAAGTCGAGTAATGGAATGCGCCGTAAAGCGGCAGAACGCGAAGCGATCAACGCCCCAATGCAAGGAACCGCAGCGGACATCATTAAAAAAGCCATGATTGCCGTTGATAATTGGTTGCAAACTGAAAAACCGCATGCAGATATGCTAATGCAAGTTCACGATGAATTGGTCTTTGAGGTCAAAGAGTCTGAATTAGAGCGTGTTCAAGCTCAGGTCCAGTCATTAATGGAACAAAGCATGAAACTGGATGTGCCATTAAAAGTGGATGTGGGAATTGGTGACAACTGGGATGAAGCCCACTAATTTTTAATCATATTGAATATATAGAACCTCCATTATGAAGAGACCCCCAAGAGTTGGATAACCAATTACTGGGGGTTTTTTACGTTTAAGCGAAGGTATAACAGATAATTATGCATTTGAAATTATTAACTAGAAATTCAATATAACTCTGCAATAAATCAATTATTTTTGTGATGACAGTCAAGAAAATGGTTAACATTTTTATGCGACATACATCTCATAAATATGTAATTAAAATCCGTTTTTTAGCTTATTTTATTCATATTTCTGTGCTGAATCGTAGAAAGCTTTGAAAAAAAATTACAAAAAGGCTTTTTTTCGAGCGAAAAATAAAGTACATTAATAGGCGTAGGGTACAGAGGTAAGATGTTCTATCTTTCAGACCTTTTACTTCACGTAATCGGATTTAGCTGAATATTAGCTGCTCCAGTCAAGTTTTTTGACTGGAGCATTTTTTTATCTAAAATTCAGTGGATATAGAATATGTAAGGGTGTTATGAGCCATTTCTGACTCACAACAAAAGAAATCAAGCCGGTGTGTTATACCAACTATCTAGCTTAATGCGGAGTTTATCGATACCAATCTTTTTCAGTGCTGAAAAGTATTCGACTTCAATATCCCCTTCAAGTGGAGCCAATGCTTGGCGAACTTCCATAAGTTGTTTTTTTCTTGCTCCAGAGGCCAGTTTGTCTGCTTTTGTGAGTAAAACTAAAACGGGTACATTCATCGCAACAGACCATTCAATCATTTGCATATCGAGGTCTTTTAATGGATGACGGATATCCATTAAGACAACCAGCCCCTTAATGCATTCTCTTTTTTGGAGATATTCCCCGAGTGCTTGTTGCCATTTACGTTTCATTTCTTCAGGAACTTCGGCATAACCATAGCCTGGAAGGTCAACAAGGCGAACGCCTTCCTCAACTTCAAATAGGTTGATTAGCTGAGTTCTTCCTGGTGTTTTACTGGTACGTGCTAAGCTTTTTTGCTGTGTTAATGCGTTTAACGCACTGGATTTCCCCGCATTAGAGCGGCCAGCAAAAGCCACCTCAATTCCAGTATCTTTAGGTAGATGACGGATATCGGGTGCACTGATGACAAACTTTGCCATCTGGTAGTTATGATTTTTAATTGCCATTTGTCGTTCTCCCTGAGTTAGCCTCAAAAGGCTTGGGGATTATAGCTTTGCTTAGCGCTTTCCGACAACTCGAAATCTCCTCTCAACCGCTTTTCTCTTGGAATCAGGTAATATTTTTCCTGTGTTGTAAGTCGCGCAATTGTAATAATAGAAAAATAGCCATTATTCATGACGCCTTTTGCTGAAAGTGGTCTAGAATTTAACGCATTTGATGCACTTTTGTTTTTGGGCGTAAATATAGGTAAATCTTCAGCATTCTTGTTAGCTTCACTCTAGAATTGCTTGATTGCAGTTGTAATGAGCTATAACGAAAGGGACCTTACATGTTAAAACGAATTTTTGTGCCACTTTTGGCCGTCTGCGCAATGAGCGCATCTTCTCTTGCTTTATCTGCGGGTGAGACTTATGTCAAGCTAGTCACGTCGGCGGGTGATATCGAATTAGAACTGAATAGTAAAAAAGCCCCTGTTACGACAGAAAATTTCGTTCAGTATGTTAATGAAGGTTATTACAACGGAACTACTTTCCACCGTGTTATTCCAGGTTTTATGATCCAAGGCGGTGGCTTTAATAAAGATTTACAGCAAAAGCAAACCCGTGCCCCAATCAAAAATGAAGCAGATAATGGCTTACGTAATTTGCGCGGTACTATCTCTATGGCACGTACTGCAAATAAAGACAGCGCAACGAGCCAATTCTTTATTAATGTTGCTGATAACGCGTTCTTAGACCACGGACAACGTGACTTCGGTTACGCCGTATTTGGTAAAGTGGTGAAAGGGATGGATGTTGCAGATAAAATCTCTAAAGTAAAAACGGAAAATGTAGGGCCATATCAAAATGTTCCTGTAGAGCCAATTACAATCATTTCTGCTGAAGTGATTAAAAAGCCTTAGTGATTAAAAAGCCTTAGTGATTAAAAAACAGTAGTAATTAAAAACTATCGTGTCGAATACAGTGGGTAGGTTGTTTTAACGTGCCCACTTTTTTTTAAAATCCGCTTTTCCTTCCCCTTTGAGTTTCTCTTTATTCACTATGTTAGTTAAAATGTGTCAGTGCTTATTATGTTTTAATCGCCTTTTATTTCATTGTATTTAAAGTAATTCTCAATCAAAATGTGAGTTTGTTATAGGGATGTAAATATAATTCCATGATTTTTATATGGAAATTTTTTCTGAGAAAAAATAATCATTGACTTAAATAGGCTATTTTCCTGCTTTGGCTGTGCTATGATAGCCGCCCTTATTATTTTTATGGTGTTTTAATCACCGTTCTGATTGCCAACACAATAAAAATATGCATAAGAAATAATACATAATGATAAAAATCAGTCGGATAGGCTAATATGCTTCTACTTATTGATAATTACGATTCATTTACTTACAACTTATACCAATACTTTTGTGAGTTAGGGGCTGAAGTTGTTGTAAAACGTAATGATGAAATTACCATCGAAGAAATTGAACAGCTTTCGCCTACACATCTTGTGATTTCACCTGGGCCATGTACACCGGATGAGGCTGGCATCTCTCTTGAGGCGATAAAATATTTTGCAGGTAAGCTTCCCATTTTAGGTATTTGCTTAGGGCATCAAGCCATTGGGCAAGCTTTTGGTGCATCAGTTGTTAAAGCACGAGAAGTTATGCACGGTAAAACCTCTGCTATTCACCATAATCATCAAGGAGTATTCAAAGGCTTGAACCGGCCCTTGACGGTGACACGTTACCACTCTCTGGTAATTGCGGCAGAGACACTCCCTGTTTCTTTTGATGTATCAGCATGGTCACTGAATAATGGTGATGTTGATGAAATCATGGGAATACGGCACAAAACCTTGCCTATAGAAGGCGTTCAGTTCCATCCTGAAAGCATTCTGAGTGAGCAAGGCCATGAATTACTAAATAATTTTCTAAAATATTAATTTATAAATCTGGTTCAGAATAAATTAATTATGCATATTATGCCCTTTGCTATTGCTCTTTTTTGATTTTTTATTCATATTTAATGATTATATTTTCATTATCGCATTAAATAAGAGCAGGTGAGGGGTATGTCAGAACAATACGCAGCAGAACAACACGCAGTTAATCGGCAGACTTTCGATCAAGTTATGTTACCTATTTTTTCGCCGGCGGAATTTATTCCAGTTAAAGGTGAAGGTAGCCGAGTCTGGGATCAGCAAGGTAAAGAATATATTGATTTTGCTGGTGGGATCGCGGTTCTTGCTTTAGGGCATTGTCACCCTAGTTTGGTAGCTGCTGTGCGTGAACAAAGTGAAAAGCTATGGCACGTGAGCAATATTTTCACCAATGAACAGGCGTTAAAACTGGCTCAAAAATTAACGAATGCGACATTTGCTGACCGTGCGTTTTTTGTGAATTCCGGCTCAGAAGCTAACGAAGCCGCGTTTAAATTAGCGCGTCGCTACGCTATCACTAAATATAACCCATATAAAACGAAGATTATTGCTTTCAAACAAGCCTTCCATGGGCGCACATTATTTACCGTCTCGGTTGGCGGGCAAGCGAAATATGCAGATGGTTTTGGGCCAAAGCCTGCGGATATTATTCATGTGCCTTTTAATGACCTGGATGCGGTCAAAGCGGTCATTGATGAAAATACCTGTGCTGTGGTGTTAGAGCCCGTACAAGGGGAAGGTGGTGTCACGCCTGCAACATCAGAGTTTCTACAAGGAGTTCGCAAGCTGTGTGATGAAAATAATGCATTATTGATTTTTGATGAAGTACAAAGCGGTATGGGGCGTACAGGTAAATTATTTTCTTATATGCATTACAACGTTGTGCCTGATATTTTAACCACGGCAAAAGCATTGGGTGGCGGTTTCCCTATCAGTGCAATGATTACTACTGAAGAAATTGCGAAAACGATGGAAGTGGGTTCGCATGGTACCACTTATGGCGGTAATCCATTAGCTTGTGCAGTAGGTAATGCGGCGTTTGATATTATTAATACAGAAGATGTATTAAATGGCGTTCAAAAGCGTCGTGAATTGTTTATTGCTCATTTAAATAAACTGAACGATAAATACGGCATTTTTTCTGAAATCAGAGGAATGGGGTTATTAATCGGCGCGGAGTTAGATGGCAAATTATTAAACCGTTCGAAAGATATTTTGCAAGCCAGTGCAGTAGAAGGGCTGATGATGCTCAATGCAGGCACTAATGTATTGCGTTTTACGCCTTCGCTGATTATTTCGGAAGAAGAAATTAATAGCGGCATGGCGAAATTAGAAACGGCGATTGAGAAGTTGCTAGGTTAACCATTGTATTAAAGGTGCAGAAATGAATTTTCTGCACCTCACCCTTACCTTTGCTTTAATTAAGCTTCTACCTTATGCGTTAAATTATTTAATTGAATTCTTATTTCAGTAGAATTGGCTTCTTCCTTTTCTATTTCTTTTTTGAGATGGCTCAAATCATTGACTGTTTCCTGTGATTTTTTAATTGAGTATCTAAATTTGTAGTATCTGGCTTTCCATTATTTGAAATTATTTTTGGTGAGCTTCCATTTAGTGCAAATTGATATATTTTACTATTATGTTTAGCTCTTGATATTGATGTGTTAGTTTGATAAATTTCCCCATTAAATTTATATGTTATTTTTTTTGGTTTCACGGGAATGTATGTTTTTTTATGAGGCGTTTCTGTATTTTTTAATTTTTGATTTTCTAGCTCATGACTTTTTTGATTAATAATATTATTAATCACATCTCTATTTTCAGCCTCTTCTGAGCTATAACCTGATTCATCAACTGTTTCTGAAAAATAACTTGAGGAATTTGAGCTTAGGCTCTCATTACTATTGAATATGTTTTTTTTAGATGTAAGTTTTATGTTTTCCTCTTCATTTTTTTTAAGAGAACTGAGTCGAACATTTAATTCATTAATGAGTCCATTCATAGTGTCAATGGTAGCACTAAATTTAGTATTTCTTTTATTAAATGGGGATGAAATACATTCACTAATTAAATCTTGAGTGGATTTTGTATATTTAAATTTATCATCTGCATTGTTGAAATGTTCATAATGTAGTATCTTTTTTTCGAGTTCATGAATTTCATTTTTTAGACTTTTAGTTTGAATAAATTGTTCTTTATCCTTGTCTGAAAGTGATATAGGAGGGTTCTTTTCTTCGTTTATAACCCCTATGTCTTGTTTGTTAGCCTTTTGTATTTCAGATACCCCATTTTTGCTATAGAACTTAACGCTGTATAAATCTTCCTTTCTAGGATTCAGTTTGTTTTTAACCACTAAAGCTTGAATCTTGCCTGTTGATTGTATTTTTTCAATCGAATTATAAAAGAATTGTTTTATTTTATTGATACCAAAATCGTTAATTAAAAGATTTTTTCTGTTGGTATTAATTAGCTCGGCATTAGCGCTGGTGATTTTCATGTGCGTATTTTCCAGGTTGATTTTTATTGGTAAATCATGTTCTATAGTGATGCTATTTTCAAAGATATCTGATGGGGAAACTAAATCATCTTGATAATAGGTATAAGGCAATAAGAGTTTTTCAACAGGTGGTGAGTAAGGTAGTTGGCTTAGCTCGGGTTGTTCTCTCTTGTAAAACTCACAAGTTTTAATAGCGAAATTTACTTTCTTATAACCTCCAGTATTTAATGGTTTAATAACATTTAATCCTTCAATAAATGAAAGGTTTTTGGATGTAATTTTTTTATTATCCATACAGCTAGGTGATTTTTTTATATTATTTTCTTGAGTATTTAACTCCACGACTAATAATCTCCTAATAATGATTAACTCCTATTATCTTAGTTTGATCATTAGCTAGAAAAATATAAAGAAACGACACTCATTAAAAAATGATATATAAAGAATCGTATTTTGGAGAAATAGCGTTATACCCATGTTATAACGCTATTCGAAATGCGCGCCTCGCCAAGAGAGCGAGGCTGAAAGGTTAATTAACGTGTGCCGTAAACAACGATGGTTTTACCATGTGCAGAGATCAGATTTTGATCTTCAAGCATTTTCAAAATACGGCCAACTGTTTCACGGGAACAACCCACGATTTGGCCTATTTCCTGACGGGTAATTTTGATTTGCATACCGTCTGGATGTGTCATCGCATCAGGTTGTTTGGCTAAATTCAATAGAGTTTGAGCAATACGGCCTGTAACGTCTAAGAATGCGAGGTTACCGACTTTCTCAGATGTTGTTTGTAGGCGACTAGCCATTTGCGCAGAAAGGCGCATTAAAATATCAGGGTTAACCTGAATCAATTGACGGAATTTTTTATATGAAATTTCAGCAACTTCGCAGGCTATTTTTGCTCTAACCCACGCAGTACGTTCTTGCCCTTCTTCAAATAACCCAAGCTCACCAATGAAATCCCCCTGATTCAGGTAAGAGAGGATCATTTCTTTGCCTTCTTCATCTTTAATTAAAACAGCCACCGAACCTTTAACGATATAGTAAAGGGTTTCTGCTTTCTCACCCTGATGGATAAGAGTGCTCTTGGATGGATATTTATGAATATGGCAGTGTGACAAAAACCATTCAAGAGTAGGGTCTGTTTGTGGCTTGCCGAGAACCATTAGCGTTATCCTCTGTATGTTATTGCAGCCATTCGGAAAAACGTACAAGAAAGGCTGGCTTTAAAGTCACTAGCTTAGCATATTAATTTGCCTTATATACCTTTAAATAATCAAGGGGCTGATTACTTCAGCGCTTTTGATTGCTTTTGGTAACGCAAATTGATATCAACACTATAATATGATCAATTAAACCGTTGAGTTTTGATCTTAATCCTATCAACTAAGTATTGTTTGTAGCATATTCAATAAAGAAAGTCTTCCCTGTATCGCTTCAGCCAAATAAAGTTGATATAACATTCCTTATATCTATGGAACAATGTAGCCTTTAAACCGATTTCATTTCAAGGGGAAATACAATGGAAGCAAGAGTAAAGTGGGTTGAAGGGCTTTCTTTCTTAGGAGAGTCTGCGTCTGGGCACCAGGTGATGATGGATGGCAATGCGGGTGATAAAGCCCCAAGCCCAATGGAAATGGTGTTAATGGCAGCGGGTGGTTGTAGCGCGATTGATGTCGTTTCGATTCTACAAAAGGGCCGCTATGATATTACGGATTGTGAGGTGAAATTAACCTCACAGCGTCGCGAAGAAGCCCCTCGTTATTTTGTGAAAATCCATTTACATTTTATTGTAACAGGGAATGAATTAACGGAAAAAGCGGTCGAACGAGCCGTTCAACTTTCTGCTGAAAAATATTGTTCAGTCGCATTGATGTTAGAGAAAACCGTTGAAGTCACACACAGCTTTGAAATAAAAAACTAAAAATAAATTTAATTTTTATTGGTATATTTGAATTGAAAGATGCTTACCTTAATTAATGATAAGCATCTTATTTTTTAATCAAAAAATAATTTAATTATTGTTCTTTTGATTAATTAGTTTTTCGACTATTGGTGCCATAATTAATTCCATTGCTAAACCGAGTTTCCCTCCTGGGACGACAATTGTATTCATTGCTGAAATAAAAGAGCCGGATATCATTGACAGCAAATAGGGGAAATCAATTTGCTCCAGCCCACGAAAGCGGATCACAATAAAGCTTTCGTCTTGTGATGGGATAGCTTTAGCTGAAAAGGGGTTAGAGGTGTCTACCGTAGGAACGCGTTGAAAATTGATATGGGTGCGAGAAAATTGTGGCGTGATGTAATTAATATAGTCTCCCATTGAACGTACAACAGAGTCCATAACCGCTTCGCGGGAGTGCCCTCTCTCTGTGGTATCGCGGATCAATTTTTGGATCCATTCGAGGTTGACAATAGGGACAACACCTACAAGCAAATCAACATGTTGTGCAACATTATGTTCTGGAGTGACAACGCCACCATGCAGCCCCTCATAAAATAAAATATCTGTTTTGTCTGGTAGTGGCTCCCAAGGGGTAAATGTCCCAGGTTGCAAGCCATACGGTACCGCTTCATCATAAGTATGTAGATATTTACGGGACTGTCCACAACCTGTTTTTTCATAGTCGATTAAGGTTTGTTCAAGCAACGCAAAATCATTCGCTTCGGGGCCAAAGTAACTGATGTGCCGGCCTTGTTCTCTGGCTTTACGGATAGCCATATCCATTTCAGGGCGTGTATAGCGATGAAAGCTATCCCCTTCTAATGTTGCTGGTTGGATATTTAATTGGTGAAAAACTTTACGAAATGCTTGGCTAGTTGAGGTTGTGCCAGCTCCGCTCGAACCAGTGATAGCAATGATTGGGTGCTTTTTGGACATCGTGGACTCCCTGTGTTGCGCTTATAAGCACTATTTTAATCAATAGTGCATGAAGCGGATTAACGGGTGTTAGGGTTTTGAGTTTTATTTGATGGTTTTACGACATGATTGTGTGGAAAACCTGTAACTTAATTCATGATAGATGATGACGTAAAAATGAACCATAGAATAAAAACATCAGACAGAAAAACTCCCCTTAGGCATGAAATTAACCGATTCATGCAATTCAGACCAGACTAGCACAATTTCACCAGAAACTAACTGCCGTTTCACATCGTTGACCTTATCTTGTAAGCTTTTTTCATGGGAGCCGTAGTCGGTTCCTTCCCGTAAGACATAGCTTTCAATTAGGTTTTCCAATGTTTCAGGTTCAAGTTCTTGCCAAGGAATAATCACATTATTTCCTTATCTAAATAAGGCGTTAACCATTGAGGGATGCGTGTTTCTAACCACATTTGCGGTTTTCTCAAGGTACCGCTCACAAAGCCTACGTGCCCACCATGTTCTGTCATTTGGTATTCCACATTGTGGGGTAAAAATGATAAATCAGGAACAACCTCAGGCGCCATAAATGGGTCATCTTTAGCGTGGATAATCAATGTTGGCTTCGTGATGTAAGCTAATTTAGGTAATGCGCTGCATTTTTGATAATAATCTGTCGCATCATCAAAACCATGAATACGAGCAGTGATCACATCATCAAATTCACGGATGCGTTTTAGTTGTTTAAGCTGCAGCAAGTTTAAAGGTAGTGAGCCAGGGTAGCGTACCAATTTACGCGTTGCATTACGTTTTAAGCCATTTAGTAAATAGCGTTGATAGAATTGAGATATTCCTTTTTCCATCCGCAAAGAACAGGCTTCTAGCATTAATGGGGCCGAAACCACGACGCCCGCATCTAAATCTGCATTTTGCCCACTTTCTGCGAGATAGCACGCTAACATATTACCACCAAGAGAATAGCCGACTGCGGCCGTCGGCGTATCACCATAGGTTTGTTTTAACCAACGGAGAAAATAGCGAGCATCACTGGTTTCACCTGAATGGTAAATTCGCTGTTGGCGATTGGGTTCACCGCTACAACCGCGAAAATGCATAATTACACCCAACCAACCATGCTTTTGTGCCGTTTCTAGCATCCCGTGGGCATAAGGGCTCTTAAAATTACCTTCGAGACCATGGAAGATCACTAAACGTGGCTTATGTGCCGCTAGCTCAGGTTTTTCACTCCAAGCGAGATCGATAAAATCGCCATCAGGCAATTCAAGCCGCTGCCATATAGGTTTGATTTTCGGTGTTCTACGGAAAATCCTTGGCAGTAATGTTTGGAGGTGTGGATTTTTAGCCCAACTTATTGGACGAAAGTTTTCTGACATAGCCTTATTTTTATTTAATGGAGACTCTTGTGAGTCACATAACATACTGTTATTTTTTTGTGATGCAAGTAAACAAATTTGAGTTTGAGGCTAAATTATAAATGACATTGGGGCTGGTTTTTTCTCTTTTTACGTTTTTATTCATTGCTGCAGTCACTCCCGGCCCTAACAATATGTTGCTAACGTCAAGTGCAGCAAACTACGGTTTTCGCCATACGATAATATTATGCCTTGGTATTATGTTAGGGATGCAGTCAATACTCTATCTCTCCGCATTCGGGGTTGCTGCACTTTTATTGCTCTATCCTGCGCTTCATGTCGCCTTAAAATTCGCCGGAAGTCTATATTTGCTATGGCTAGCATGGAAAACAGCGACAGCAAATTATGCACCACTGAAGACGAATAGCGAAGTTGCGAAAAGCATTACTTGGTATCAAGGCGGCTTATTACAGTTTTTAAACCCCAAAGCATGGATGATGGGGCTAGGCGCTGTCGGGGGATTTAGCCTCCCCGGTGAATTATTTACCCAATCTATTTTAATGATGAGTATCGCATTTGTGATAGTTAACTTAGTGGCGGGTTTAATTTGGATGGGGTTTGGTTCATTAATCAGCCTATTTTTACGTAGCCGCCGTGCTTGGTTTATTTTTAACTGGGTAATGGGGATTTTAACGGCTTTGTGCGTTCCCCTGATTTGGTTGGAATGATTTTCTGATAAAAGTGCAGTTTATAGACTCATCAAAAAGCAGCCCATGGGCTGCTTTTTTGTTTAATCGAGTTATTAGTCTAAATCGACGTTTTTAGTTCCGAAAAAATAAGTAAAAATAAAGCCGAATAAGTAGGATGTAAATAACCCGCCAACATAAACTAACATCCCTGGGAACACGCCATCAGCAGAGGTCATCATTGGGATAGCGACTAAGCCAGACGGGCCAAAGACAGTATTTAAACCAACTGGTAAACCCATCCAAGCCACGAGTCCAACAAAGAACCCCCCAGCAGCACCGCCTAAACATGCGGTGACAAACGGCTTCATTCGAGGAAGGGTTACACCGTAGATAAGTGGTTCACCGACACCTAAGAAACCTGGAATGATGGCCCCGCGAATCTGATTACGTAACACTGAATCTTTTGCGGCTTTAACATACAACGCCATTGCGGCACCAACTTGCCCACCACCTGCCATCGCTAGGATAGGGAAAAGTGAGTTAAAGCCTTGGGTTTCAACGAGTGCCATATATACCGGAACAAAACCTTGGTGCACGCCAAACATTACTGCAATTAAGAATAGCCCAGCAAGTATAGCGGTTCCGAATGGGTTGCTGCTTAAATGAACAAAAAGCCACGACATACCAGAGAATAACCAACTGCCAATTGGCATGATGAAGATAAACACTGCAGCACCAACAATTAACAAGGTAATTGTTGAAGTTAAAATCATATCAAGGTTGGCTGGAATAATTTTACGTACTTGTTTTTCGACCCATGCCCCAAAAATACACGCAATTAATACCCCAATAATGTTACCTCTTGGGTCGATAGCCAACCCGAAGAAGCTATTCATATCAGAATAGAACCCCTTAGCTATTTCAGGGTTGTACCCAAGAACAAACAGTGAAGCAATGATGGCGCCATTTACTGCGCTACCGCCAAAGGCTTTTTGAGTGTTATAACCGATAAGAATACTTAGGAAGCTAAACAGCCCTTTGCTAAATACCGACATATACAGAATCGTATGTACGAGTAGGGTCTGCTCTTCAGGTTTTGTCGGGAGCCCTGCTGGAAAATAGGTTTGTTTCGCCAGAGTTGCAAAACCTAATAGTAAGCCCGCAGCAATAAAACCTGGAATTAGCGGAGTAAATATGGTGGCAAATTTGGATAAAAATCGGTGAACGGCACTGGTTTGTTTCTTTTTCAGTTGCTGCTTATTTGCGGATGCAATATCGTTCAGATCCTGAGGCTGGGCTGCTGCTTCGTGGTTATCCTCTTCATCACTATCTAAAAGTTGGTTCATCAAGTCCGCGGCAGTTTGCGCTTTACCTGGGCCAAGGATCACTTGCAGTTGTTCATCACTTTCAATAACGCCAAGCACTCCTGCAATTTGTTTGAGTGCAGCTTTATCGACTAGCTGGTCATTGTTGAGTGTGAGCCGCAAACGGGTCATACAATTGCCCGCTAATTTAATATTACGGCGTCCTCCAACGTGTTGCAGGATCTGCTGTATCATTTCTATTGTTATTTTAGCCATACTATTTATCCCATTGAAGTCCGCAAGTTAGGCGGATGAGGCCATATTGAGAGCCGTACGAATAAAACCGTTGTTATCTAAGAGTAGTTGACGTGCGTCATCGGCATTTAAACCCGATAACACCATTAAAATGGCAGTTTTGCAGTGCCGGTTACATTGTTGAAGGGCGGTCTCTGCGGTAGTTCGGTCGCAGTCGGTTGCTTCCATCACAATTTTAGTTTGTCTTTCAATGAGTTTGGCATTTGTTGCTTCGACATCGACCATTAAATTACCAAACACCTTTCCAATACGGATCATCGCCCCAGTGGTGATCATATTCAGCACTAATTTTTGTGCTGTTCCTGCTTTCATGCGTGAAGAACCGGTGACAACCTCTGCACCTACAATGGGAGTAATAGCAATATCTGCGGCATTGGCAATTGGGCTATTTGGGTTACAGCTAATGGCCGCTGTTGTTGCACCAACAGCCTTCGCGTAAGCTAAAGCGCCTAATACATAAGGCGTTCGCCCACTGGCTGCGATACCAACTAACACATCATTATCATTAAATTGAATATCTTTGAGGTCTTGTTCACCCAGTTCAGGCTTATCTTCTGCATTTTCTACGGCACGGAAAATAGCTTGATGGCCACCGGCGATTAAACCCACAACTTGTTCATGTGGCGTCCCATAAGTTGGCGGGCACTCACTGGCATCAAGGATCCCTAAACGGCCAGAGGTTCCTGCACCTGAATAAATCAGACGACCGCCTTTTAAGAAAGCCTCTGCGACTTTATCAACCAGTTGAGCAATTTCAGGGAGCACTTTTTCAACTGCTAACGGAACGAGCTTATCCTCATCATTAATGACCTTCAGCATTTCAGCCGTTGATAGTTGGTCGATATTAGTACTGGCTGCATTGCGGCTTTCAGTTACCATTTTGCTTAAGTCGATAGTCATAAAAATTGCTCCTAAATCAGTTATTGGGCTAATATAAGGAATTATTTATTCCTTATATGTGATTAACATCACGGTGCTATCTATTCTAACTTGTGAATATACAAGAATATTTTGTGATTAATTTTATAAGCTAAAGTCACGACTCTTTGAATTATAAGTATTATTCATCAGGTATCAGTGGCTTGATTGAGGAATAATTTATTATTATTTTTTTATCTATAGGTCTGGCTATTACAATTATTATTAGAGGTCACCATGACATTATTGGACATCATTACCTACTCACTACCGCGATTAGCGGAAAACCAACGCAAAATTGCCCAATTTATCCTTGAAAATCCCGAAAATGTACTAAATTTGTCGTCTCAGCAATTAGCGGAAATTTTAGATGTTAGCCAATCAGCCATCGTTAAGTTTAGTCAGAAAGTTGGCGTAAAGGGGTATCCTGCCTTGAAACTTGCACTTAGCGAGATTATTGGGCGCCAACAACTCAAAGATGGAGCGCCTCATTCTGCTCTACATAACCGTATTGCGCCTGATGATAACTTGATGGTTGTTGCTCAGAAACTCGCAATGGAAAAAAATCACTCCATTACAGAAACAACAAAATTAATTGATTTCAAGCAGTTTGAACGCATTGTTGAGCGAATAGACCAATCACAGCGAGTACAGATTGTCGGGATTGGTGGGTCAGGTTTAACCGCAAAAGACCTCAGTTACAAATTACAAAAAATTGGTATCACAACACTTGTGGAGTCAGACCACCATGTGCAAATTGCTGCGGCGCTGACTCTCAATACTCATGATGTACAAATCGTTATTTCTTTTACAGGAAGACGTAAAGACATGCTAACAGCAGCGAATATTGCGCGTAAGCAAGGGGCATGCGTCATCGCGATTACTCGTGATTGTGATTCCCCCTTGGGGCAACTTGCTGATTATGTTCTTGAAAGTATCGCGGAGGAAGATGAATGGCGTAGTTCATCAATTTCTTCAAGAACCGCACAAAATACGCTAACAGACTTGATCTTTATGGCGTTATTACAACGAAGAGAAGCGAAAGCGAAGTCGTTGGTTATGAATGCAAGAGTAGTAATTAATAAATTAGATGAATAGCTGGCGGCTTGAATTCTCATCGATAACTTTGCAATAAAACCTTATTTACGTTAAGACTAATATTATAAGTATTTTGATTTTAAAAAGTTAAAAGGGAGTTATTGATGAGAGCACTCATAGTTTATACGGAATTAACTGATGACGACTCCGTTATTAGCCATGCCGTAGCAAGACTCGCCAGTGAACTTAACGATGAGCACGTAGAAACCGTGATCATTCGTAATTTTGAAGATGGAATGGCATACATTCGGTCAAATACCAGCATTGACTGCTTGTTATATGGCCGTGATATGTCAGACAAGCAAGAACAAACTCAGGCACATCAGTTAATTACCCAACTTCACCGTAGGCAAGAAGATGTCCCCGTATTTTTATTAAGTGATCGTGAAGAAGCTTTGACGGCATTCGACCGCAAAATGATGGAACAAGTCGATGAATTTGCATGGATTTTAGAAGACTCCGCAGATTTTATTGCAGGTCGTGTCCTTGCCGCGATCATCCGCTACCGCGCCAATTTACTGCCCCCTTTGATGAAAAGTTTGATTAAATACAGTGATGTACATGAATATTCATGGGCAGCACCGGGGCATCAAGGTGGTGTTGGGTTCACCAAAACTCCCGCAGGTCGCATTTATCATGATTTCTTTGGTGAAAACTTATTTCGGACGGATATCGGTATTGAGCGGGTTGCTGTGGGTTCACTGTTAGACCATACCGGCGCATTTGGTGAGTGTGAAAGGAATGCTGCGCGTATATTTGGTGCTGACCAATCTTACTCCGTGGTTGTGGGAACATCGGGTTCGAACCGAACGATTATGCAAGCTTGTATGACAGATAATGATGTTGTTGTGATTGACCGTAACTGCCACAAATCTATTGAGCAAGGTTTGATCTTAACAGGGGCAAAACCGGTTTATATGACACCAAGCCGTAATCGTTATGGCATCATTGGCCCGATTTATCCTCAAGAAATGACACCCGAAGCGATTACTGAAAAAATCGCTAAAAATCCATTAACTTCGGATAAAATAGGCAAACGTCCTGCATATAGCGTCGTAACCAACTGTACTTACGATGGCGTGTGCTATCACGCACGTAAAGTACAGGATTTGCTGGATGAATCATTGGATAGAATCCATTTTGATGAGGCATGGTACGGCTACGCACGCTTTAACCCTATCTATCGCGACCACTTTGCGATGCGTGATGACCCTAGAAAAGACGATGAGCCCACCGTTTTTGCAACTCACTCTACGCACAAATTATTGAATGCACTTTCACAAGCTTCATTTATCCACATTCGAAATGGCCGTAATGCGATTGATTTTAATCGTTTTAACCAAGCCTATCATATGCATGCGACTACTTCGCCGCTATATGCAATTTGTGCCTCAAATGATATTGCCGCAGACATGATGGACGGTAATAGTGGGCGTTCACTCACTGATGAAGTCATCCGTGAAGCTATCGACTTCCGTCAATCACTGGGCTACCTATACAAAGAATTTATCAATGACGATGAGTGGTTTTTCAAACCATGGAATCAAGAAATGGTGAAAGACCCAGCAACAGGCAAACGCTATGCTTTTGAAGATGCGCCTGTTGAGCTGTTGATGAAAGAGCAAAGCTGCTGGGTGATGAACCCTGAAGATAAATGGCATGGTTTTAAAGATATCCCTGAAAATTGGGCGATGCTTGACCCGATTAAGGTGAGTATTTTGTCGCCGGGAATGGGAGATGACGGTAAATTACTGGATAGCGGCGTCCCAGCCGCGTTAGTCACGGCATGGTTAAACCACTATGGTATTGTACCAACCCGCACGACTGATTTCCAAATTATGTTCTTGTTTTCTATGGGGATCACAAAAGGAAAATGGGGAACCCTGGTCAATGCGTTGCTGTCGTTTAAGCGCCATTATGACAACAATACGGCACTGAAAAAAGTATTACCTGAAGTGGTTGAAGCGTCTCCTGAGATCTATGGCGAGATGGGGCTACGTGATTTAGGCAATAAAATGTTTGTGTATCTACAAAAAAATAACCCAGGTGGCCAGTTAAATCAGGCTTATGAGCAACTCCCCGCCGTGATGATGAGCCCACGCGATGCCTATCAAGAAATTGTTGCTAACCGCGTTGAGGCGATTCCTTTAGATAAACTAGCCGGACGTATTGCCGCTAACTCGATTATTCCCTATCCACCGGGTATTCCTATGTTGTTATCAGGTGAAAGTTTTGGCGATAAAAATAGCCCGCATATCGGCTATTTGCATAGTCTTCAAGCGTGGGATAGAGAATTTCCGGGTTTTGAACATGAAACCGAAGGTACTGAAATTATTGATGGCCAGTATTATGTGATGTGTGTGAAAGAATAAGATTCAGTAATGATAAAAACGAAAAGCTATCAAAAGATAGCTTTTCGTGATTTTAATGGATTGTGATGTTTTATAACGAATTAATTTAATTCAAACTCACTAGTCATGGTTTCTAACTGCTCTTGCAATTCCATCCACTCCATTTCCACATCTTCAAGCGCTGCTTTGTGTTCAGTTTGTTTTTTCAAACATTCCGTCAATTCGGCTTTTTTATCTTGTTCGTAAATGGTGGCATCAGAAAGTTTTGCTTCTAGCTCATTTAGGGCATTCGAGTGCTTATCCATTTGCTTTTCCAATTCCGTGATTTTTTTGCGGATCGGTTGAGTCAGTTGGCGGAACTCCGCTTCACGACGTTTTTGGTCTTTTCTATCTTGTGCCGTCACCGTTGCAGCGGCTGCTGGCTTGTCTTTTTCTTGTTGATCACGCGCTTGCTGTAATTCGAGCTTATTTTGCTCTGCCAGCCATTGTTGGTAATCTTCTAAATCACCATCAAATTGCTCTACAGAACCGCCGTGGACCAAATACAGTTCATCGGTAGTGGTGCGCAGTAAATGCCTATCATGGGAAACGACAACTAAAGCACCTTCGAAGGCCATTAAGGCTTCAGTAAGTGCTTGCCGCATATCTAAGTCCAAGTGGTTGGTTGGTTCATCGAGCAACAGTAAATTAGGGCGTTGCCAAACAATTAACGCGAGTACTAAGCGCGCTTTTTCCCCACCAGAAAAACGGCCGCTTGGGTCAGTAACTTGGTCGCCTTTAAAACCGAAGCCCCCTAAATAGTCACGTAATTGTTGCTCAGTTTGTTCAGGCGCAAGGCGAACTAGATGCTGTAGAGGCGATTCTTCAGGGTGCAAGTACTCTAATTGGTGCTGGGCGAAATAACCGAGTTTAATCCCTTTTGCGAGGGAAATTTCCCCCTGTAACGGTGGCAAATCGCCCGCTAACATCTTAATTAATGTGGATTTACCTGCACCATTTCGGCCTAATAATCCAATACGTGAGCCTGGTACTAAGTTCAGCTTGATGGATTGTAAGATGACTTTTTCACCATAGCCTGCGCTGACTTTTTCCATTTTTAATAATGGATTCGGTAAGCTTTCTGGTTTACGGAATGAAAAATGGAATGGGTTATCCACATGAGCTGGGGCAACCATTTCCATTCTTTCAAGCATCTTAATACGGCTTTGTGCTTGTTTAGCTTTGGTGGCTTGCACTCTAAAACGGTCAATATAACTTTGCAAGTGTGCAGCTTTAGCCTGCTGGCTTTCATATAGTGCTTGCTGCTGAGCCAGTTTTGTTGCGCGCTGACGTTCAAATGAAGAGTAGTTGCCCGTGTATTCGAACATGGTTTCTTGTTCGATATGCAGCACTTTATCAATAATCGGGTCGAGGAAATCCCTATCATGGGAAATCAAAATCAGGGTGCCTTGGTAGCTTTTTAACCATTTTTCTAACCAAATCACTGCATCTAAATCAAGGTGGTTGGTTGGTTCATCAAGTAGCAATAAATCTGAACGACATAACAAGGCTTGTGCTAAGTTCAAACGCATCCGCCATCCACCAGAAAATGATTTTACTGGAGAGTTTAATTGCGCTTGGCTGAAACCTAAACCATGTAGCAAACTGGCTGCACGGGAGCGGATGGTCCATGCATCAATGGCATCAAGTTGCCCATGAACCACAGCGATGGCATGGCCGTCATTTTTTTCATTGGCTTGTTGAAGTTTTTGCTCTAAAGCTCGGAACTCGCGATCACCATCAATCACATATTCAAGAGCGGGCACATCAAGGGCAGGGGTTTCTTGGTTCACCCATGCCATGGACCAATTGCTTGGAAAGGTTGCAGAACCTGCTTCAGCTTGTAATTCGCCTTTTAATAACGCAAGAAGCGTCGATTTACCGCAGCCGTTTTTACCCACTAAACCAACTTTTTGGCCGGGGTTAATAGTCGCAGTGGCATTGTCCAGTAGGACACGAACACCTCGGCGAATTTGGAGTGAAGAGAAAACAATCATAGCAACCGTCTATTAAAAATATGTTAGATTATCAACGTATATACTCTAAATAATTTACGGTGCTGTTAGGCGACAAGCACATGAGTCGCTAGGAGCCTAATTAAGTAGGTGACTAGTGCGAATGCGCGTAGTCAACAACACAGCAACGTGAAGTATGACGAGTATAGCAGGCTGCATGGTAACGGAAAATGTTCCGTCTGACACGCCTTTGAGGAGGGAAAGATGTCAAATACACCGAAAGTGCTGGTGGTCTACGCTCACCCGGACCCCGACGAATCGATGGCTAATAAGGCGTTATTGGAGGCAGTGCGTGATTTTGACCATGTGACTGTACACGATTTATACGCAATTTATCCAGATTATTTTATTGATGTAACCGCGGAACAAAAATTACTGTGCCAGCACGATATCATTATTTTTCAACATCCTCTCTATACATATAGTTGCCCTGCGTTGTTGAAAGAGTGGTTTGACCGCGTGTTAACTCGCCGTTTTGCGACCGATGTAGGGTACCAAAAATTAAAAGGCAAATACTGGCGTTCTGTGATTACCACAGGCGAGCCTATTCACGCTTACCAATATGATGGATATAACCATTATCCACTTACAGAAATACTTCGCCCATTTGAATTGACCGCATTAATGTGTGATATGCAGTGGTTGGAACCAACCATTATTTATGCAGCACGTCGGCAGCCTAAAGAACGATTTGAACAGATTATCGATGACTACCGCCAATGGATGCAACAGCCGCTAGGTGCGGGAGGGTTATCCTAATGTCAGAACTAGGGCTATTTGAATCCGTTATCATCTTCCTCTGCGCAGGGGTAGTCATGGTACCTATTGCACAAAAAATCCGCTTAGGTGCTGTACTGGGGTATTTGCTTGCCGGGATCATGATTGGGCCATTTGTTTTTGGCTTTATTCGTAATGTTGATGATATTTTGCACTTCTCCGAAATGGGAGTGGTGTTCCTGATGTTTCTCATCGGGTTAGAGCTAAAACCTTCTAAATTATGGGAGCTTAGGCGCTCGATTTTCGGTGTAGGTACGCTTCAAGTGGTTGTCACTGCGGCTATCATGGCGTCACTGTTGTTTTTAGCCAAATTTTCTTGGCAAGCTGCCATTGTTGGTGGATTAGGAATGGCGATGTCATCAACGGCAATGGCACTTCAGTTGATGAACGAAAAAGGGATGTCCAACAAAGAAAGCGGGCAACTTGGTTTTTCTGTTTTACTTTTCCAAGATATGGCCGTGATCCCAATCATGGCACTGATCCCGTTGCTAGCTGGGGACTCAGCAACCAGTGATTGGCAAAAGATTGGTTTGAAGATTGTGGCGTTCGCAGGTTTATGGGTAGTTGGCCGCTATTTATTACGGCCGATGTTCAGGCTTGCCGCTAAATCTGGCGTTCATGAAATTTTTACGGCTGCAGCGCTGTTGGTGGTATTAGGTTCTGCACTCATTATGGAAAGCCTTGGGTTTTCTATGGCTCTGGGAACCTTTATGGCAGGGGTCATGTTAGCGGAAACAGAGTTCCGCCATGAGCTGGAAATTAATATCGAACCGTTTAAAGGTCTGCTACTGGGGCTATTTTTTATCTCAGTAGGTATGTCATTGAATTTAGATGTGTTGTGGGCTTATTTACCACAAGTATTGATTGCTGTTGCGGTATTAGTCGCAGTCAAAGCGTTAGTGCTTTACGGACTGAGTTTAGCCGCTAGGCTTCGAAATGGAGCAAGAGCTCAATTTTCCGGGGTGCTTAGCCAAGGTGGTGAATTTGCTTTTGTGATCTATGCAACTGCTTTTGGTGCAAGTGTGATAAATGAACGGCAGATGGACTTATTACTGGTAGTTGTCACACTTTCGATGATGACTACTCCACTTGTGATGCAGTTGATAGATGCCTATTTAAACTACCGTTATAATCAACAACCAGCCTCGAGTGAAAAACCATTTGTAGAAGACAATGACCCACATGTTATTTTGGTCGGTTTTGGTCGCATGGGGCAGGTGGTTGGCCGTTTATTAATGGCGAATAAGGTTAAAATTACAGTACTAGAACAAGATGTTACGGCGATTAGTACCATGCGCCGCTACGGCTATACGGTCTATTACGGTGATGCACGTGAACTGCAATTATTGCGCTCAGCAGGAGCCGATAAAGCAAAATCTATCGTCATCACCAGTGATGTGCCTGAAGAAGTGATGGAAATTGTGCAAATTTGCCAAGAAAATTTCCCTAACTTACATATTATTGCACGTGCTAAAGGTCGCCTTGAGGCCCATGAGCTATTACAAAGTGGAGTGACTGATTTTAGCCGTGAAACATTCTCGAGCGCACTTGAATTAGGAAGCAAAGCGCTTGTTAGCACAGGGATGCATCCTCATAAAGCTTATCGCGCGAAGCAGCATTTCCGCCGTTTAGACATGAAAATGCTTAGAGATATTTACCCAGAGAATGAAAATAGTGATAGCGGGCAAATTTCACGCATTAAAGAGGCACGTCGTGAACTGAATGAACTCTTTGAGAAAGAAATGCAAAGAGAACATCGGCAGCCTCATAGCTGGAATAATGAACAATAAGGGTTAGAAATGGCTTCAACACGTAAACGCTTTATTGCCGGGGCGACGTGCCCTAAGTGCAAGTCACAAGACACATTAATGATGTGGCGTGAAGATAAAATTGATGTTGTCGAGTGTGTCAATTGTGGCGATCAGCAACGCCAAGCAGGGGATGAAGCAACGGGACATGTTAGGCAAAAAGAGCAGGTTATTGGAATTTTTACACCTGAATAATAGAAATTTGTCAATTCTCAATACATCACTATAGTTTTTCGGTACAATTGGCAAAAATTTTTCCCTTACGGGTAGTAGGAGATGTCATGAAAGTAGCAAAAGACTTGGTGGTCAGCTTGGCTTATCAAGTAAGAACAGAAGACGGTGTTTTAGTTGATGAGTCGCCAGCAAGCGCGCCAATGGACTATTTGCATGGTCGTGGGTCTTTAATTTCAGGTTTAGAAAAAGCATTAGAAGGTCGCTCTGTCGGCGAAAACTTCGATGTTGAAGTCGCTTCAGACGATGCATATGGCCAATACGATGACAACTTAGTTCAACGTGTTCCTAAAGATGTATTTATGGGCGTTGATGAGCTAGAAGTCGGCATGCGTTTCTTAGCTGACACTGACATGGGCCCAGTTCCTGTTGAAATTACAGGTATCGAAGGTGATGAAGTTATCGTTGACGGTAACCACATGTTAGCAGGTCAAAACCTGAAATTTAATGTTGAAATCATGGCTATCCGTGAAGCAACAGAAGAAGAAATCGCACATGGCCACGTCCATGGTGCAGGTGGTCACGACCATGACCACGACCATGAAGGTGGTTGCTGTGGCGGTGGCGGTCATAACCACGGTTCAGAAGGCGGTTGCTGCGGTGGCGGTGAAGGTCACGGACACGGTCACAAACAAGGCGGCTGCGGCTGCCACTAATACCTCGTATTAGTGTTTGTAAAAAAAAGGAAGCGAAAGCTTCCTTTTTTTCATTTAAAATCAATAGGTTCGCATTTTAAATTAATAATGTGGTGGCGGCGTTTCTTCTTCAGGCCTTGCTAAGTGAGAATCTTGGGATGATTTCAGCCTTTCAGCTACAATGCGTAAATGTTCCTGCAGACGGCTCATTTGCATTTGTTGGTCAGTAATAACCTGGTTTAGTTGTTCAATCGCCAGTTCTTGAAAGGCAACTTTACTTTCTAAAAGTTCTAAGCGTTGTTCAAATGTATCAGATGAGTCCATATTCGACTCTCCTTAAGCGTTTATATCGTAATTAAACCATCATAATAACTGAACATTACAAATCAATAGATAAGTTTTAGTTAAAGATATAGGCGACGAAACGACTTTTTGTTAATGTGGTCTCAGTAGTTATTATATTTTTTTAATACTCAATGGGGTAACGGGGTCTAAACTTAAAGAGCCCTACCCATAAAACGAATAGTTCGCTATTCGAATATAATCGAATAAAAGTTATCGGAGACTAGGATGAAATCACTGTTTAAGGCAAGCCTTTTAGCAACTACGCTAGCATTTACTTTTGCTGCTCCGCAAGTGATGGCAGCGGAAGCCAAAGCACAAAGCAGCGCATTCAAAAACGCAGAAGAGCGTAATGCGTATGCACTGGGTGCGTCTTTAGGCCGCTACATGCAGAATTCTTTAGAAGAACAAAAAACAATTGGTATTAATTTGGATAAGGCTCAATTACTCGCTGGTGTCCAAGATGCATTTAACGGCAAAAGCAAAATGACCGATGCAGAAGTTGAAGAAACATTGCGTCAGTTTGAAGGTCAAGTCAAAGAAGCTGCCGACAAAAAAATGAAAGAAGAATCAGCCAATAATGAGAAAAAAGGCGCTGAGTACCGCGAAAAATACGCGAAAGAAAAAGGCGTTGTTAAAACTAAATCAGGCTTACTGTACAAAATTGAAAAAGACGGTACAGGGGCGAAACCTAAAGCAGATGAAACCGTTGTGGTTCACTACAAAGGTTCTTTGATTGACGGTACTGAATTCGATAGCTCATATTCACGTAATGAGCCACTGACAATTCCATTAAATTCAGTTATTAAAGGCTGGACTGAAGGTTTAGTTAACCTGAAAAAAGGCGGCAAAATGCAGTTGGTTATCCCAGCTGAATTAGCTTACGGCGAAAATGGCGTGCCGGGTATCCCAGCAAATTCAACATTAGTCTTTGATGTTGAATTATTAGATATCAAACCTGCTGCTAAATAAGTCCTCACTAAGCATTAGCTAAGTGTATTTTGATGCCCAATGCATTCATGCCTTGGGCTTTTTTATATTTCTCATCAAAAAAACTCTCAAATTGTTTAAAACTTGTGATAAAACAGACTGTCTTGCATTCATTCGCTTGACGGCAACGCCGTGGAGTTTTAACTTCAGAAGACTCTATTTTATTTTTTATCATCACAATTGTTGGCTACAAACAAAGTAATGAAGGCCAAATAGTCGAATAATGAACGCCTTTTTAGTCAACAGGATGAGTTTTTACATTAGAAGGATGATGTTGAAATGTCTGATTCTATACAATCACACGACCTCAGCGATATTAACATATTGGATAACCAACCTTTTTCTGAGACAGACCATGAGATTTTAAAATCGTATGAAGCTGCTGTGGATGGTCTGGCAATGCTAATCGGTGGGCACTGTGAAATTGTTCTTCACTCTTTAGAAGACCTAAACTGCTCTGCAGTCAGAATCGCAAATGGCCAGCACACTGGGCGTAAAATCGGCTCACCGATTACAGACTTAGCGTTGAGAATGCTGCATGATATGGCAGACGAAGAATCGAATGTCTCGAAGGCTTATTTTACGAAAGCGAAAAGCGGTGATTTAATGAAATCCGTTACTATTGCTATTCGTAACCGCAAGCAACGTGTGATTGGCTTATTATGTATCAATATGAATTTAGATGTGCCGTTCTCTGAAATTATTCAATCGTTTGTTCCAGAAACTAAGCAAGAAGTTACTTCAGATGTAAACTTTGCCTCTTCAGTTGATGACCTTGTCGCACAAACATTGGAGTACACAATTGAAGAAGTTGGCGGTGATCGTAATGTCTCAAATAATGCGAAAAACAAGCAAGTAGTTCTTAACCTATATGAAAAAGGTATTTTCGATATTAAAGATGCCATTAACCAAGTTGCTGACCGTTTGAACATTTCTAAACACACCGTTTATTTATACATTCGTCAATTCAAGAGCGGTGAATGAGTAATACAAATTCGTTAACCTACTGCTTAGTTGTGACAGGCCCTGCTTATGGTACACAACAAGCAGCGAGTGCGTATCAATTTGCAAAAGCCCTTCTTGAAGAAGGGCATATATTGAAAACACTCTTTTTTTATCGTGAAGGGGTTTTTAATGCGAACCAGCTTACGTCACCGGCAACAGATGAATTTAATTTAGTTTCAGCTTGGCAGGAACTGGCAAAACAATCTGGGTGCGAAATGCATATCTGTGTTTCTGCCGCATTGCGTCGGGGGGTTGTTGACCAAGAACAAGCGCAAAGTTTATCACTTCCAACGGCTAACCTTGCTGAGGGCTTTATCATGAGTGGGTTAGGAAGCCTTGCGGAAGCGATGATAACCACAGACCGGACAATTCAATTCTAAGAACAGCTCAATACAAGGTACCGTGTGAAAAAAATAGCTTTTGTCTTTACAACCATGCCCCATGGAAATGCCAGTGGCCGAGAAGGGTTAGATGCATTATTAGCAACTTCAGCACTGACAGAAGACATTCAGGTGTTTTTTCTCTCTGATGGCGTTTATCAGCTTCTAGCAAACCAACATCCCGCTGAAGTGCTTGCTCGAGATTACATCGTAACATTTAAAATATTGCCGTTATATGACATTGAAAAAGTTTATCTCTGCGGCTCTTCGCTACAAGAACGGGGGCTGGGAGAGCATTGTGAATGGGTTTTAACACCAACAATTCTTAGCAAGAAAGAGGTAAGCGCTAAAATAGCGGAATGTGATGTGGTGCTTAATTTTTAATCTATTGTGTGAATTTTGAGCTTGGGTTGTTTTTTGATCTATAGTAGGATCTTTTCTATGCTGTATACATTAGTAACATCTCCGTTTAAATGTGATTTTTCTACAATGGTAGGCTTTATTACGGCTGAAGATGTCGTTTTACTGATGCAAGATGGCGTGGTTGCGGCAGTCGCACAGTCGCCTTATCTTGTTGCACTACAAAAAACAGGGGCGCAGTTGTACGCTTTGGATGTAGACATCAATGCTCGTGGGTTGCAAAATACCCTATCAACCGCAGTTTCTGTAATCACATATCAAGGTTTTGTGAAGCTAACAGAAGTCCAAAAACAACATTTTGCCATATAAAGGCACTAAAAGTTGTATATTTCTTGACACCTGAGCCAGTCAGCAATAAAATTTCGCGTCCTCGTGTATCGTCATGTTGGCGAACGGGGTCAAAATCCGTGTTTACGAAGCAATAAAACCAGGAGCTTTTTTAATAATGGCAACTATTAATCAGCTGGTACGCAAATCTCGTAGCTCGAAAGTTGTTAAAAGCAACGTTCCAGCACTGGAAGCTTGCCCGCAAAAACGTGGCGTATGTACTCGTGTATATACTACCACTCCTAAGAAACCAAACTCAGCATTACGTAAAGTATGCCGTGTTCGTTTAACTAACGGTTTCGAAGTTTCTTCCTACATCGGTGGTGAAGGTCACAACTTGCAGGAGCACTCCGTTATCCTTATCCGTGGTGGTCGTGTTAAAGACTTACCAGGTGTGCGTTATCACACCGTTCGCGGCGCACTGGACTGTTCTGGTGTTAAAGACCGTAAGCAAGCTCGTTCTAAATACGGCGCGAAAAAACCTAAGGCTTAATGGATTTCCGTTAAGTAAGGCCAAACATTTTAATCTTAATGTCAAAATACTCTCGTAGAGTTTTGGACAAACCTGAATTAACAACGGAGTCATATCCATGCCACGTCGTCGCGTAATAGGTCAACGTAAAATTCTTCCAGATCCTAAGTTCGGATCAGAATTACTGGCCAAATTTGTAAATATCCTGATGGTAGACGGGAAAAAATCTACTGCTGAAGCAATCGTATATAACGCACTTGAAACCCTTGCTCAGCGTTCTGGTAAAACTGAACTTGATGCATTCGAATTAGCACTAGATAACGTGCGTCCGACTGTGGAAGTTAAATCCCGCCGTGTTGGTGGTTCAACTTACCAAGTTCCAGTTGAAGTTCGCCCGGTTCGTCGTAATGCCCTGGCAATGCGTTGGATCGTTGATGCTGCTCGTAAACGCGGTGATAAATCTATGGCGCTTCGCCTGGCAAATGAATTATCAGACGCTGCTGAGAACAAAGGTTCCGCTGTTAAGAAACGTGAAGACGTTCACCGTATGGCAGAAGCTAACAAGGCGTTCGCACACTACCGTTGGTAAGTTCTTACCCACATTAGTGATGTATCTCAGGGTAGCCATTTGCTACCCTTTATATGAAGCATTGAACGCCCACGAGAGAGGAAAAAATGGCCCGTCAAACGCCCATAGCACGTTATCGTAATATCGGTATCAGTGCACACATCGACGCCGGTAAAACCACAACTTCTGAACGTATTCTGTTCTATACTGGTGTAAACCATAAAATTGGTGAAACTCACGAAGGTTCTGCAACAATGGACTGGATGGAGCAGGAGCAAGAGCGTGGTATTACTATCACATCTGCAGCGACTACTGCATTCTGGTCTGGTATGGCAAAACAGTATGAGCCACACCGTATCAACATCATCGACACCCCGGGACACGTTGACTTCACTATCGAAGTAGAACGTTCTATGCGTGTTCTTGATGGCGCAGTAATGGTTTACTGTGCAGTTGGTGGTGTTCAGCCACAGTCTGAAACTGTATGGCGTCAGGCTAACAAATATAAAGTTCCACGTATCGCGTTCGTTAACAAAATGGACCGTATGGGTGCGAACTTCTTACGTGTTGTTGAGCAATTAAAATCACGTTTAGCTGCTAACGCAGTTCCACTGCAATTACCAGTCGGCGCAGAAGAGTCGTTCACTGGTGTTGTTGACTTGCTGAAAATGAAAGCAATCAAGTGGAGTGATGAAGACCAGGGCGTTACCTTCGAATACGAAGATATCCCTGCGAACATGCAAGAAGCTGCTGAAGAGTGGCACAACAACCTGATCGAAACCGCAGCAGAAGCATCAGAAGAACTGATGGAAAAATATCTGGGCGGTGAAGAACTGACTGAAGCAGAAATTAAAGCTGCATTACGTCAACGTGTTCTTGCAAGCGAAATTATCCTGGTTACCTGTGGTTCTGCATTTAAGAACAAAGGTGTTCAGGCGATGCTGGATGCAGTTGTTGATTACTTACCTGCGCCAACAGATGTACCTGCAATTAATGGTATTCTGGACGATGGTAAAGACACTCCTGCAGAGCGTCACGCAAGTGATGATGAGCCATTCTCATCATTAGCATTTAAAATTGCAACCGACCCATTCGTTGGTAACTTGACGTTCTTCCGTGTTTACTCTGGTGTTGTTAACTCAGGTGACACAGTACTGAACGCAGTTAAAGCGAAGAAAGAGCGTTTTGGCCGTATCGTACAGATGCACGCTAACAAACGTGAAGAGATTAAAGAAGTTCGCGCTGGTGACATCGCGGCTGCTATCGGTCTGAAAGACGTAACTACAGGTGATACTTTATGTGCAGTTGATGCACCAATCATCCTGGAGCGTATGGAATTCCCAGAGCCAGTAATCTCTGTTGCAATCGAACCGAAAACTAAAGCTGACCAAGAAAAAATGGGTATCGCATTAGGCCGTTTGGCTCAAGAAGACCCATCTTTCCGCGTATCAAGTGATGAAGAGACTAATCAGACTATCATCGCTGGTATGGGTGAGCTGCACTTAGACGTTCTGGTTGACCGTATGCGTCGTGAATTTAAAGTTGAAGCGAACGTTGGTAAACCTCAAGTTGCTTACCGTGAAGCAATCACTATGAAAGTGACTGATATCGAAGGTAAACACGCGAAACAGTCTGGTGGTCGTGGTCAGTACGGTCATGTCGTTATCGATATGTTCCCTCTGGACAAAAACGATAAAGACGGTGTTCCAATGGATTACGAATTTGCCAACGACATCAAAGGTGGTGTAATTCCTACTGAATACATTCCTGCAGTTGACAAAGGTATCCAAGAACAGCTGAAATCTGGCCCATTAGCTGGTTACCCGGTTGTTAACATGGGTGTTCGTTTACATTTCGGTTCTTACCATGATGTTGACTCCTCTGAATTGGCGTTTAAACTTGCGGCTTCAATCGCGTTTAAAGATGGCTTCAAAAAAGCTAAACCAGTTCTGCTTGAGCCAATCATGAAAGTTGAAGTGGAAACACCAGAAGACTACATGGGTGATGTTATTGGTGACCTGAACCGTCGTCGTGGTATGATTGAAGGTATGGATGACCTGCCTACTGGTAAAGTCGTTCGTGCACAAGTACCATTGTCAGAAATGTTCGGTTATGCTACTGACCTGCGTTCTCAGACACAAGGTCGTGCTTCATACTCTATGGAGTTCCTGAAGTACAATGAAGCACCAAACAACGTTGCACAAGCTGTAATCGAAGCTCGTAACGCTAAATAATCGATTTTTATCGGTTAACTACTTTAATTTAAGTTCCTTCTTTATCGTGAAGAGGGAACTCCATAAGGAATAGAGTCG
>NZ_JAMPOL010000024.1:0-178403 GCF_028480325.1 Providencia sp. PROV182 | reverse complement strand
ATGCCTACAATTTGATATCGATTCCAAAACTTTACTTTTTATTATTAAATAAAACTCATTATCATTTAAAATATTGGTTATTAATTTATTTCAATAATGATATGGATTTAGTTTGTTGATAAATAAGGAATAAATAAAAATGGATCGTTTAGCAACACACTTAGTCATGGGGATTGACCTTGGGACAAGTAACAGTGCGGTAAGTTTGTGGTTAGATGGCAAATCAGTCCTAATTCCTAATCTACAAGGAAACGTTCTAACACCTTCTGTGGTTGGTTTAGATGATGAAGGCCAGATTATCGTAGGACAAGCTGCTCATGAACGTTTACAAAGTCATCCTAATATAACTAAAGCGAGTTTCAAACGTTATATGGGAACCGATGCCACTATAACACTAGGTAAGCTTGTATTTCGTGCTGAAGAAGTCTCCGCTTTGTTGTTACGTCAACTTAAAGATGATGTTGAAGCATGGTTAGGTTATGCCGTCAAAGACGCCATAATTACAGTTCCTGCTTATTTTAATGATGTCCAGCGCCGCGCAGTTAAAACAGCGGGGCAGCTTGCTGGGTTGAATGTTGTAAGGTTATTAAATGAGCCAACAGCTGCTTCACTTGCTTTTGGGTTACTCGAAAATAAAGAACATAAATACCTCACATTTGACCTAGGAGGGGGCACGTTTGACGTATCGATCATCGATATGTTTGAAGGCGTTATCGAAGTTTGTGCTAGTAGTGGTGATGTACGCTTAGGCGGTGATGATTTTCGTGAAGTGATTTATCAATGGATGTTGAAAAAGTACCCCGAATTACACAAAGATCAGTTTCTGATACGGCCTGAATTATTGAAATTGGCGGAACATCTCAAGTTAGCCTTGAGCCAAGCACCAGAATGCTATGTTTCTATGCATTGGAATGAGTCAGATTTTGAATGGAAAATGACAGAACAAGAGCTAGCTACTTGTTGTCAGCCTTTATTAGCTCGCCTTCAACAACCTATTTTACAGGCATTGCATGACTCCCGTTTTTCGCTTAATGATCTTGACGATATATTGCTAGTGGGAGGGGCGACACGTATGCCTCTCGTTAGACAAACCGTAGCTCGTCTTTTCGGGCGATTTCCACGGCATGATTTAAATCCTGATGAGGCAGTTGCTTTAGGGGCTGGTGTCCAAGCAGGTATGGTAATGGCAGATTGCGCTTTGGATGATATCGTTTTAACCGATGTCATGCCATTTTCATTGGGGGTTGATACCACGAAACAGCATGGTGAGCGTTTTGAATTTGGTTACTATCTTCCTATTATTGAACGCAATAATTTCTTGCCTATCAGTAAGATGCAGGAACTAAGTACAATTGTAGATAACCAAGAGCATATTTTACTCAAGGTATATCAAGGTGAAGCTCGCCTAGTCAAAGATAATGTTTTCCTTGGGGAATTAAAGATAGATATTCCTCCACGACCAGCCGGGGAAGTGACGATTGAAGTTAGGTTTACTTACACGGTTGATGGTTTACTTGAAGTTGAGTGTCATTATCAAGGTAGCCCTAAGGTTTATCGGTTATTGATCGAAAAGGTACCTGGCCAAATGAGTGAGGCTCAAATTTCAGCCAGCTTGGCAAAAATTGCAGGGTTAAAGCAGCATCCAAGGGATATGCCTGAAAATAGAGAATTGTTAGCCCGTTGTTCTCAATTATATGAATTCTTGCTCGGTGATGACAGACTTTGGGTCGATAAGATAACAACTGAGTTTGAGATAGCGTTAAATAGCCAAGATTTACGCTTGATCGCAACATTTCGCCAGCAAGTTGTTCAATTTTTGAAACGATATGAAAGGGATTTGCATTAATGGATATGTGGCAAATATTGGGAATTCCGTTTACTCGTGATGAAAAAGAAATCCGTAGGGCTTATGCAAAGCAACTCAAAAAATATCGACCCGATACTCATCCAAAAGAGTATCAGCAGCTAAGAGAAGCATTTGAAAATGCAAAAAACGTATCCTCTTATCAAGTGAGTTCTCAGCCTGAAGTTGCTTCTGAAGACGAAAGTTATGGTGAAGCCGTATTATTAAATGAACACACCAGGTATCAAGATATTTATTTTTCTGATTGGCTATCAAACACATTTGTAGTGGATGAACCTTTACCAGCTATCACTGTGGCTGAAGCTGTTTATACTCAAGATGAAATTGATACTGTCGCGAGCCTGATTGTGGAGAATGAAAGCAAAGGGAAGGCCGCGCTATCTTTTCTTTGGGCTCATGTGATGGAAAAAGGCAATTTACATATTTTTTCTCAGTTTCATAAGGATTTTGCCAAAGCATTATCACAACAGCAGGGCTTAATGGAATCGACCGTAGATTGTGCTTCTGAATTATTGAATTGGCAGTTAAATGATTATAATTCAGACAGTGTGGTTCCAATGTTTATTCAAGAAGGTATTCAAAATCAATTACGTAAAACTGCTGTTGAACGTGCATGGCGAGATTGCGAAATTGAAGCATCACATAAGTACTCGATCTCAGCATTTACAATGCAATTTTTAATTGGAAAGCAGGCAGAAGTGACTGGGTGGATGCGGTTAGTACCTGGGGTGCTGGATTTGTTGATGAAGCAATATCAGCAGTTGATACAAAATTACCCAGAGCTTGCAGATCGAGTTAATCCAGCAGTGGCCGCTTTTTTCAGTCAACCTAGAGTATGTTTTTCTCTTTCTCATTTATTTCTTCTTATGTTTTGGGGAAGTATATTTTGTATTGCGGCACCGTCTCCGGATATCGATAATCGGGTTATTATCGCAGTTGCGATGATTTTTATTTTCTATTTATATCTTAGTGATGCGTTATTATTTTTCTTTTTAAATAAAAATAAAGACACTTCTGGTGCTATATTTTTATTATTGGATTTCCTATTTTCGATAATGGTGCTGACAGGGATATATGTATTCATTATGTCTGTCATTGCTGACGTAGTGAATATTACAATTAAAGGTGGTGATAATCAGGTGGGAACTATCATGTTTAGCGGTATGTTCTTGTTAATGATCATCTGGCAAATAGTACCAAAGACAAAAGGGATACCAAAATTGAGGTTACCAGGGATAACCGTATCGCGTATTCTTGGGTTTCCATGGATATTTTTAAAGTGGTTTAATTCTTGGTGGATTACGCTCACTTGGGGGCTATTGATATATATTATTTTAGAGCTGACATTGATAGGAGCCCTGCTAAAAATTAGTGAGGTTATTAACCATGGGTTATGGTAACTTGAACACAGTAACAGTTATTTCATCCTATGTGAGTATTAAGGTGTGATCTTACATGAAAGTATCTCCCCAAGTTTTTATCGGTAAAGTCCAAGCAACCCAGTTTTGTGGGCACAGCGCTATTCATAAGCAAGCTGCCGATGGGTTATTGATGTTAGGGCAATTGGGACTTGATGGCGATGAACAAGCTGAAAAACGCTTCCATGGCGGGCCTGATAGAGCACTTTGCCATTATCCTCGTGAACATTATGATTTCTGGGTAAATGCGTATCCTGATTTAGCCGATTTATTTGTTGCCTCTGCATTTGGGGAAAATATATCAACATTGGGTATGAGTGAAGAAAATGTATTTATTGGGGATATTTTTGCATGGGGTGACGCGCGTATTCAGGTCACTCAGCCTCGTTCCCCTTGCTATAAGCTCAATGGGTTAACGGGAATTGAAAATTTTGCACAAATGATGCAAGACAATGGGCGCTGTGGTTGGCTGTACCGTGTCATTAAAACAGGCAATGTTAGTGAAAATGCGCCATTAACATTATTGAGCCGCAATAGTGATATTTCAGTACAAGAAGCGATTATGATTGCATTTCACGCCCCTTATGATGAAGAGCTGTATCAGCGGCTTTTAAGTGCTGCAGGGTTATCCGCAAGTTGGAGCTTAACCATGCAGAACCGTTTAGATAACCACCGAATTGAAGAGTTTAAGCACCGGTTGTTTGGTAAGCGTTAATATAAAGCGATGTGCTTATGGCAAAGAGAGTATTTGGCCATAAGCACTTGCTAGCAATATAACGCCTAAGTCTTAGGCATTTGTTGTATAAACTGTTGGTACCACGGGATATTTGCCATTAATTCGAGATGTGTTCCCTGAGCAATAATTTTTCCTTTCTCCATATACACAACATGGTCTGCTTGGCGAGCGAGATTAGGCTGGTGGGTGACGATGATACGTGTTTGTTGTTTTGCTTGAGTAATAAGGTCAATCACGGAGGCTGTATTGATATTATCAAGGCTTGCCGTTGGTTCATCCATTAAAATGATATTAGGATGCTGTAGAATCAGCCTTGCAATACACAGCCGTTGTCTTTGTCCTCCAGAAAGTAACATACCACCGGCACCTACCTCTTTTTCTAAGAACGTATGATTGGCAGTGAAATTAAGTTGTATCAGTAATGCACTGATTGCCCGGTCATCAATATTATCATCATCAAGTACCAAATTTTGGCGTACGCTACCGCTAAATAAACGGCTATCTTGCAGTAAGACTCCCCGGCGAGCACACAACACCTCTTGTGATAGGTTTTTAATATTTTTATTACCGTAGTTCACACTGCCATGTGTTGGGTCTTGTAAGCGGGCGAGTAAGCCTAATAATGTACTTTTTCCTGCTCCTGATGGACCTACAATGACGGTAATTGTATGTTCTTTAAAGTTAAGGTTTATATTTTGTAAAATGCGTTTTTTATTATCACTGTAAAATGATAACTGTTCACAGCTAACGCTATCGATAGTGGGTGTTAATGAACGATAAGGAAAGTTCAACACGGGGGCCTTCAAGGCTTTTTCGATTTGTTGAATTGCTTTTTTCATTTGCCTAATTGATTGGTCTAAATGAGAAAGTAACCACATAGGCTCAATTAAACGAGCTAATAAAACTAACCCGGCTAGCCACATGTTTAGTGGCATCTTTGCATGATCAACTAAATAAATTCCGAATCCAAAGAGCGTAATAAACGCGGTTTGTACCATTAATGAAAATAATAAGTGAAATGGCAAGCTTCTTCGTTGTAGTTGTCTCTGAGTTTGATATTGGGATGCTAAGGCAAGTTTAGGATGCAGGTGCTCATAGTGAGTACTTGAACGACGAATCAATGGCTGGTGGAGAGCATATTGGTTGAGTGCACTCATTGCTTGTTGTTCTGACTCATGAACTGCTCGTTCGAAAAAAGCAATTTTGCTGGCAGACAAGCGTAAAGAAATTAATAACAAAAAGAGTATAAACAGTAAAATAGCGCCAAATGTACTTTGATAGATTAAAACCCCGATCACGATAGTACAAGGTGTAATTAACCCACTAATAATAGGATGCAACAAATGTGCAGGTACAGACATAACCTGTGATACCGGCCCTGAAATTAGTTGGCTGCTGTTTGATATGGGTTGTAATGAAAGAGGCAGATGGCGAATAAGTGCTGTAGCAAGATAGCGCATCACTAACCCCCCAGCAAAATAGCCTTTTTGAGTGGCTATAAATGTTACGGCTAATGTCGTTAAACTAGAAAGAGCGAATAATGTTAATGGCATTGTGGTATCAAGGTGCCAATCTAAAATAACAACAAATAAAAATAACCCGCTAATTCCCTCTAAAACAGCGCTTAGCGTCATCCAAAATATAGCATTACGTACGGTGTACAATAAGCGTTTAAGCACAGTTATCCTCCAAGGCACGTAAAAGTTGCTGATAGGGTTCTGAATGTATTGAAAGGTATTGATGCGAGCCTTGTGCGATTAATTTTCCGTTGTCTAACAATAATATGCGGTCTGCTAGATTCAAACTGCTTAAGTCATGGGTAATTAATACACAGGTTCGCGGCTCGGAGTGTAATAAATTGAGAACCCGTTGTGCATTTTGTGGGTCAAGCGCTGATGTTGGTTCATCAAGCAGCAATAAAGGCGCTGACGATAGGAGTGCACGCGCAATTGCGAGGCGTTGAGCTTCTCCACCGGATAACACCATATCTTGCCCTATTACGGCATCTAGCCCTTTAGGCTGTTGTTTTACAATCGATAATAAGTTGAGTTCATTAAGATAACGGTACATATTATCTTCAGTGGTGTTGGGGGCAAATAGCTGTAGATTTTCACGAATAGAACAAGGCAAAGGAGGGGAGTTTTGCATGACGATGGAAACTGTACGGTTCAAACTTGTCAATGATAGAGATGGTAATGGCGCTGAGTTAAAGAGCACATTTCCTTCAGTTGGGTCTAAATAGCGCGCCATAAGCTGTAATAAAGTACTTTTCCCTGCACCAGATGCCCCGACAATAGCGATAAATTCGTTAGGCTCTACGGTGATATTAATATTTGATAATATTGGATTATCACCTATTTTAACGTCAACTTGGACAAGTTTGAGCTCACCTTGGGATGGGATAACGTCCTTTTCTCCGTAATGCATGTCTGGTTCAGTTAGAAACTGGCGAATACGTTCTGATGCGCTGACGGCAAGGTTTAAGGCGTCTGCGCCATGCCCCATTGCAGCAACCGGTGCGGCGATACTGCTGATTAATAGAATGAACAAAATGATTTGATCGAGAGGCGCGGGCGCTGGCAGCAATGAGACCCCAAAAATAACCCATAATGACAGCAATGTGCTGCTGATACCGACTTGGGTCAGTGAGCTCAAGGCACCTATTTTTCTTATCCATCGTTTAAAGGCGATTTCAAATTGATATAGAGCTTGTGATGCTTTCTTTTGAATGGATTGATTAGGATATTGCCTTGCTTGCAGCGGGTTATCTGCGAGTTCGGCGTATTGTTGATATAGAGAGCCCATTGCTTGGTTACGTGCGGTGTATAGCGCCTGATAACGCACAGAACGCATTTGTCTAAATAAAAAAACAGAGACAATTAACGGTATTAAGCAAAAAACGGTGAGTAGGGCATTTTGCCATAATAGAATGAGAGTTGCTGTTGTGGGGAGGATAATCAATTTTGTAATATCAGCGGGGGCATGAGCGGTTAATTGATGTAACCCTCGCACATCGCGATCTGCAATTTGTAAAAAGCCGTCTCTACCATGTTGGGCAAAGTGGTTTAATGGAAGTTTTTCTACTTTATTCAGAAGTTGTAGTCTGACTTGATGGCAGAGATGGTTATCCGTTTGATGTGTTAAATACAGAGCAAGAGTTTGGCAAATTAGCCAACTTACACCACCGGTACAAGCAATAATAACCCACTCATAATATTGATGAACGGGAGCAACTGCAACTTGGCTAATTGCTATTAATGGAATGAGTGAACAGAGGCCTGCAATAGCTTGTAAAATAAGTGCAAATAATAATGTGAAACGATAGGGGTGAAGTAATTCCCTGAGTGCGCGGTACATGCGAAACCTCCAATAGCGAATCTGTCACTTTAATTTATTTCGCTTTGTTATCGTGAATTAGTTGTTTTGCTCACCAGACTATTTGTTTTGTTTGCAGGCCTTAAGTGGCAGTATTCATTTTTAAAGCGCTTTTTTAGGGTTTTTAGTAAGATGTGATATTGCGATTGGGAATATTGGGGGAATGAGATGCAATATGATTTAAATGATCTCTACTATTTTGTGAAAGTTGTCGAATATGGTGGTTTTTCACAAGCGGGTTTGGCTCTAGGGATCCCTAAATCTAAATTAAGTCGTCGCATTGCAGATTTAGAAAAAAAACTTAATGTTTCATTGATTTACCGTTCTACCCGCCAGTTTCATGTCACGGAAGTGGGACAAGTTTTTTATCAGCAGTGTAAAAATGTAGTTGATGAAGCTGAAGTTGCTCACGAATTGATTTGTTCCGTTCAGTCACATCCTAAAGGAACGATCAAACTATCGTGCCCAGTTGCACTATTACAAGTATATCTCAATGAATTACTTGTAGATTTTATGATGAAATACCCTGATATCGATATCCAAATCTTAGCGGTTAACCGCCCTGTTGATGTTATTAGTGAAGGGTTGGATTTAGCTATTCGCGTGCGTTCATTGCCCTTAGATGATTCAGGCTTAATGATGAAAGTACTAGGGTATTCACGGCGTATATTAGTGGCTAGCCCACAATTATTCGCAGAGCAGGGTGAACTCATAGAACCAGAAAAGCTGGTGGATTACCCGATGTTAGCGAATACAGAGCATTCACAAAATTACACGTTAACCCTCAAAAACAGTGACGACCTTAGCTTTACACAGCATTTTACCCCTAAGTTAGCGACAACAGATATCTTAACGTTATATCGCGCGGCGCTAAAAGGTGTCGGGATCGCAAGGCTACCTTATGGTGTGGTAGAAAAAGACATTGAATCAGGGAATTTGATAGAGGTATTACCACAATGGCAGTTTCCTGAAGATATCATTCATGCAGTATATCCATCACGTAAAGGGTTGTTGCCATCAATCCAATTACTGTTAAATTATTTAGCAGATAATATTTCGCCGTCAGTGAAATAAATTTCCCCGATAGCACATTAGGCTATCAGGGAAATATTCGTCATTTATTGTGTTTCAGGAATGCGGCCAAATTTCCCACTGTTGAAATCATTTATGGCTTCATTGATTTCTTGAACAGTATTCATCACAAAGGGGCCGTAGCCAACAACTGGCTCGTTAATGGGATCACCACTGAGTAACAGCACTAAGGCATCTTCTGTGGCTTCTAACAGAATATTGCTGTCTGTATCGTCGAGGATCATCAGTTCCCCTTCGTTTAAAGCAGAACGGTCATCAACAAATATTGAACCACGTAGCATGACTAAACCGACATGGCGTCCCGCTTTAGTTGGGATACCCACAGTTTTACCTTTGTTAAGCTGCAAATCCCATACATCCAATGGACTAAAGGTTTGTGCTGCACCCTTATTGCCCAAATAGTCACCGGCAATCACTCGCAATGTACCTGCATCATTGGGTAATGCGACTTTTGGCATGCTTTGGCTTTCTAACAGCTGGTAGCCGGGGGCCGCTGATTTGTCTTTTGCTGGCAAATTGACCCACAGTTGCACCATATCAAGTGTGCCACCTTTTTTCATGAAGGCATCAGACTGATACTCTTGATGCAAAATACCCGATGCTGCAGTCATCCACTGAACATCACCTGGACCTATTACACCACCTTCACCCGTAGAGTCATGGTGGGCGACTTCGCCATCATACACAATCGTGACTGTTTCAAACCCACGGTGTGGGTGCTCTCCAACGCCTCTGTTTGCTGAATTTGAGCTTGGGAAATCAAAAGGCCCCGCTCTGTCGAGCAAAAGGAATGGGTTGAGGTATTTCCCATGATCGTTATAGCTAAACATTGAACGGACAGGGAAGCCGTCTCCTACCCAATGGCTACGAGGAGATTGATAGATACCAATAATTTTTTTCATGGTTTTGCTCCTAAAATTGTTTTGATGACTGAATAATAAAGGAGCAAATCATTTGGCAGTAGTGGCAAAAATAGGTTTCATTGTTGCAGTGATAGAACAATAGAATAAAGTCTAATTATTCTATTTATAGAACAGTGTTTACTAAAAACTGGACTACTCAGCCTTAAATCGATGAATTAATCTAAATAACACGAAAACGGAGCGGCTATCGTTCTATTTTTAAATCAAAAACAGGTTTCATATTTTATCGATTGAGAGGTTTCATCATGAGTAGCCCAGCTAATTTTAATGGTCAACGTCCTGCTATTAACCCAGAAGATGCGGTGATGTTATTAATCGATCACCAGAGTGGTTTATTTCAAACTGTAGGTGATATGCCAATGACGGAATTACGTGCTCGCGCCGCTGTTCTGGCTAAAATGGCTTCCCTAGCTAAAATTCCAGTAATAACAACTGCTTCTGTACCTCAAGGCCCAAATGGCCCGTTGATACCAGAAATTCATCAAAATGCACCACATGCACAATATATTGCACGCCGCGGTGAAATTAATGCATGGGATAACCCAGAGTTTGTGGCGGCCGTGAAAGCAACAGGTAAAAAGCAACTGATTATTGCCGGAACTATTACCAGTGTTTGTATGGCGTTCCCTGCAATTAGTGCGGTGATGGATGGCTACCAAGTATTTGTGGTGATTGACGCTTCAGGCACTTACAGCAAAATGGCGCAAGAAATTACTTTAGCGCGTGTTGTTCAAGCGGGTGTGGTGCCGATGGATACTGCTGCGGTTGCTTCAGAACTACAAGGGACTTGGAACCGCGAAGATGCGGAGGAGTGGGCAATGGCTTACACACAAATCTTCCCTGCTTATCAATTATTAATTGAGAGCTACAGCAAGGCGCAAGATGTTCTGAAAAATAATGAACAATTAGATTCAGAGCGTTAAGGTGAAATAAACAGCATCAATGAATTAATTGGTGAAAATTGATTAGAGTAAAAATGGGGGAAAAACCCCATTTTTACTGAGTTAATACAATGATTGTTACTGAGGGCGTTTAACGAAGCCAATAGCTTCGTAAACTTTATCTAACGTTTCTTGTGCGCGAGCAGCGGCTTTGGTTGCGCCTTCATCCATAATTTGGTTGAGCAGCGCTTCGTTATTACGGAATTCATGATAACGAGTTTGAAGTGTGGTTAACATACCGGAAACGGCTTCTGCCACGGCCCCTTTAAGATGACCGTACATTTGCCCTTCAAATTCGGCTTCAAGTTCAGCAATTTTCTTACCTGTCACACCCGACATGATATCTAATAAGTTAGAAACCCCTGGTTTGTTTTCTAAATCATAACGAATACGAGGTGGCTCTTCGGAGTCAGTCATTGCGCGTTTGATTTTTTTCACGACAGATTTCGGGTCTTCTAATAAGGCGATAACGTTGTTACGGTTATCATCGGACTTAGACATTTTCTTGGTTGGATCTTGCAGAGCCATAACACGGGCACCACCACCAGTCGGAATGAATGGATCGGGTACAGTGAAAATATCACCATAAATGGCATTGAAGCGTTGAGCAATATCACGGCTCAATTCAAGGTGTTGTTTCTGGTCAATACCAACAGGTACTTGATTCGTTTGATAAATCAAAATATCTGCTGCCATTAGTACTGGGTAATCAAAGAGTCCCGCATTGATATTTTCTGCGTGACGGGCAGATTTATCTTTAAACTGAGTCATACGGCTCAACTCACCGAAATAGGTGTAGCAGTTAAGCGCCCAGCTCAGTTGAGCGTGTTGTGGTACGTGTGACTGCACAAAAATGGTGCTTTTTTTCGGGTCAATACCACATGCTAAATAGAGCGCAAGTGTATCGAGGGTTCTTTTACGCAGTTCAACAGGGTCTTGGCGAACGGTGATGGCGTGCTGGTCAACGATACAGTAAATGCAGTCGTAGTCATCTTGCATTTGTACCCACTGACGTAATGCACCCATGTAGTTACCGATGGTTAATTCACCGGAAGGCTGTGCGCCGCTGAATACGATTGGTTTTTGGGGTTGCTTTAATTTTTCAGTGGGAGTGCTCATTTAGTTATGTCCTTGCTTATTTTATTTCAGATAACCCGATTGCAGGTAATAAATCAGAAAAATGTGTTAATACACAGTTCGGTTCACTCAGTGCAATAGATTCACCATAGTTATAACCGTAGGTCAGACCGACACACGGGCATTCAGCGCTTTTCGCTGCAATAATATCATTACGAGAATCGCCGACAAAAAGCAATTCTTCTTTACGTAAACCGAATGTTCCCATCGTTAGGTAGAGGGGAGCAGGATGCGGTTTTAAAGCTTTGACGTCATCGCTACCCAAGACTAGAGAAAAGTAGTGTTCAATACCTAATTTCTTTAATAATGGCGCAATAAATGGGGTCGCTTTATTAGTAACAATCCCCATAGGTAAGCCATGTTTTGCTAATTGCTCTAAAGTGTCTTTTACTCCAGGAAACAGTTGGCTGCCTGTTGTGACGGACGTTGCATAGAATTTATCAAAACTGGCTCGAGCTTTTTTTTGTCGCTCAGGTGTGATTTCGGCACCTGCCCATGAAAGTGCGCGTTCAACTAACACATCAACACCATTGCCTACCCAAATAGAAACGCGTTCTTTACCTGCAGGGGCAAAATTAAATTCTTTGAGCATGTTGTCGATGGCTTCAGCTAAGCCAGCTGCACTGTCTACGAGTGTGCCGTCTAAATCGAAAGCGATCGCTTTGATATTCTCTAATACCACTTCAGTCATTGAGATACCTTTTGTAATTCGTTACGCATCGCGTCGATGACGGTTTTATAGTCCGGTTGGTCGAAAATAGCAGAACCCGCAACGAAGGTATCGGCACCTGCCGCTGCAATCTCTGCGATATTATTCACTTTGACACCGCCGTCGACTTCCAAACGAATATCATAGCCACTTTCATCAATTAATTTACGGACTTGGCGCAATTTATTGAGTGTTTGTGGGATAAACGATTGGCCTCCAAACCCTGGGTTCACAGACATGAGTAGGATCATATCAACTTTATCCATGACGTAATCAAGGTAGCTAAGTGGTGTTGCTGGGTTAAATACTAACCCCGCGGTACAGCCATGTTCGCGAATTAACTGTAGTGAGCGGTCAACATGTTCGCTGGCTTCAGGATGGAAACTAATATGGGTTGCACCGGCCTTAGCAAAATCTGGGATAATGCGGTCAACTGGCTTCACCATTAAATGAACATCGATAGGTGCAGTAATTCCGTAGTCTCGCAGTGCTTTACATATAGGTGCGCCAAACGTTAAGTTGGGTACGTAGTGGTTGTCCATAACGTCAAAATGCACAATATCGGCACCAGCTGCAAGAACATTGGCGGTATCTTCGCCTAAACGTGCAAAGTCAGCAGATAAAATAGATGGGGCAATGAGAAAGTTTTTCATTATTGTCTCCGATTATTAATCGTTATCTGAGAGCCATTCATCGCTAGGTACAAGGCGCTGCGTTTTTTTCTTATCCGTTTTTCTAGGAGAAAGGCTATTAGGTATACCCGGATATAATGCCAGTAACTCATTGACTTTTGTCCGGTTTAATATATTTCTACTAATGGTGCGACGTACTTTTACAATATGCAATTGAGCTTGATAATACCACTCTCTCGTCATCGGGGTATCATGATTTGAGATCAAGACAGGAATTTTACTTTCTGTTGATAACTTTTGAGCCAAAATAGCTAAGTTTTGTTGTTCGAGCGAATTAAATGCATTCGTGTGATACGCCGTGAAGTTAGCTGTATCTGATAAAGGTGCATATGGTGGGTCACAGTAGACAACAGACCCCTCTTTTGCGTTGAGCAAAGTTTCACCATAATGCTGAGTCATAAACGTGGCATTTTGTGATTTTTCAGCAAACCACAGTAATTCTTCTTTAGGAAAATAGGGCTTTTTATAGCGGCCAAAAGGAACGTTAAATTCACCACGAGAATTATAGCGGCATAACCCATTATAGCAGTGGCGGTTTAAGTATAAAAAAAGGACACTGCGTTTCTCAGTATCGGTCGATTGGTTAAAGGCTTCACGCATTAAATAATATTGTTCGGAAGTATTATATTCAGGTGTGAAGATTTGCTGGGCTTCTTCAATAAAAGCATCAGCGCGGTCTTTAACCGTATTGTAAAGGTTGATGAGGTCACTGTTGATATCTGCCAGTATGTATGAATCATAACTGGTGTTTAAAAACACTGACCCAGCACCAACAAAAGGCTCAATTAAGCAATCACCTTGTGGAAGGTGTTTTTTGATTTCTTCCACAAGGGGGTATTTACCCCCAGCCCATTTTAAAAAAGCGCGTTTTTTTTTCATGCCGTCTTATTATTACAATCGTTTAGAGTAACTGCATTTATACTCTGTCAGGACAACATAATGCGCCCGGGGAAAAACGTTGTTATTTTTGATCCTGTTTGACTTGTTTCATATTTCTAACCCACGGTTTTTTCGCTTGTACTGCAGCAGGTAAGGTCCCTATTGCATTTTTTGCGTCGGTCACTGAACTATAATTTCCGTGAATAAGAACATACCAAGTTTGCCCATTACGTATGGTTTTATAAACTTTGTAATTGGCCAATTTGTTTTCTTTTGCGAAAGCTTCCAGTGTATCAGAGCGGCTTGCACTGCTGAGTTGCAATGTGTAGCTACCTGCTGGTGCAGACATGATATTGCTACCTTGGCTACTTGCCGTTGATTTTGCTGGCTGTTTAGTTTGCACAGGGTGTTTTGGCTCAACGGGTTTTACAGGTGTTTTTTCTGGCGTTACTGGTTTGACTACGGGTTGTTGTTCCACAGGTTTAACGGTTGGTGGCGTTAACGGTGTCGTATTTTGTGGCTGGCTAGTGCCTGGCACAGAAACTTGGCCTTGGTTTAAGGCATCAACTACATCGCCAGGTATTTCGATTCGCTCACCCAGACCATTTGGTTGAGTTTGAGGTTCGCCTTGGGTTGGCGTTGGCGTAATTTGTGAACCAGTGATTTCTTGCGGTTGCCCTGATAGCGTTTGACCTTGTGAATTTGTCAACGATGAGGAACCCGATAAATCGATATTCTGTGAATTATTGGCACCCGTTGTTTGTTGCTTTTCATGCTCTGTAGGGGCTTTCAGCGCTGAGCTGATAGCAATAATGAGCAGCAATAAGACCAGTACACCCACACCAATCATAATATGTTGACGTGAAAGTGCAATTTTAGGTTTTGCAGCAGATGATGATTGGCGTGAGCGCCCTGTCGGTCTATCTGATGTATCAGGCCTAAGATCATTTTGACCTTGAGACTGGTTATCTGGTTTAAATTCGTCCATTTTCCTCTCCCGAATAAAATTTGCCTATAGTAGAGATAAAATGTCTCTTATCAGTACAACCTCTAACGACCAAGCAGGACATCGCTGCTTATTTAAAGCATATATCCTTTCGTAATACCACGCTAGCCAAAGTGGTATTGATAATACGCTTTTTCAGGGTTTCGTATATAGGCGTAGGCACACCGTATAATTTAACGACTTTAGTGAACATCTACCAGTAACATTTTAAAACGCCAGTAAAAATTCAGCTTTTTCTTCGTTTTATGACATACAGGATGATATTGCCGCAATGACAGTCTGCGTATCAACATCTGAACGCATTTCCGAATGGCCGATAGTGGTAGGCAAAATTAAATGCAGTTTTCCACCCATCACTTTTTTATCTCGCATCATATGTGGGAGATAATCATCGGGCTTCATTTGTGAAGGGCCTTTGACGGGAAGTGATGCACGCTCTAAAAGTGTGACCACCCGCTGAGTTTGTTCAGGAGTAAATTGACCAAGTAATTCTGCTGTTTTTGCTGCCATAACCATGCCAGCCGCGACAGCTTCACCATGTAACCAGACGCCATAGCCCATATGCGCTTCGATAGCATGACCAAAGGTATGGCCTAAGTTCAATAATGCACGTAACCCACTGGTTTCTTTTTCATCCGCAGCAACCACTTGTGCTTTTAGTTCACAACAACGGCGAATACAGTAAGCCATCGCTTGGTCATCAAGAGAGACGAGGGCATCAATATTCTCTTCTAGCCAGCTAAAAAATTCACTATCGAGGATAATGCCATATTTAATGACTTCTGCTAAGCCGGAGGCAAGTTCTCTTGGTGGGAGAGTTTTTAAGCAGTTGAGATCAACCACAACAGAAGCGGGCTGATAAAATGCGCCGATCATATTTTTCCCTAGTGGGTGATTGACGGCGGTTTTACCACCGACAGAAGAGTCCACTTGAGATAATAAGGTCGTAGGTACTTGAATAAAACGTACTCCACGCTGATAGCTTGCTGCTGCGAAACCTGTTAGGTCACCAATGACGCCCCCACCAAGAGCGATGAGGGTGGTGTCACGGTTATGGTGTTTTTCAAGTAATGCGGTAAATACATCATTCATAATGAATAATGATTTGTATTGTTCACCATCCGGTAGAATGATGGTATCAACTTTTACGCCTGAAGTTTCAAGGGCATTCTTTATCTTATCGAGATAAATAGGGGCAAGAGTTTCATTTGTCACGATCATTGCTCGTTGACCCGCAGTTAATGGCTCAAATGCCCCGGTTTGTTGATATAAGCCGGGTGCAATATTGATTGGATAGCTACGTTCGCCTAGAGTGACGGTGACTTTTTCCATCTTGCTTTACCTTGAGTTCATTTTTGAAAATAACACCATGAACAATTAGTTTTTTTCTAATAGTTCAATGATTTGGTTGGCAACAACTTTTGCACTTTGCTCATCAGTATGAATGGTAATATCAGCAATTTCTTCATACATAGGATTACGTTCGTCAGCCAGTTTCTCAAGAACCTCACGTGCGGGTTCGTCAACTTGTAGCAGTGGACGTTTTTTGTCACGTTGTGTACGAGATAATTGTTTCTCAATTGTGGTCTCAAGATAAACAACGACACCGCGAGCGGATAGGCGATTACGGGTCTCTTTGGACTTAACAGAGCCACCACCTGTTGCTAATACAATGCCTTGTTTCTCTGTAAGCTCATTGATGATTTTTTCTTCGCGATCGCGAAAGCCTTCTTCACCTTCAAGGTCGAATACCCAGCCTACATCTGCGCCAGTGCGTTTTTCTATCTCGTGATCAGAGTCGAAAAACTCCATATTAAGCTGTTGAGCCAACTGACGGCCAATAGTACTTTTGCCAGCACCCATTGGTCCAACCAGAAAGATATTGCGTTTCTCTGCCATGTTTTTTGGTATTACTACGATTATTCGTTAATGATTACCCGCCCCGCCAATCAGATTAGCGGCGGGACCTAAACTGAAACCTCATAAGTGATGATGTGAGATCAGATAAGAAAATTATCTCAATACATCAACCTGAATTGCAACTATATAAATATGGCACTAAGCAAGCAAAGTGCCATATTTAAAATTACAGGTTTCGATACTTGAGCCGTCTATGTTGTCTAATGCCTTGTTTATCATGCTTTTTAACAGTTTCTAGCTATTGGTATCAGCAAGTTATTTCTGTTAAGAATAGAGCAACATTAATTGTGGCTGTTTTATAAGCGACTGACAGCTTGTTCTTTAATCTACGGATAGTTAGAACACTCAATGGATAACCTTGTATGCTAAAACGACGCCAGCGTCAAATTTATCCGGTAGGTTTATGCCATAAAAAATATTTTTTTTTGTCATCTTTGACTTATTGTGTATTCAACTATTTGAAGTATATGCGTTATTTTTTCCATGTTAAATATTGATAAGTTTTGGTGTTATAAAAATAATAAGGACACGCTTATCTGTATGCTTTGCCGTATTTGTGAATAATGTACCTAGAAAAGGGATATGAGATAAAAAGGGTAAGCCCATCTCTGTTTTTTCTTGTTTTTGCTGAAAAATTCCCCCAAGGATAAGGGTTTCATTATTTTTGATGGTTACGTTAGTTGCGATTTCTTGTTTATTGATGGCTAAGTGATGATGTTGGCTGCTAGTGAGTGCAGTATCGGGTGAGTTATGACTAATTTTAAGGTTTAACTCAATTTTTTCATCACGCACAATCGAGGGGGTAACATCCATACCCAGAACGGCATCTTTAAATTGTACGTGTGTTTTCTTGTCATTACTGGTGACATAGGGGATCTCTGTACCTTGCTGAATACTTGCGGGTTGTTGATGCGAAGCAACTAAACGAGGACTCGCAATAATAGAAAGCAGATTTTCTTTTTCTAATGCTTTCAGTTTCATTTCAAGTAAACCATCACCAAGACTAAGAACATTGAAGGCAAATTGTCCTGATATTGAAGAGTAACGATTGTAGCGATATAAGTGATTAGCGTTTAGATTTCCACCTGCCATCATTCCCCATTCTAAGCCCAACTCCTGTAATGCAGTTCGGCTGCTACTAATGATATGTGCAGTGATCTGTACTTGTTTATTTGGCTTATCTTGATGTTTTATCCATTCATCAATCAGTGCTAATCGATCTGGATCCTCTTTAATAATGAGGCTGTTTGTCGTGATATCGTGATGGATAGAGGCATTTTTTGATAATAACGAAGTATCTGGATGTTCTAATAGATGACGAACCTCTTGGACATTGGTTGAGATTAATTTAAATATCTTTTGGGTTAATGATGTTTTACTTGGCGTTACCTGCGCTACTGCTGTTTCCGGAGTAGGCTGGTTTTCTATTACTAAGGGAGGTATCAGTGGTGCAAAAGGATCTCTAACCTCTTCGGCAGAGATTAAAAATGAAGATAAAAAGAAGAGTCCCCCAGCAATCAGCATGAGGATGTTAGTTCGTGAGCTATTCATTGCGGTTTTCATCCTTGATAGCGAGAGTGTCGTTGAACAATGAAAATGAGATGGAGGTGATGATAATTCCTTGTTTTAAATATATTTTTATGTCATGAAAATGCCATCTCTGGGTTTGAGGAAGGGTAAGAAGCTGTTCTATAACGTGATAAATAGGAATGAAGTGACCTTGGAACTCCATAAAATAGGTATTGGTATCTGTTGGTTGCAATTGATTAAGTGTCACAGATGAATGTGAGAGCAAGGTATTTAACTGTGTCAGTAATTCAAGAGGAGCTTCTTTAATATCAACGGATTGCTTTAGTGATTGAGCTTGTTTTTCAAGTTGTTGTAACGAAGGTGAGTGATAGAGAGCTTTCTTTTCTCTTGTAATTGCTTCAATTAAATTCAGGTTCTCAATGGTTAATTCCATGATCTGATTTTGATTTTTTTTCCAGTATAAAAAATACCCCGCAGTGATACAAAGCACAATTAAGAACCAAACAGGTAGGGTTTGTTGCCAAAATGGGCGATACCAAAAAGAATGTATGGACTCATTCATCGAGCACTCCTTGATATTTGGCTGTGAGGTGTAAACGGTTTAATTGATTCACTCGGCTGATTTTTTTCAATTGAATATCACTCAAACCTGGGTGATTTTTAAGTTGTAAGCCAAGCGAATTGATATCTTGAAAATCATAACTGTTAGCTTTGATCTCTATTTTGTTATTCATTAACTGTAGATTTGTTAGCCAACTTTTGGGTGGAGTTAGAGTTGGAAGGTTTTGTAGTAACTTAAGTAAAAATTGGTTATTTACTATGATGCTATCTATCTTTCTTTTTTTGCTCATTAAGCTATTAATCTGTGTTTGTTGAGTCGCGATTTGCAATACTAATTGTTGTATCTGTTCATATTGTAGTTGGTTATTGTGCTTTCTATTTTTTAGGTCTTTCATTTCAATTTGTTGAAAAATAAATAAAAAAACACACGCTATAATCACTGAGCAGCAAACCACAGAACAAAAGAGTAAAAACTCTCGTATCTTCTTTTTTATTTGCTGTTGGCGCCAAGGGAGAAAGTTAACTTGGTATATTTCCATCAATTAAATATCTCCATGACGTAAAGCAAGACCGGCAGCAATCACAAAATCCCCCAGTAACTGTGGTAATTTAATATTATGCTGTTGAAAAGCTTGGCGTAATTCCCAGTGGTGAGCTACCTCATCAGTACGAGAAATCTGTTCATGATCTGTAATGAGGTAAATAGGTGAGGCTTTTTCTTGATCAATAAAGGGCAGCAAGTGGGAAAGTGTCGGTATATCGGTATCTTGCAAATGGTTATAATTAGCTGGTTGGCTAATTGGCCCTGACCAAAGCCATTCACCTTGTCGATAATGAATAACCCAGCATTCATCGGGTAAACCCGCGTTTCTTGCCACATAACGTAAAGCTATGGGGGCGACATCAATAGCAAGCAGATTGAACCCGCTTTCTGTAAATAGATTTTGCCAAAAAGTAATATCTGACTGGCGGGCCCCATTAAAATAAACCTGTTGTTTGATGACGCGATAGTCGATAACCAGCTCTTGGGCGTGCATAGAAAAACGTTTTTCAGCTTGAGATTGTAAATACCACCCTAATTCTGGTTGTGGCAATTTGATTTCACTGGGTAATGAAATTTGTTGTTTTATTGTACGGACAGCGGGTAATGCGAAGGATACGGAACACTTTTTAGGTAATTTCTGACGCCATTGTAATAAAATATTCAGTAAAATTTGATATTGTTCATGGCTAGAATTATCAGTTAGCTCGAATGGTAATTGTTGTTGCCAACATTCACATAAATGCCAGTATTGTCTGCGCCGCTTTGCAGCGACTAGCTGTATTCTATCTCGATAGAGGTCGATCCCAATGTTCCATTTTGATGTATACATAGTTAATTTCCTTATCATTAACAAATAAATTACGATTTCTATTGTGCTGTATAAGCTTTATACTGTGTGTTAGTGATATCTAAACCCTCTTGTTAGCCGAGCATGGGAATTTTCCGGTGAAGTTCGTAAAATATTTTTTTATTCTTGTTTTCTGTTGCATTTTTTTGGGAACCGCCTCGATTTATGGCATGTATAAATATGTGGAAGGTGAGTTACCTGATGTAGCAACAATGAAAGACATTCGTCTGCAAATTCCAATGCAGGTATACAGTGCGGATAACGAATTGATTGCCCAATATGGGGAAAAGCGTCGTATTCCTTTACCTCTGGCAGAAATTCCTCCTTTAATGATCAAAGCGTTTATCGCCACTGAAGATAGCCGTTTTTATGAGCACCATGGGATTGACCCTATTGGTATTTTCCGTGCGGTTACCGTAATGGCGTCTTCTGGCCATGCATCTCAAGGGGCCAGTACAATCACTCAGCAGCTCGCGAGAAATTTTTATTTAAGCCCTGAAAAAACCCTCATGCGTAAAGCTAAAGAGGCATTTTTGGCTATTCGCATTGAGCAGCTTTTTACTAAAGATGAAATTATGGAGTTGTACCTGAATAAAATTTATTTAGGTAACCGTGCTTATGGCGTCGGAGCAGCTGCGTACGTTTATTTTGGTAAGACAGTGGATGAGTTGACGCTTAGTGAAATTGCGATGATTGCAGGTTTACCAAAAGCACCTTCTACATTTAACCCTCTGTATTCTTATGACCGTGCGGTAAGTCGTCGTAATGTGGTTCTTTCTCGCATGTTTGAGGAGAAATACATTACTCAAGACCAGTATGAACAAGCAAAAAATGAAAAAATAGTTGCTTCGTATCATGCGCCGAAAATTGATTTTTCTGCGCCGTATTTAGCCGAAATGGCACGTCAAACCTTGTTTGATAAATATGGTGAAGATGCGTATACCGATGGGTATAAAGTCTACACTACGGTGATCCGTAAAGATCAGGAAGCTGCAACAACCGCAGTCCGTAATAATTTGATCGACTACGATACTCGCCACGGTTATCGCGGTCCTGCCGAGGTTTTATGGAAACAGAATGAAACGGCTTGGACAGCAGAGCAGATAGTCGAAAAATTGAAAAAAATGCCGGTTTATGGGCCTTTAATGCCTGCAGTTGTGACATCTGCAACAGCTTCAGAAGCGCAAGTGATGTTAGCTGATGGTTCGCAAATTCCTATTACAATGACCGGTGTGCGTTGGGCGCGTAAATTTATTTCAGATACTCAACAAGGTGCCGCGCCAAGAGCTGTAAATGCAGTCATGCAAGTGGGTGAGCAAATTTGGGTTCGAAAAGTTAAAGATAACTGGTGGTTAGGGCAAGTACCTGATGCGAATGCGGCATTTGTTGCTTTAAATCCAAATGATGGGGCGATTATTGCGCTAGTTGGTGGGTTTGACTTCAATATGAGTGAGTTTAACCGAGTCACCCAATCATTACGCCAAGTTGGTTCGAATATTAAACCTTTCCTATATACAGCGGCAATGGATAAAGGCCTGACATTATCATCATTACTTAATGATGTACCAATTAGCCGTTGGGATGCAGGTGCAGGTTCTGATTGGCGTCCTAAGAATTCACCTCCTCGCTATGATGGGCCTATTCGTTTACGTCAAGGTTTAGGCCAATCAAAAAACGTTGTGATGGTTCGTGCAATGAGAGCCATGGGGGTGGATTATGCGGCTGATTATCTGACTCGCTTTGGTTTTCCAGCGGAAAATATTAACCGCACTGAGGCGTTAGCGCTAGGTGCGCCATCATTCACACCAATGCAAATGGTTCGTGGATATGCTGTCATGTCCAATGGTGGGTATTTGATTGACCCATACTACATTTCGAAGATCGAAAATCATAATGATGAGGTTATTTTCGAAGCCAACCCTAAAATAGCATGCCCTGATTGCACGAATATTCCGGTAATTTATGGTGATACGGAACGCACTATTGTGAGCAACGGTATTGATGATGAGTCTACCGAAGAAGTGACACAATCAGGCGATAATACCGTCATAAAAGAGCCAACAATGGAATTAACGACGGCAGCTAACTTAGACGGGAACTCTGGTGACCAATATGCACCTCATGTAATTAATACCCCACTTGCATTCTTAATTAGGGATGCGATGATGACCAATATTTATGGCGAGCCTGGTTGGTCAGGTACAGGTTGGCGTGCAGCGAGAGACTTAGGTGGTCGCCGTGATATTGGTGGGAAAACAGGGACAACTAACAGCTCTAAGGATGCTTGGTTCTCTGGCTATGGCCCAGATGTTGTTGCTTCTGCATGGATTGGTTTCGATGATAATAGGCGAACATTAGGTCGTGGTGAAGCCGGGGCTAAAAGTGCACAACCCATGTGGAACGACTTTATGAAGTCTATTTTGGCAGGGGTACCAGTGAAAACAATGAAACCGCCTAAAGGTGTTATTTCGGTCTCCATTGATAGCAGAACAGGTAAATTAGGTTCCTCCCGTCGTGAGTATTTTATTGAAGGAACTGAACCGAAAGAACATGCGGTACAAGAGGTAGGTACGACAATTTCTACGGAAGGCGGGGCCAGCCAAGAGCTATTTTAAAATTATTGTTGGTTAAATACCTATAATTAGCACCCCATTGTTGGTTTAAAACATGGGGTGTTTTCTATAGAGACGTTTAATATATCAGTAGGTTATATACCTATATTAATGATTAGTTATAGAAATAACATACAGCAGATGTAATGTTAAGTGTTATTACCTAACACTTTTTAGGTAACGTTCTAGATAGAAAAGTGCGCTAATATTCCGAGCTTCGTTGAAATCAGGGTGTTCCAGTAATTCCATCATTCGAGATATTGGCCATAGCTCTTGTTGTAGAGGTTCAGGCTCATCTCCTTTGAGTTTTTCCCTGTATAAGTCTTGAGCGATAAGAATATTCATTTTACTTGAAAAGTATGATGGCGACATCGTCAGTTTGGCGAGCTGAACCATGTGATTAGCGCCATAACCAATTTCTTCTTTGAGTTCACGCTGGGCTGCTTCAATGGCAATTTCACCGGGGTCGATAGCACCTTTGGGAAAGCCTAATTCATAGCTTTCAATCCCGACAGCGTATTCGCGAATGAGGATGAGGTTATCACCCATGATAGGAACAATAAGAACCGCTTCGCGTTTTGCGGGCCGCATTCTTTCATAGACTCGTTTTTCACCATTACTAAATTCGAGGTCAACTGATTGAATGCTGAATAATTTTGATTGAGCAACATCTTGAATATTCAAGATTTTAGGTTTTTTTAACTCTGTCATAACGATTTCCGAACAGGATGAGTGAAATCTATTGCTAAAAGCATATTTCATTGATTTACGAGACGCGTTTTACCTAGCACTGCCCGTATTTCGAAATCATCATACAACTATGACCTATATCAAAATAAAATGATAGATATTATCGAGTAGATAAAATGCTGTTAGTATAATTGACTCAAACAAATAATACGGGTAAACAAATAAAACATTTTTTACAAGATGTTGTAATTTAAAATAAAAACTACAAATAGAATAGGAATCGGCTTATTTTTAGGAAGTGTGAGGGCTGATATGCTTTTCTTATTCATTTTTCATTGGGGAAACAATGCTGAACCATGTCATTATAACGGCTATAATTGTTATTAGCCTGACTATAATGGCTTCCTTCCTATATTTTAGGCGGGGGCGGCATTCTGGCGTCTATCAAATACCTTCTGTAGCGTCACCATCATTTAGGAAAATGATTGATTCAGATTACCAAACCATCTCCCAGTATTTAAATTATTGCGCTGCTATATCAACAAATACATCTCAGCATCCATGGCAAATCAAAAAAAACTCAATCATAGCGACAGTTTGCCATTCATTGACACGTTTTAACTTACGCCAAGAGCAAGGAAATAGTTGGCGCTATTTTATTGATACAATTGAGGTTCAGCTCCCTTCACAGCTTGAGCCTTTTTTGCAACGCCAAAATGTTATGGAAATAGTGGAAACAGACCACTTGCCGTTAATTATTTCAATGAATAGCCATTCGCTGAAAGATTTCAGTAGTGAATGGCAAACGGGTATGCCTATCGATTCAACATGGCCTGATGCGGCAATTCAAGAACGTGGCCAGCATAGTATTGAGCGATTGAAAGTTCGTAAAGAGACGAATGAAGAACATCGGCTACACCATTCTACAGGTTGGCTTGGTGCTGCGATTATCTGCCTGAGTTTTTTATTTGGTTATTTAACCCTTGTTTCGATTCCTTTATTACAGGAATCAGGATTAGTGATCACAACGATTACGTTTATTATTGGGTTACTTATTCTCTTTCGTTCTAGGATGTTTCCCCGACAATATCAAGATATTCAATGCATTCATGGCCAACCAAAGCGCTGGGAACTCTATGGCGAACTGGATAAAAAATATTCCACCAATACGTCTATTGCTGGTATTGACTTGCACTACCCTAATCATTGGACGAATTATTTAAAATACGAAGAAAACCAAGCTGTAAATATTGATTTTTATACGACGGGTGAGGTGGTCAGGCACGGTAAGTATCTTTCTTTGCATGAAGAAGAGCGCTATTACCCGTACAAACGGTTCAAAAAGAATGTATTGATGTTAGTTGGGGCTTTATTAACGATGGCCCTGATATTTGCATATCAACCGATAGATTTGCCAATAAAACTGGGTTTTGCGTGGCTAGGTGGCACAGAGAAAATCAAGGCTGAGAGTCCTAATGAGCTCGCTTCCCGTCAGCTCAAAGTTGGGGATACATTAGTTGCCCAAGGAAAAGGGATGTGTTACCGATCACCGAATTTGAATAAAGAAAACCAAGCTCAATTTGTGCCGTTTGATTGCTCTGGTATTTATTGGAATGATGTTAGTTTACAGACTGAACCTCAATCAGAGGTTGTTGAACACTCAATATCATTGCTTGATACCGTCAAAAGCCAATTGCATCCAGATAAAAACTCGACAGGAGTTAACCCAAGATTACAGCGGGATATTATGAAATCAGGGATGAATATTATCTTTGATTTTTCGGCTATCATCATGGGGACAGAACAACTGTGCCATAATTCTGATAACTGCCTAAAATTAAAAAATGCACTGACTAACCTAGGGAGTACAGATGATTGGCCTTCTTTAGTAAAGAAAGCGTCTACGGGAAAACTAAAAGGGGCTCATGTTTTATTGCGTGCTGGTAGCGCTGAGGCCTTGGAAAACATCGTGGAAGACACCATATATGATTTTATCAGGACAGAAATAGATAGAGAAGTGCGCAAAATTAATAGTCCGCCTCCTGGTGGTGTTTTATTAATTAGTGATGAAAACAAGCCTTTAGTTGATTCGATACAGGGAGCTTCTTTTAATGAGCTATCGCCATTACAGCGTTGGCAAGAGTTGCAAAGGTTATCAAATCTTCTGATCAATACACCGTTCAATATTGAAGGTGTAATTACGGATTTATCAGTAGATGCCAATGGGACATTGCAAATTGTGTTGCATGAAGAACCCAATGAAAAAGTGGTATCTCAGTATATATGTAGTGCGCTTTTTATCCTATTTTTGTTGGTGTGTGCGTTGTTAAATGGTTCGTTGATTGTGCTACGTGTTTTGAATAATAAGAAGCGTTTGCGTAATATCACAGAATATTATGATAAATGCTTTGAGGCTAATCCCCCTTCCTATCGTCGATAGCATCATCCCGGAAGTAGAGGGAGCCTCTTCTTAGTTTGATTCAGACTTATGTTGAGGAGGCCCCATGAATCAATCCATTATAGAACCTGTTCGCCTTGATAAGTGGCTGTGGGCTGCGCGATTTTATAAAACGCGTGCGGTCGCCCGTGAAATGATTGAAGGCGGTAAAGTCCATTACAATGGGCAAAGAACTAAGCCAGGGAAAATTGTTGAACTGCATGGAATCGTTAAGCTTCGGCAAGGTAATGATGAACGAACGGTTGAAATCATGCAAATCAGTAGCCAGCGCAAAGGTGCACCGGAAGCTCAGTTGCTGTACTGTGAAACGATAGAAAGTATTAATCAACGCGAGAAAATGGCACAAGCGCGTAAGATGAATGCACTGACGATGCCACATCCAGAGCGACGCCCGGATAAGAAAGAACGGCGTACCCTGTTAAAGTTTAAACAAACAAATTCTCATGAGTCGTCTTAATGACGGCCTGAGCAACAGCCCGAGCAATAGAGAGATATTATGGCAAACCAAGACTTACTCCACCGTTTTTTATTTGAACAACATTCCGTTCGTGGAGAAATGATCAGTGTTGATGAAACCTTTGAACATATTTTAGAAAACCATGACTACCCAACAGCGGTAAAAGGGTTGTTGGGTGAGTTACTTGTTGCTACCAGTTTATTGACGGCAATGTTGAAGTTCGATGGCGATATTACTGTGCAAATTCAAGGTGATGGGCCTGTTAATTTGGCGGTTATCAACGGTAATAATTTACAACAGATGCGTGGTGTTGCACGTGTAGATGGCCCAGTTGTGGCGGGTAGCACTCTCAAGCAAATGATTGGTAACGGTTTTATGGTTATTACCATCACACCGAACCAAGGTGAACGTTATCAAGGGATTGTGGCGATCGAAGGGGATTCTATCGAAGAAAGCATTGATGCCTATTTCCGCCAATCAGAGCAATTACCAACCCGTTTATTTATCCGTGTGGGTGAAGTAGATGGGAAACCAAGTGCAGGTGGTATGTTATTGCAAGTTTTGCCAGCAGCAAATGAAACAAGCCATGACTTTTTTGACCACTTAGTGCAACTGACTGCCACGATTAAAGGCCAAGAGCTGAGCACATTGGATGTGAAAGAGGTTTTACATCGTCTTTATCATGAAGAAGATGTCACTTTATATGACCCTCAATCTGTCGAGTTTCGTTGTACTTGTTCAAGGGAGCGTTGCGAAAGTACGTTAGCCACCTTACCTAAGGAAGATGTTATCGATATTTTGCACAAAGATGGGAAAATTGATATGGAATGTGAATTTTGTGGCTCACATTATGTATTTATTGAATCCGATCTTCAGGGGTTAAATAATGAGCTAAATCAGCAACTTCACTGATACGATTTAGCAACCTAATTATGTGACAAGGGTGCAATTCTGCACCTTTTTCTTATAATTTTAAAGCATTATTACGTGCTCTAAGTCTCATTATGAATTAAAAAAAATCATACATTTTCAATTCTTTGATAGCAATCGCTGTTAATTAGTCGTAAAGAATTATGATCATCCGCAGATTAGTTATGTTTACCAGGAGCAATATAATGAGCGCTAAAAGCATTACCCTGAAGGAACTTGAAAAGTACGGTATTCATGATGTAACTGAAGTGGTTTATAACCCAAGTTACGAGCTATTATTCACGGAAGAAACTAAGCCTGGACTTGAAGGTTATGAGCGTGGAACAGTAACCACTTTAGGAGCTGTTGCGGTTGATACAGGTATCTTTACTGGTCGTTCACCAAAAGATAAATATATTGTACGTGATGACGTGACTCGCGATACAGTTTGGTGGGCAGACCAAGGTAAAGGTAAAAATGACAACAAACCTATGTCACAAGAAGTTTGGGCGGATCTCAAACATTTAGTGACTGAACAACTGTCAGGTAAACGTTTGTTTATCATTGATGCATTCTGTGGTGCGAACGCTGACACTCGTCTAAAAGTACGTTTTATCACCGAAGTTGCATGGCAGGCGCATTTCGTTAAAAACATGTTCATTCGCCCATCTGATGAAGAATTAGTGGGTTTCGAACCTGATTTCATCGTCATGAATGGCGCAAAATGTACTAACCCGAATTGGAAAGCACAAGGTTTGAATTCAGAAAACTTTGTTGCGTTCAACTTAACCGAACGCATGCAACTGATCGGCGGCTCTTGGTATGGCGGCGAAATGAAGAAAGGTATGTTCTCTATGATGAACTACCTGCTGCCATTAAAAGGCATTGCATCTATGCACTGTTCTGCTAACGTCGGCGAAAAAGGTGATGTAGCCATTTTCTTTGGTTTATCTGGAACAGGTAAAACCACACTCTCTACCGATCCAAAACGTAAGTTAATTGGTGACGATGAACACGGTTGGGATGATGACGGCGTATTCAACTTTGAAGGTGGTTGCTACGCAAAAACTATCAACTTATCTAAAGAAGCTGAGCCAGACATCTATGGCGCTATCAAACGTGATGCGTTATTGGAAAACGTGATGGTGTTGGCAGATGGTTCAGTTGACTTCAATGATGGTTCAAAAACAGAAAACACCCGTGTTTCTTACCCAATCTACCACATTGAAAATATTGTAAAACCTGTTTCTAAAGCGGGTCATGCAACAAAAGTTATCTTCTTAACCGCAGATGCATTTGGTGTGTTACCTCCTGTTTCTCGTTTAACGCCTGAGCAAACGCAGTACCACTTCCTATCAGGTTTTACCGCGAAATTAGCAGGTACAGAGCGTGGTGTCACGGAACCAACTCCAACCTTCTCCGCTTGCTTTGGTGCGGCATTCTTATCACTGCATCCAACACAATACGCTGAAGTATTAGTTAAACGTATGGAAGCAGCGGGCGCGAAAGCTTACTTAGTGAATACAGGCTGGAACGGTACAGGTAAACGTATTTCCATCAAAGATACACGTGCCATCATTGACGCTATTTTAAGTGGTGACATCGAAAAAGCAGACATGATTAAACTGCCAGTGTTCGATTTAGAAATCCCAACAGCATTACCGGGTGTGGATACCAATATCCTTGACCCACGTAATACTTATGCAGACAAAGCACAGTGGGATGAAAAAGCGCAAGACTTAGCGGAACGTTTCGTGAACAACTTTGATAAGTACACGGACACCCCAGCAGGCGCTGCACTGGTGAAAGCAGGGCCAAAACTGTAATTGGTTTTGTGAATCAATAAATAATAAAGGCTCTACCAAAGTAGAGCCTTTTTTGTTGTGAAAATGATTATTCTGCTGATGGTAAGTCAAACAACAGGATTTCACTATCTTCACTTGCTTTGATGGTGAGCGCTGTTTCTTGCCAAATGGCTAAACCATCGCTGGTGGTTGCTTTTTGGCCATTCACTTCAACATTCCCTTTAACGATCTGGATCCACACGACACGTTTATCAGCGATAGCATGGGTGTGTGTTTCATTAGCAGGTAATGCCCAGCGCCACAGTTCCATATCTTGATAAATTTTTAAGGAGCCATCACGTGCATCCGGTGATAGCACCAATTGCTTACCGTCTTTGGAGTCGAACCGTTTTTGCTCATAACGTGGCTCAATGCCTGTTCTTTCAGGAATGATCCAAATTTGGTACAGATGTAGCTCTTCTTCATTGCTTGGGTTGTACTCAGAGTGACGAATACCCGTACCCGCACTCATTATTTGAAATTCACCCGCAGGGATTTGCTCCATATTGCCCATGCTGTCTTTATGTTCCACAGTACCATTGAGCACGTAGGTTAATATTTCCATATCTTTATGGGGATGTGTTCCAAACCCTTGGCCAGCAGCAATAAAGTCTTCGTTAATCACTCTCAGCGCAGAAAAGCCCATAAATTGCTCATCATAGTAGCTAGAGAATGAAAAGGTATGCCAACTGTCGAGCCACCCATGATTTGCATGACCACGTTCGTTCGCTTTGCGTAAATAGATCATCGTGTTCTCTCCTGTACGGATTTCAACCTTGGTTGAACTCGCTCTAAATGTATTGATGACAGTTTAACCAATTTATACACAGAGAAAAGTAGCTCCCATTAACCATAGGATCCAAAAAATTTGAATAAGATACAAGGTGATTGCAGAGAATGTGGTGTGAATAAAAAAATAGCCAGCGCAAGGCTGGCTAAAGTAAACACTGGAAGCAATGTGAGCAATGTCGTACTCCCTGCAAAGGGTGACTAAGTAACCCTGTTGAGGAAGTGATGATAATGATAATAGTTATCACTATCGTTTGTAAAGCATTATTTTTAACCAAAATAATATATCTTATAATTAAAACTGCAATTATATGATTTATATGAAATTAAATATTAACCATTATTTTTCAATGGATTAAGATTATTTGGCCATAAATAAAGGCCGATAACTTTAACAGAGCAATCCTGTTAAGAGTCTGGTTAAGGCCGAGTGTTTTTTAGTCGTTTTTTGCAAAAGGGAGAGGTAAGCTTTCCGCGCATGCAGCCGCGGAGCTCCATGCCCATTGGAAATTGTAACCTCCGAGCCAGCCGGTCACATCCATCACTTCACCAATAAAATACAGGTCTGGTACTTTAAGTGATTGCATGGTTTTAGATGATATTTCGTGAGTATCAACGCCACCCAATGTCACTTCGGCGGTACGGTAACCTTCCGTTCCATTAGGTTGCACCTGCCATTGGTGTAATGTGGTGTGTAACGCTTCAATTTGAGGATGATTAAGCTGTTTTAGAGCACACTCAGGGATTTGTCCTTGGGCTTGTAATACCTCAATTAGCCGTTTTGGTAATAATTTAGCTAAGGTATTTTTCAATGATTGATTTGGGTGCTGTTGTCTCTCTGAAACGATAAAATCATTGATGGAGATATCTGGAAGTAAGTTAATACTCACGTACTCGCCAGGGTTCCAGTAGCTGGATATTTGTAAAATAGCTGGACCAGAAAGCCCCCGATGGGTGAATAAAATATTTTCTTTAAATACGGTGCCGCTTGCCGCTGTTACCGTTGCAGGGACAGAGATACCTGAAAGTACCTGTAAGGTTTCTAAAAGGGGTTTATGTAAGGTGAAGGGCACCAGTGCTGCTCGTGTTGGAATAATAGTATGCCCAAACTGTTCCGCAAGACGATAGCCAAAAGGGGTCGCACCTAAACCTGGCATAGATAGACCGCCTGTTGCAATGACAAGTGAGTGGGTGCTTACTTGAGAGCCGTTGATCGTGACTAAAAAACCATCATCTGCTCTGTCAACGGCAGTCACCTCACTGCGTAACTTGATAGTGATATTAGGTAGATTACACTCACTTTGCAGCATATTGACGATATCTTGTGCACTATTATCACAAAAAAGCTGCCCTAAGGTTTTTTCATGATAGGGAATATTATATTTGGCCACTAAGGCAATAAAATCCCACTGTGTATAGCGAGCAAGTGCTGACTTACAAAAGTGTGGGTTTGTTGAAATGTAATTGCTGTGTTCTGCATACATATTAGTGAAATTGCAGCGCCCGCCACCGGACATCAATATTTTTCTGCCTAATTTTTTCCCGTTATCAACCACTAGCGTCTTCAAACCGCGTTTGCCAGAGTGTGAGGCACAGAATAAACCCGCTGCACCAGCACCTAAAATAATAACGTCGAAATTTTTCACAATAAGTGTCTCTATATATGTTTGATTTTAAGCGTAATTACATTGATAACCGGGATATTTTACGTCATCTCACCGGGATTGTAATGTAAAGCTTTGAGGAAGAACTGATGAAAACTATACAGGACGTATTATAATTAGAAAAATTCGTCTAAAAAAAGCAAACAACGATTATTTTCTGGAAATATCGTTAAAAAGTTTCAAAAATTCAGAATAAGTTTGATTGCTTTAATGTATTGAAAAATATGGGGTAATTGCTATGAGGTGCTTTTTTGATGGGTAGTTAAATCAAAAAAAGGTTAGATTTTGCTTCCACCGCCAGCGTTTGTCACTGATAATGCGCCGCGTTCATGTCCAACATATAATGGCTTAACGTCTATGCTACATCTTTTTACAGGTTTAGAATTTCATACAGGTCTATTATTAGTTCTGGCACTGTTATTTGTGCTGATCTATGAGGCTATAAATGGCTTCCATGACACCGCTAACGCGGTAGCAACGGTTATTTATACCAGAGCAATGCGGGCTCAGTTCGCAGTTGTCATGGCAGGGGTTTTTAACTTTTTTGGTGTCTTGCTGGGAGGGTTGAGCGTTGCATATGCCATTGTCCATCTCTTACCAACAGACCTCTTGCTTAATGTGAGCTCAGCTCACGGCCTTGCAATGGTTTTTTCATTGCTCTTGGCTGCAATTATTTGGAACCTTGGAACTTGGTACTTCGGTATCCCTGCTTCCAGTTCACACACACTGATCGGGGCAATAATCGGAGTGGGTTTAACCAACGCGATTGTGACTGATTCGTCTGTTGTTGATGCCTTGAATATACCGAAAATGATCAGTATTTTCATGTCATTAATTTTGTCTCCCGCTATCGGTTTTGTGATTGCTGGTTTGATGATTTTCTTTTTGCGCCGTTATTGGAGTGGCACAAAGAAACGTCGTCGTATTCACTTAACACCAGCGGAACGTGAGAAAAAAGATGGTAAGCGTAAGCCACCATTCTGGACCCGTACTGCATTGATTTTGTCAGCAGTTGGGGTGAGTTTCTCCCATGGTGCGAACGATGGCCAGAAAGGCATCGGTCTTATCATGCTGGTGTTAATTGGTGTTGCTCCAGCAGGTTTCGTTATGAATATGAATTCTAACGGTTATGACATCGCAAAAACACATGATGCGGTTGTCCACCTGCAACAATACTATGAAACACATAAACCAGCGTTAAACCATGCAATAGAAAATGCCCCAGCCGTTGCAGAAAGTAGTGATGAGCCTGGCGGTGAATTCCATTGTGATAGCACGCGTACTAGCGCTATTTTAAATCAAGCGCAAAAGATGCTTGATGGCATTCAAAGCTATGAAGAGCTGACTCCAGACCAACGTAACCACGCACGCCGTTTGCTGATGTGTATCTCTGATACTGCGAATGCGGTTGCGAAATTGCCAGAAACCAGTTCGAAAGATGCCAGCTTACTGAAAAAACTCAGTAATGATTTACTGTATACCGTTGAATATGCGCCACTGTGGATCATTATTGCGGTTGCTTTAGCATTATCATTAGGCACCATGTTTGGTTGGCAGCGTGTTGCTGTGACCATTGGTGAGAAAATTGGTAAGAAAGGCATGACTTATGCGCAAGGTGTATCTGCCCAGGTGACTGCAGCAGTTTCTATCGGCGTGGCAAGTTATACTGGTATGCCAGTTTCAACAACGCAGGTTTTATCTTCTGCGGTTGCGGGGACGATGGTTGTCGATGGTGGTGGTGTACAAACAAAAACCATTAAAAGCATTGCATTAGCATGGTTATTGACTTTACCGGTGTCCATTGTGTTATCGGGCGGTTTGTACTGGCTATCGCTGTTGTTTATCTAGTCGCACTAATTTTGGCTTCATACATGAGTATGGAGCCTTTAACAGTTACATGAACACAGTAATCTACATATATAAAATAGTGATGATCGGAAGGTCATCACTATTTTCTCGCTAGCAAGTTACTAATCACAATTAACCGGTTATCAATAAATAGGCTAAGCTCACGACAACAAGAATACTGAGTCTGCTTATCATCATGAATTGCTTACGGATCCGCTCACAACGCAAAATAACTTCTGGGTCGTAATGTTCCAGATATTGTTTATTATTTATGTATCGAACTAACCGCAGTTGTTTGTTCAGTTGGCCGTGTGTAGTAAAAAAACCATTACCATCAACGGATTGATAAAGCAGGGGATCTGAATCCCTTAGAATAGACAATAAAACACGAACGGAAGAAAAGTACCGCATCATATTTAAGATGCACAAAATGCATAATGCCCAAAATAATGCAATCATACTGAACATAATCCTCTCCTTAGAACCTAGCTCAAGCTCACAGCAATTGTCGCAAAGGAAATACAGCAGAAAAATTGTACTTATACTCAGTTATTTTATTGTAGGATAAATTACTGTTTAAAAAAAGTGCAGTTAGCGCAAATTTGTGATGACCTCTTGTTTCTATTGAAGAAAATAAATCTGAGTTACTGAACTTTATTATCACAGTTTGCTGTGCAACTTTGTTGCATTTCTAAACTAAAGAGTCGCCATAACTCGAATTTTTTAGGGCAATATATTAATATTGAATGAATGATGTTATTGTTTTATAAAATGTTATATGAAGTGATGATTTTAAGGTTAATCTGCTTAGATGTGATCAAAGCAACACTTAATAATCACAATTAGCAGGTATAGTATTCATAAAGATGTGGTGAAGGCATAACCACCAGATAATCAGCATTCGGAAGGAGTTTACTTATGGCTTACAAACATATTCTCGTTGCGGTAGATTTATCACCTGAAAGTAAAGTATTACTGGATAAGGCTGTCTCTATGGCAAAACCTTACGGGGCCAAAGTATCTATGATCCATGTTGATGTTAACTATTCAGACCTCTATACCGGTCTTATTGATGTCAATCTTGGTGACATGCAGCAACGTATTACTGATGAAACACGTAATGCTCTGAAGGATTTGTCTGCGGGCGCAGGTTATGAAATCCAAGAAACACTCAGTGGTAGTGGCGACCTAGGCCAAGTACTTGTGGACGCGATTAAGAAATACAATATGGATTTAGTGGTCTGTGGGCATCACCAAGATTTCTGGAGCAAGCTGATGTCATCTGCTCGCCAGTTAATCAATACTGTTCATGTGGATATGTTGATTGTGCCACTAAATGATGATGAAGAATAATCCATATCACTCAATTTGAAATATTATTCACTGAAAACGCTTGCTTATGCAGGCGTTTTTTTTGTTTCAAAATATGTATTTTGAGGGAGTTATTGGCAGGTCAAGCAATTTATTTTGCTATAGAGTGAAAAAAAACCTTGAATTTAGAATACAAACTAATGATATATTCAATAGGCAAACACAAATCAACCTCACATTTCCTAAAAATAATGATAAGAAAGAGTGAGGCACATCACAACAACTACATGTTAAAAAGGAAGACATAGATGACACAATCACTATCTTCGTTCTTGGAGTCTGTCCAAAAAAGAGACCCTTCTCAACCTGAATTTCTACAAGCCGTGCGTGAAGTATTCACTTCCCTTTGGCCGTTCTTAGAGCAAAATGCTAAGTATCGTGACCAAGCATTACTTGAACGTTTTGTTGAACCTGAGCGTGTAATTCAATTTCGAGTATGTTGGGTAGACGACCAAGGTAAAGTTCAAGTTAACCGTGCATGGCGTGTGCAATTTAGCTCTGCAATCGGCCCATTCAAAGGTGGTATGCGTTTTCACCCATCTGTGAATTTATCTATCCTGAAATTCTTAGGCTTCGAACAAACACTGAAAAATGCTTTGACCACATTGCCAATGGGTGGTGGTAAAGGTGGCTCTGACTTTGATCCTAAAGGTAAAAGTCATGGTGAAGTGATGCGTTTCTGCCAAGCATTGATGACAGAACTCTATCGCCATATTGGTTCAAATACTGACGTCCCAGCAGGGGATATTGGTGTTGGTGGCCGTGAAGTGGGCTTTATGACAGGTATGATGAAAAAGCTGTCTAATGACACTTCTTGTGTATTTACCGGTAAAGGCTTGTCTTTTGGTGGTAGTTTAATTCGCCCTGAAGCAACCGGTTACGGTTTGGTTTACTTCACAAATGCGATGCTAAAACGTCATGGCCTAGGCTTTGAAGGGATGCGTGTCGCGGTTTCTGGTTCTGGTAACGTTGCGCAGTACACCATTGAAAAATGCATGGAGCTAGGTGCCAAAGTGGTTACAGCTTCCGATTCAAGCGGTACTGTAGTTGATGAAGACGGCTTTACAACAGAAAAACTCGCACGTTTGGAAGAAATCAAAAACAACTATGGTCGTATTGAAGAATATGCAAAAGAGTTTGGCTTAACTTACTTAGCGGGTCAGCAACCATGGAATGTTCCTGTCGATATCGCTCTGCCATGTGCAACACAAAATGAGCTAGATGTTGATGCAGCAAAAGTGTTAATCAAAAATGGCGTTAAAGCGGTCGCTGAAGGGGCTAATATGCCAACGACTATTCCTGCAACTGAGCTGTTCCTTGAAGCAGGAGTGCTGTTTGCGCCAGGTAAAGCGGCTAACGCAGGTGGTGTGGCAACCTCAGGTCTTGAGATGGCTCAAAATGCGGCTCGTCTAGGTTGGAAAGCAGAGAAAGTTGACGCCCGTCTGCATCACATCATGTTGGATATCCACCAGCATTGTGTGGAGTTCGGTGGTGAAGAGAAACAAACTAACTATGTTCAAGGCGCTAACATCGCGGGCTTTGTAAAAGTCGCAGATGCAATGCTTGGGCAGGGTGTGTTGTAATCCTCTGACCTCAAAACGTACGCGAAAGGGCGGCTGTATCATACTGATAAATTCACCTGTACATACGCCCTTCGCCGTTACGTTTATTCGCTATTTTTAATGCATGGATAGATATCAAACCGATGGTTTTTAGTGATAACTGCTGATGGCGCTTTTTGTCCCGCAAGGGGCTCCGCGTAGTCAGGGCGCTTAACAACCACTCTACGTTTAGCCAAAGCAATCGCAGGGGCTAATAATGAATCTGCATCATCATCTGCTCCCACCAATGACTGAAATACTCGCATTTCTTTCTTCACTAAAGCACTTTTTTGCCGATGAGGGTACATCGGATCAAGATAGATAACATCAGGGGCATGGGTTATCTCACTCAGTGCTGTAATACTGGATGCATGAATCAATGACATTCGCTCTTGTAACCATGGGCCAATTTCTGCATCTTGGTAGCCTCGTTGTAAACCATCATCCAATAGAGCAGCAACTACAGGGTGGCGCTCCAACATACGGACATGGCAACCGAGAGCGGCTAGAACAAAGGCATCACGCCCTAGGCCAGCAGTGGCATCAATGACATCGGGAAGATAATCTTTTTTGATCCCGACGGCTTTGGCAACAGCTTCACCGCGACCTCCACCAAATTTGCGACGATGGGCCATCGCCCCAGAGACGAAATCAACAAAAATCCCACCTAATTTAGGCTCATCTAGTTTGCGCAGTTGTAAGTTTTCAGGCGTAAGTACAACCGCCATAATGGCATCAGGGGTATGAGAAAGTTGCCATTTTTCAGAAAGTTGAGAAAGAGTGCCGGGATCGGCACCCTCTTCGCAGATCAATTGGATCTCAATACGATTAGCCATGAATACCATAGCTCTTCAACATGGCATCTAATTCTGGTTTGCGACCACGGAAGCGTTCAAACAGCGCCATTGGCTCTTCTGAGCCACCACGACTTAAGATATTGTCGAGGAAAGACTGACCTGTTTGACGGTTAAAGATGCCTTCTTCACTGAAACGTGAGTATGCATCTGCTGCAAGCACATCTGCCCATAAGTAGCTGTAATAGCCAGCTGCATAGCCACCTGCGAAAATATGGCTAAAAGCATGTGGAAAGCGCGACCATTTTGGTGAAGGAACCACAGCGACTTTATCTTTAATCGCATATAGCGTTGGCATGACTTGCGCACCTTTGGCTGGGTCATACTCAGCATGTAAGGTGAAATCAAACAGGCCAAACTCTAACTGGCGCAGAACAAACATGGCTGATTGGTAGTTCTTTGCTGCTAACATGCTATTAAGCATTTCTGTTGGTAATGGTTCGCCTGTCTCATAATGGCCGGAAATAAATTCGAGGGCTTCAGGCTCCCAGCACCAGTTTTCCATAAACTGACTTGGTAACTCGACAGCATCCCATGGTACACCGTTAATCCCTGCGACATCTGCAACATCAATTTGCGTTAACATATGATGTAAGCCGTGACCAAATTCGTGGAATAAGGTAGTGACTTCATTATGAGTAAACAGTGCGGGTTTATCGCCAAGTGGTTTATTGAAGTTACAGGTTAAATAGGCTACAGGATTTTGTAATGAGCCGTCTTTATGCACCATACGGCCAACACAATCGTCCATCCAAGCTCCACCGCGTTTATGTTCGCGAGCATAGAGGTCTAGGTAGAAGCTGCCGCGTAAGGTATTGGTTTCATCATAGAGTTCAAAGAAACGCACATCTTTATGCCATGTTTCTACATCATTGCGTTCTTTGGCAGTTAAACCATAAATGCGATGAACAACTTCGAACAAGCCATTCAGGACGCGTTGTTCAGGGAAATATGGGCGCAATTGTTCATCATTTAATGAGAATTTATGCTGTTTTTGTTTTTCGCTGTAATAGGCTAAATCCCAAGATTCAAGCGTATCGACACCATAATGTTCTTTAGCAAAAGCCGTCAGTTCAGCCAGTTCATTTTCCCCTTGCTGATGAGCACGGTCAGCTAAATCATTGAGGAAATTCAGCACTTGTTCTGGTGATTCGGCCATTTTGGTCGCTAGGGATTTTTCTGCGTAGTTTTTAAAACCTAATAATTGCGCTAGCTCGTGGCGTAAAGCCATCAGTTCATCAATTAATTCGCTGTTATCCCATTTACCCGCATTTGGGCCTTGGTCAGACGCACGGGTGCTATATGCATGGCTCATCTCACGACGTAATTCTGCGTTATCAGCATAGGTCATAACAGGTAAATAGCTTGGCATATCGAGAGTGAGTAAGTAGCCTTCTTCACCTTTTGATTCAGCCATGGCTTTTGCTGCAGCAATGGCGCTTTCTGGCATACCCGCTAATTCTTTTTCGTCTTTAATGAGCTTACTCCACCCCATGGTCGCATCAAGGACGTTATTGCTAAACTTAGACGCTATCTCCGACAAACGTGCCACAATTTCACCATAACGTTGCTGTTTTTCAGCAGGTAAGCCAATACCGGATAACTCAAAATCGCGTAAGGTATTTTCGATAGACTTACGTTGAGCTTGGCTAAGGGAATTAAATTCAGCCCCTTCTTTTAATGATTTATATGCTTGATATAAAGGCTCATGCTGCCCCATCCAGGTACTGAATTCAGACAGTAATGGTAAACATTTTTCATACTCTTCGCGCAGTTCTGGGCTGTTTTTCACGGAGTGTAAATGACTCACTGGCGACCAAACACGAGACAGCTTATCACTGGCTTCTTCTAAAGGTTGGCACAGGTTGCCCCAAGTGTATTGCTCTGTTGCACTCAACAGGTTTTCTACTGTTTGGCGATATTCATTGAGTACGTGTTGGACCGCGGGAAAAATATCCGCAGGCTCTATAGTAGAAAAACGGGGTAGTGCGGAATCGGCTAATAATGAATTTGTCATAAAACATCCTGTGATTGCAGGCTTGTGCTCGTAGGCCAAGGCTTACTGTGTTGACAATAAAAGTTAAATGGCGAACTTATACCCAAATAGGATAAATGTTATGGGTGATAGAACCAGCACGCCATTGCGAATATAAGAAAGTATATGGGGGCAGATGTACAAACCTCAATATCAATCTAACGTTTTTTCTTATTAACGCTTATCAATAAATGGGGTTTTTGTTGGTTTTTATCAATAAAGGCAATAGTTGTAGTTTCAATGCTTTGGAAAATAATGAATTCAGTCTATAATCACTTTCCAATCTATAGAGGAAGATCGTCGTCTCCGGTGAGGCGGCTGGATTTCAAATCCAGTTGGGGCTGCCAGCAGTCCCGGGCAGGTTCGACTCCTGTGATCTTCCGCCACTCAAGTTCAACATACCTCCATTGAAGTCAATTAAACCCTTTAAATTCAACATATAAAAGCAATTCATAGTCAACTCAGTTCAACTGGAGTTACCCCACATCAACCCCCAGTTGGGGGTGTTAATCGGGGGTGCATTTAGGTATGGTATATCTTGCACCCCCAAATTCTCATTTTCTTTGTAACAGATAGGGCTTACGGAGGTTTTGTTATGGCTCTGAGTGATATAAAAATTAAAACGGCAAAGCCGCTAGATAAGCCCTACAAACTTTCTGATTCAGGTGGGTTATATCTGATAGTTAATCGCAATGGTTCTAAATATTGGAGAATGAAGTATCGCTTTGCAGGCAAAGAAAAAATGCTTTCCATTGGCGTTTAGAGCCTCGCTTGATTAAAGTGTGCCAATTTATGGTTATGAATTGATGCTTGGCCACCGGACAGTCAGCGTTATCCGGAAATGTGAGATCTAATTCTTTAACTCATCAACATTTCGACTTATTTGACAAAAATATTTCTAGCTTATGTTCACTTCAGTTTTGTTAAAAACAGCATTTTTCTATACTCACTTATTTTCACTCCATCCGGAAGTCATCAGTTCAGTAAAGTCACGTCGCGATAGAACGTTAGAGCAATCTCGCCAATCTTTTTTTGATGAGGACATTGTCTCGGTATAACGTAGATCAAACCCATTCGCTTGCTTCTGTGCATTGATGTACTCATCCATTTTTTCACCCATTGTTTCGATATCCTCAATCCATTCATCTCGAATGGTATCAGGCAGTGAACCAAACAAGTTATAGCGGTCTTGCATTCGCTCGGATAGTTTCTCATAAACCTTTTCATCGACAGTTTGTTCGTTGACAAGGTTTAGCATGTCAACTTTTTCACGTACTTGGCCAAAGCGTTTTATGCGGCCAATTCGTTGCTCTAAGCGAGTAGGGTTCCATGGTAGGTCTATATTGATCAAAGTGCCAAGGGTTTGAAGGTTAAGGCCTTCGCAGGCGGCATCGGTAGCGACCATAATTTCTAGCTGATGTTCAGTAACCATGCGTTTTAGCGTTTCCCGTGCAATGTTCACACTGTCAGTATTTTGGTATAGCCGACTTCGGCCAGCACCTGCGTAAAGACCTAAAGCTTGATCTGGATAGCGTTCCGCGAGAGAGTCTGCAACCCACTTGGCGGTATCATAGTACTGGCTAAAAATAATGACACCAAACTTAAGCCACTTTTCTTTTTCGAGATAATGAATTACTGCGTTGAGCTTTGGATCTTCTTTAATACGCTCAAGTCGAGTGATCATTCGCTCAAGAACGGCAATTTCGTCCGGATTTTCGGCTTTAACCTCAATCACCTCTTCGTCATTTTCCTCACGAATAGTTCGTCCTTCCAGTAGCATTCGTGCTGTGTTCAACCCAGCTGCGATACTTGAGCAAATCCGTTGCTCCATCAGGTTTTTCATAAAACCACTTCCTCTACCACTTTGAGAAAGGGTTTTTCCAAAGTGTCTCGCTTCGGCGTAGGCTTGCCTGAAGTCTTCGCTTGTTCGTAGTGCTTTACCCTCGAACAGGCTGTTAAATTGGTGAACTTCTTTCGATAATTTTCGGTCGGGATGCAGATCGACGCCTATGCGTGGTAAAAGCCCGGCATCTTCAAGTGTTACACGTTTCCGTAAGACAACGTGACGAATAAATGGATTTTCCCGCTGAAAAAAGCTGGCACCCGAAATATTTCTATCCAGTTCATCTTCAAGATATTCCAGCGAGTCATCTGATAGGTCAGAAAGCGAGCTTTTAATGTCCCACTTATCGTTCTGATTAATTAGTCTAAGATCCTGACGAAGAGAGCTGAATAAGCGGCGAGCATACTGCTCATTGGTAGAATCGACAACGGGCAGTGGTGATCGAAGCAGCTCCCAAGCGAAGCCCGGCTCGGTAACGCGTTGCTTACCAGATAGAATGGGCAGTACCTCAGGTGGACGGTGCCATTTAGCAAAGTCGTTGCCAAGTACGAAATTACCACTACCTTGATGCAGAATACCTATCAAGTCCCACAAATCTTCGGGGCGAGTTTGAATAGGTGTTGCTGTACCAAGAATGACATGATCTGATCGCGCTGCAATCTCGCGCATAAAGGCGAGTAATTCGTTGGGGGTGCCGGCGTCTTTACCGAAACCCTGCCGACTACGCGCCTTATGGGCTTCATCTAATATAGCAACACCAAAGCGCAATCCCAGTAAATGCTGCTTTTCCAACGAGTCGCGCATCATTAACCCAGTGGATACAATGCCAACGCGCAGTGGGCACTTGGCAATATGCTCTTGCCCTGAAGGAGAAATAATTCGTTCTTCAGGGTCCAACCATGCTTTCTTTTGTGTTTGCCAGCGAGCACAAGGAATGCCCAGCTTATCAATCATTTCTACCTGCCACTGTTCGCAGAGCGTGGCTGGGGAAAAAATGATAACCGGTTTACGTTTCTTATTCTCTCTATCACTTAGTAAACAAAGAGAAAGCGCAGCAGTCGCCATGGATAGGGTTTTACCTAGGCCAACCTCGTCAGCAATCAGTAAACGCACAATACCGTGGTTGTGATAATGGCGAATGCACTCACTGACAAAGCCTTGTTGCCAGGGTTGCAAAGAAAAACCTTGGCGATACAATGGAGACTCAATCAGTGCAGCGGGTGCAATATCATCGTCTTCAACAATATCTTCAAATATCACCTCTCTGCGATAGCCACGGCGTTTCACCTCTCGGATCACAGCTTCAGGCAATGGACGCGCAGCATTCCACAAATACTCAAATTCCTGTTCAATCCACTGTACACCTTCCGGTGATTCGTCTTCCCACAGGATTTCATAGTGACGCTGCCAGCCACTGCTGGTTTCGTTCATCGAGCCAATAAAGCCAATTTTTTTGCCGTCGGCCAACTCAATAACGCCCGCTTTACCATGCAGAAAACCGCAAATACTATCGGGGGCAACTCGGATGGCCTGGCCATGCTTAGCAAGGAAGCTATCAAGGCGGCGATAGCGGTCACGGTTGAGCAAGCTTTCGGCCTCAATATCCCGCTCATTCCAGCGGCCGAGCATCTTAGACTCTCGCAGTTGAGCTACCTTCAGGTCGTCGGGATGGATATCGACATTACAGACGATTTTTACATCGGGGATGGACTCAATCAGCTCGTTGGCCACTTCAAACAGCGAACTAGTAAAGTAACCGGCAATACGCTTATAGCTGCGAGCACCTTTGAGTTGCTCCAGCAAGAAGCTACTATCGAGCTTATGGGTACGCGATGAAAATCGACGAATGCTCATTGATGTAGAATCTCCATACTTTTCTTTATACCCAGTAGTTACTCAACTAATCGTTTCATTTGCTTCTCATCTTTGCTGACACCTTTTGCAGGCCAATTTATTACTGACCTAAGGCACGCATATTCTTCAAACGCGCACCTAACACTTCTGCGGCATCGCGGGTGGCTTTTTCGGGAGCCTTTTTCTCAATAAATATCAACATGTCGATCAGTATTGGTCGGACCTCCATAAAGTCTGGCAAGTCAGCTTGTAACTGACTGATAACCGTCTGTACCTCTTTTTCATTGAGCACTTGTTGCAACCCAATAATCAGATGACCCAGCCAAGTTGAGCCGATTTCTGTGCTATCCGTCAGGTCGCGTGAGGCAAACTCAGGGATCCGCTTCAACTGCGCCTTGTTGGCGGTCATATTGCCCATCACCCGGTTGTAATCTTCAACGCGGAAGGCTTTGGCAAAGTTCTGGTAGTTGTCGAGTTTGGAGGCACCGGTGGTTTCAATGTCCATCATGCGCAAATAGAAGCGCTGAATACCGTTGATCTTTTGCCAGGTATCGGCCGACAAGCCTTCTGGAACCAGCAAGCTGTTTGCGGCTTCAGCGGCTTGTTGCACGATCTCATCGACAACCGTCACTTCACCTTTGGTGCGTGGCCGCAGGGCAAAGCTGGTGACATCTTCACCGCCAATATGGGTATAGGATGTCAGCACTTTGAGAGCCGCCGCATAACCGGCCATTTGCAGGTCAGAATCGTTAAAGACTGGCTCGCCCAGCTTGTCTTTCACCTCGTCGTTCAGGTGCATCATTGTTTCGATCTGGCGCTTTACTTCCGCGCGCACAGCGGGGAGAAGTCGCTGTTTAAAGCCCGCGTTTTCGCCGGCAGGACGCTTACGCAGCATCAGTATCACTGTACCTTGTACATAACCGCCTTTTTTCAGCTCGGTACTGGTTTCAGTGGCGATATACCATGCACCAACAACCTGCAATCCGGATGCCCAGAAAATACCGATCATGTCCGACCAAACGCCGGTATCCTGGTGGGTGAACATCACGCATTGCATGCCGTTGTCGGGCATATGGTCAGCCATGGCCTTATAAGCCTTGACCATGCCTTTGCGGAAGTCGTCACCAGAGCCTTTAATGGCTAAGGCGCGACGTGAATCCCAAGTCCATTCATCAAATGGTTTGGGTGGATTCTTACGTAGCCATGCGATGAAATATTCGGTGATTTCGTGATAATGAACGGCATCTGCATAAGGGGGGTCAGTGATATAAATATCGTTATTTACATCGATATCTTTTGCCTCATGGCTCTGTATTTCAAAATGTGACTTTATATTTTCTTCCTTGGCTATGCTCGCCTCGAATAAATCTCTGAAAGCTGAAATAGATGCTCGGCAACCATAGTTATAAAAAGTATTCAAAGCCATATTGTAGAAGACGTCCAACGCTAGGTCGTGGCCGATTGCAGGTGACCACCTGGACATTTTTGACTCTACGTTCAGTATTCTGCATAACAATATGCTGAAATATGCCTCATTTCTTCCTTTGATCACTTCGCGGTATATTGCGTTGATGAGCAAGTGCCGTGGCATATACATGTGATGCCAGTGAGTCCAACCTCTGGTTCGGATTGGCTCAGCTGTTTTATCACCTGGCTCAATCTCCATATCCGGAATTAGGCCATTCAATTGCCAAGTAGAGATATTTTCTGAAATAATTTTCTCGACTTGCTGTTCCCTTTCTAAATCTTGATCTGTAACAGCTTTAAAATAAGTTGTTTGGCGTGGGCTGTGAACACTTTCTTTCGTTATCCAGTGGATCGCGTACAGCCTTTCTTGCAATATGTCATCTGCGCTTGGTTTGAAATCTTCTTTAATCCACTGCCTGAGGTTGTTTTTTGTTATTCCTGCATCCCTATAGTCACCTCTAAGAGTCTTGATCGGTGTCTTATAGGTCTTTCCATCGAGCTTGTAAGTCATGACACCATCAATGATGGTTGGATTGTCAAGTTCATCTAGCTCTGCCGCTGATGAAGCTTCCTGTAGCTCAATATCGAATCTTTGTTGCCCATAATTAGGCTTTAATATTGCGACAACTTTTCGATTTTTTGAGACCACCCAACTCGGAGAAAGGGGGATCATCCAACCTGTTTCAGGACATTTTGCCTCTAAGCAATACAAATAGGCTTTAGCACGATTCCCTTCCTCATCGGTTTCTATTCCTAAAGCCTGGATTTTCTCATCTACCTCTTTTGCAATTTCAGCTTGTAGCTTTTCTATTTCTTCTTTCTGAGATGGCGAGCCTCCGATTACCTCCAACGCACCCCATGTCAGCATCAATGCAACTGGATTTAAATCAGATGCATATACATCGCATCCCAATCTGGCTGCTTCAAACGGAATAGAGCCACCACCACTAAAAGTATCGGCTACTTTGGGACGGTGCCCATAGCGAAGTTGACCAAGCTGCTCTATCAGTTCTTGATGTGATCTGGCCTTAATCCTGAGGCTTTGATAATGTCGATTGACGCTGGACCAAATGTGTCCATAGAGCCACTCCTGATCTACTTCTTCCGGTCTTTTACAAAGACTTGCCTTTACCTCGTAGCCTTCGATCGTTTCTAAATAGTCACGATAAAGTGCAAGCTTTTCGTTCTCTTCAATGTCGCGACGCCAGCGCAGCTTTAAACCGAGCGCATCACTATTGATGGGAAATTGCAGAGTATCGATTTCGTTGAAACTATCGTCGGTAACTTTGACGTTGTGACTAAAATAATCCCAAGGATTGTGCAGCTGAATTCGTGCAGCGAATTCTGCGGGTTTAATGTCATTTTGAATGAGCGCGCGCTTAGCGAGGCTTTCGATATCAAAGCCCATTAGCATCTCGAATATTTCGAGATCTTTTTCAGTGTCTTCGGTTTGAGGCAGCAGCGTGCCGAGCACCACGGAGCGAACAAGGATCAGCGGTTTTCTACCTTTCCAGTAGGACCCCAAACCTGTTAGCGTTTGACCAAGATTGGCTTTGCGTTCTTTTTGCGCTTCGAATGATATTTTCTGCGCGGGATAGACCGCTTCAATGAGTGCGGGCGCATCCTTGAGTGCGAATGGTGTTAGTTCTGTCATTTAATATTCGTCTCCAAACATACTGAGCAAATGCTGATTTTTTGCTCCCGCTGTTTTTCGTTTAATTTTATATTCTTCAAAAGCCAAAAGTGTTTTCTAGCTATTGCAACGGCGGTTATTCAGGCCTTTTTGCCATAGCCTAAATCTTTTAGGCTATGGCCTTGCAAATCTTTCCATGCATCCATGCCGCTGCGCGGATTACCAGCTATTACACAAGCGGCAGCGCTGGGGCTTTTGAACAAATAATCTTGTGAGAAAGAATAAACTTCCCCTTGTTGAAGCAATATTCCTTGTTCAAGCATCTGTTGACGTAAATCTCTAATAGCAGGACGTAATGATTTGGCCATTGCGATGTTTGCGGTAGACCCCTTTTTCACTAAAAATCCAGGGCTACTCTTATTGCCAACAGGAAGTCCGATCGCTTTGGCATGCTTTGCTTCAAACAGAAATAAGTTTTCTTCGCCTATCGCTAAATCATCTTGGTCAAGTTTGGTGCTTGCATGAGCTAATGGCAGCAAAGGGTTGCCATTCTCAGACGAGATATGAAGCAATAAGTCAGAACCATTATTGAGTTGCTTCTTGCCATAGGTTTCTGATGTTTCTTTAATATCTTTTGCTTGTGTCACTTCACGAGAATAATTAGTGCCTTTGCTTTGGGAAAATTCTACCTGTTCAGCCTGAACAATATCACCTAGGGCATGACGCAGTGCAATACGCCAACCGACGTCACGGTCTTCTGCAGATCCTGTGCTTCTTGCTGTCATACCGAATAACCACCAGCGCTCTTCCGGTACTAATGCCAACCAGTTACGCACAGCAACTGGAATATTTTCAACATCCATTCCTTCAATGGCCCATGCTAGAACACATAGCTCTTTGCCCAAAAGGCGATCAACGACGTTTTCTCCTACTTGCCATGAGCTTGTGTTTAAGCCATAGCTTTTCAGCCTAACATTAAATGTACGCTGGACTTCTGAGCGTATTGCTGTCCAACGGGAACGATCAAGCAATACCCTTTCAATCATGGCAAACTCGTCACTTTGAGCTTGTAAGCCTAAGTATTCATTAATTTGCACTTGACCGTTATTTGATTTGGGAATGATAACTTTAAAGTGATGTGGATCGCTTGTAGCGGGCACACCAAAGCCCAGCGTCGCATGCTTCATCGCTGTATTGCCTGTCTTTGATGGTGCCTTTGCCATATTTATTGCCTCTATTTCTTCAAACGTGTCGCTCAAATGCGACGCTTACTCGTCCTGAGCAATGTCTCCAGGTTTTAACTCAATACCAACTAATTTGGCGAACTCTTTTGCTTCAAAGCCGTTCTCAAAATCGATACCGTCTCTGACTGCAATTGAGACATTGGCATCTGCTTCATTCAGTACATCGCGCAGGCTATTAACGGTCGCCTCGATCATAGCGGCGGTGATCTGCCGTTCGCCAAAGCGAATACCCACAGTGTTTTCACCTTCGCCAATCTCGATACGTACACCTTTGAAACGGGTGTTGGCCTGGTCTTTAAAGCGGTTAATAACCGTGAAGACTTTGTCCGTTGTATCCAGTGGAACACGCTTGCCGCTGTTCAGGCGCGCGGGCTTAGAGTCATCAATCTGGACTGTTTTATCGCCGCTATGTGGGATCTGGAAGTCGGCTGTTTTGGTTGCTTCACCTGACTTTGCATAAACCAGCAATCGGGCCGCTTCCGAACCCACTTCGAACGGAGCGGTGTAGTGTTGCCCGTCTTTGGGGTTTGAACCATCCAACGTGTAGAACATGTCGGCTTTCGGTGTGCACTGTAGGGTGACCTTACGCTTATCGGCGGATGGTTCAATCTGGTGTCGCACCTTAAGGTCTGCCACCCAGCGGATGGCTGGTCCAGTCTCGTATTTTCCTGTCGGATCGGCGACCTTGAAATACAGCGTGCCTTCCGCAGTGCTGAAGTTTTCCAGATCGTCAATCTTAGGGTCGGTCTCGAGAACTTCAGGTTTGGTTGAGTAATAGATAACCGGACTCTCACCCGCATTACGCGGTGTTAGGCTGATTAGCGACTCTCCCGTATCTGGGCTGGTTCCCAACAGCGAGACGTTGACACTGGTTTTCTCTTTCGGGAATGGGCCTTTTTCAATATATCCGTCTTCGCCCAAGCGCCAGCGACCTTGTTTCAGGGCCTCGGTTTTTAAAGTATCCATGCCACCGCTACCCGGCATCCAAGGCCAGCCCGGATTGCATTTGGCGCGGTTGACGACATCTTTCCATGGGGTGCGACGGTTGTTCGCACCAGAAGGCCACAGTTCAGATTCGGCCATAGCGAAGTACTGCCCGAAGTCATCTTTCAGATCAGCGGCCAGTTTGTAGTTAGCCCGTGGGTTAGCCATCAGGTTTTCGATTTGCACTTCAGCTGATTGATCACCTTCACCCACTTTCAAACCATTGTCTATGGTAACTTTGAGCAGTCGTTCAGAGCCATCGATCTCATCTATACCAGGGAAAAGAATGGTGTTGTAAGCGGCGGAAAGTGCCTTGGTAAAGCGGCCTTCCGCTTCTTCGAGTCGGTCTCGAGCTTCTTCAAATAAAGTGTCGCCAGACTTGAGACGTTTCTCTATCTGCTCAATAGCATAGAGCTCGCGCAAGCGTTCTTCCACCGCATCGGCCATGATGCTGTCTTGGCCAGTAAGCACCAATAGATTGTTTTTTTCTTGCTGGAACTCGAAGAAGTTGATGAGTTCATTAGGTGGTACTTTGCCATCTGGCTTTATCACAATCAGTACACGAGGACCACTCAACTTGAGTTCGTCCATACGCGGAAGAATCTGCACTTCCTGATAAACGTTGCGCCGATTAGGTTGAAGAATTCCCTTGAGCCGGTTAATCAGAGCTTGATCAATTTTGGGCTGGGGAATTTCCTTAGCGTTACGCTCTATTTGGCGAGAGAGGTTTTCGGTTTCTTTAATAAAGAAACGCTGGTCTTCACGGTGTAAGTACCAAGCTTGCTCACGCAGCTTTTGAAGGGCTTCTAAGAATTCATCAGCTTTACGGTTAGGCGCAGCCAAGAATTCAATTACTTCACTTTCTGACAGGCCAATGCGCCCTCCCACAGCACGTGATAGTGAAGATGCCAATAGCAGTGTCATTAATTGACTGGCGGCATCGTTGCTTTGTTCGGCATCGATGCTTTCCGCAATGGAATCACCTTTATCTGCAATATCTCGAGTAACAGCTGGAATCAGTTTTGGCGAGATACGTTCAATCTCGTCTTTAACTTGTTCGTCATTTAGGTCTAGATGCTGAGTGCCTACTAGGAATACGTCATCTGTTTGGCGTTGCTCGACGCTTTTCAGCAGGCGAGCGGTAAACTGCATCAAGCCGCGTGTTTGACGGAAGCCTTCATTTTCTTTAAAGAGCGCAACCAAGTGCTTGAACGACGGGTGGAAGGGATAGGTCTCTCTCACCTGTTCGGCAATTTGCTCGATGCTGGATGCAATGATGTAGCCACCGTCTTCCGCTTTCTTTACTTGCTGCGCATATTCCTCAGCGACATCGCTGATGGTTTGCTCATCCGGAAGTTCATCAATAAGACGCTTTTTTAAAATTTCATAAATTTCATTACCTGACAGTTGCACCGGGGTAATGGTCATCGACTGCCTGCGGGTTTCTTGCTGCAGATTAGAAATAGCTTCTTTTAGTGTTTTGGTTTGCGCACCATAGCTGCCAGATAGGTTGGCAATGACGATACAGCAGTTAGGCAGCTCAAGTGCTGCACTCATCAGCGTGCTTAGACTGTAAACCACCATATTAGCCAAGGTGCCTGAACCATAGACCTGGGTGCTGGCGTTATCGAGGTAAGGTGGCAACTCGTCGATCATAATCAGCGTGGGAGTATCACCGATGATCTCTTTCCATTTTTGCTGGTCAACTGATTTAGGTCCGTTGATCCAATGAGGTTTTATTTTCTCTGCTTCACCTAGTTGAGTAGCAATTTCGCCCCAGATGTAGTTGTCGGGGTTATTACGACCATTAAAAGCAGCAATTCGAGCATTGCCAAAATCGAGTCGTTCGCTCAAATCATCAGGTAATACATTCGGACGTAAGTGGGCATGTTTTGCTAGCAAGCCTAGTGCAATCATCATGTGGGTTTTACCACCGCCCATGGCTTGTGTTAGTTCAAACACTGCCTGATCTGATTTGCCCGATAGGCGAAGCATACCCTCTCGGAAGAGCTGCTCCATGCCGTGAGTCACATAATTGCGAGAGAAGAACTCTTTACCATCACCGGCGTCGTTAATGAGATCGGCTAGGTTCTCAATTCCCTGGCTCATTCGGTAATCCTGAATAATAGGATTAAAACGACACGCCTGTTTAACTGTCTTGATCATACTTCACGTCCCCGCGTTATTCTGAATCTTGCTCTATAGCTATACCATTTTTCTCACAATACTTGCGTATAAGAACTTCTATCATGTTCGCTATAGAACGATGTTCTGCTTGTGCAGCAGCTCTCAACGCACTCTTTAAGTCTGGAGTGACTCGGATGGTAAGTGTCGTCGTTTTGGTCGTAGCCATTACACTCCCTCAGAATGTTTGCAAATGTACTGCATATAGCATTATAGCATTATAGCATTATAGCATTGTAATCAATAAGGATAACATTCACGATATAGGGACAGCTTGTCATAGTTATACCCAAACCACTTGAAGTTGCAGGTAGGCGGCAAATGAGTGAATCCCCATGAGCATAGACATGCTATGTGATTGGGGTGAACGAATGCAGCCAACACCGCTGCAGGTTCAAGTAGAAAGGGTATATATCCTGTATCAATTCAAAGAGGTCTGCCTCGATTCATCCATCGATAATAGGAGGCATTAGATGATTTGATTGTTACATAATGTCCGAATGATGCCAAAAGCATTTATCGCTATTCAGAAAAGGAATGTGATGGCTATGATGTTATTGATACCGATGAGCCAATGGACATTGATGGGTATGATTAAACTGAAGGGAATATAACGCATGAAAGAAGCTAATGAGCATGATGGCCTATTGTACACCTCTTGACTCATCAATACGCGCGAGCATCCAAGTCTCAACCTCACTCTTCAACCAACGAGAGCTACGTCCTAACTTAATGGGTTTGGGAAACTCACCTTTCTGTATCAGCTTATAAAACCATTTATCGGTTAACCCTGTGTATTGGGTGATAAATTTCATGTCAATCAGTAAGTCATTGAAGATTGAGTCATTGGTTTGATTAGTATTAGTAATGGTGTTGGTCATCGTTTGTTTCTCCTAAAAGTGAAAAGGAGAAGGATTCGAAAAGGGTTAATGAATGCGGTATGAATCCTTCAAACGATAACGCGGGGCTGTAAATTATTTTTTCCCATTAGGTTTGTTTCAGTTGTTGAGCGTTCATCGTGCAAGCAACATTATAATACCAACATTCATGATCCCCCTTTAAAGCTCACGATAGCCATTCTACGAGGTTTAACTTATCTAACTGATATTTTCTACTCCGTTTGTTTAGAACGGGATGAGCGGCGTTTACGGTGACGAGAACGCCCTGTTGGTTTGTAGGATGATAACGTTGAGAGGGCGTAAACCGGTTTATCTCCCTTTTGTTCTGATTTGGCTAAATAATTCACTACGTATCGCATGTCTGCTCTACCTGCCTCATGACGATAATCCACAGGAAAACGAATTGATGCCTGATAGTCTTGTTTATCGGGGCAATGGTAGAGATAGCCTTCACCCTCAGTGATTATCTTCCAGAGTTGATTCATTCGTTCATAGAATGCCCATTTCTTACGATGCTGCTGACCATTCACATAAATCACCGCATGGGAATGTAATCCTCTATCTAGGCCATTTTCAATCACCCATGCATGACCAATGATGCCAGAGACTTCTGAGAGTTGTAACATGAGAAGGGTCATGTCTGTGGCTAATTGGTGAATATCGCCGTAGCGATAACGATCGGTTTTTTCTCGCCAGTGGAAATCGGTACGTATCATCAGTATTTTGGAATAGCGTTGGAATAAGTCGGATTGGTGTTGGTACAAGGCCTGTTGTAAATGTGGGATAGGGGTATAGCGAGATACTGTGTTCATCTGATTAACTCCGTTGTTAAGTAGGTTCAACGGATAAGTGCTAGCTGTAAATTTTTCAGTATCAGAATGGGATAAAGATTTTATCTATATTCATTGTTGGGATATCGTTATGGAGAATACGCCCCTAGGTTGGTTTCTATTTTTAACCCTAAAGGGGAAGGGTTAGGAGTACGATTATTCGGGGCGTGGTTGATGGGGTGTTCAATGTTGAATTATTCACTTCGTGTATGCCTATCGACATCACGATAATTTAACAAGGCTCTTCGGTGAGAAAATATGATTAAGTAACACTAAAGGGTCACAATTAAAGGATGTATCACGCAATAGATTGTTTAGTCATTGTAATATTCTTCTTTATAATAATATTAATAACCTAAACGCTTTATAAAAAATGTTGATAGTCTGCCGATGTGACTACTGTCAGTATCATTTTTTACCATTGAATATCGGTGATTTTACAATAAAAAAATGAACTGTGGGGGCTACAGAGTAAATGCGCTCTCCTATTGTTTTCTATTCACCTTGCCATTTGTGAACGATGATTGAGGTTACTTGAATTTATCGTTTTTTTCGATGTATGATAAGCGCATTGTCATTATCATCAACAATGTTTTATAAGTAGTCGTGTTCATGTACTTCATGTAATTTAAAGCATACCGTTAAGTCGAAATTTAATTGGGATTGCATGTTGTATCGTTTAACTCTCTGTCGATACATTGTTTGATGAAGTGACATCATGATAGAATTCCTACCCCATGAACGTTATCTATTGTCGTGTTATTAGATGTTTTTTAGTTACGTCTCGTGTTTTTAGGGGGAGTTCACCCCCATGATTTATCTCATTGATTCTCTTTGTTTTAACACTTTAAATCCATCAAACTTAGCGTTCACTCCCATAAAAAAAACCTACTTTTTACCTGTACCTTTTTGTATATTTACCTTAAGGACAAACAGAAAGAGTTATCATTTTGACCATAAACTGTTTTCAAAAAGGGGTAAGCGATGAGTAAAATATTTAAGGATATTCGAGCACTGAAATTACGAGATAGTGATGGATGGAAATCATCTGATTCCGCCACTTATGGTGAAATTAAAAATAATTATTCTTTTATTGGTTTTGTTCCCATAGATGAGGGATCACAGAATAGTGATAATGAATCGTTAAAACCGAAAGATTGGTTGTTCGAGGCAATGTTACAAGACGCTAAGGATGTCCCTTTAAAATACATTATAGAAAAGACTACGCCAAGAATGGATAAAAGGTTTCGTATCTCTGATAAGCAAAGGAGAATTGATTATATTAATCAGTTGGAATGGTGTAATTCTACTCAAAATGCTCACCAATTTCATCGTCCAATAACAGGTGATGTCCGAACCGAGATGAAAAGAGCCTTAAAAGAAAAAGAAGAAATTTATAAGAAATTCTGCACGCACTATGATGAAGTCAAAGCACAAGAAAAAAGTGTTGCTATACTTCCACTGCATTTAACATTCTCTCGTGATGTTTTTTTTGATAATCAAGAAAACAAGTATCAGTTATCATATTCTATATTAAGAGAGGCTATTTCTTATTTAACAGAAAAATTTAGTGAGCTCATAAAAAAAATAGGAAAGCGTAGTGCTTATCAGCATGTTGTCGCTTTCGATCGTTTGGTTTTATTACGTGATGACATCACACCATATTTGCATGTTAATTTTTACTTTGAAGATAATGATTTTTCTGATTTTTACTTACGAGATATAGTACGTGAGTGGTGTTTGCTAACGGAATATGATTGTCGAGTCGATTATATCCTATTTCAAGATAGTTTATCTGAAATGCCGGGGGAAGACGATACGATGATGGAGGATGATTGGCATGATCGTTGTGTGTATGATGAAGCTAAAAATATTGAATACCATTTTGAATTAAACTATCGAAATGCGATCACTCCTTTTGCACAAATAAGCAGTAAATTTGATTACTCAAGACTCGAAAGAGAACTTTCTAGAAATAAAAGACAGTATGCTGACCGGCCTGAACTCGTTGCACAATTCAATGAACAACTTAAACGAGTCAAAAAAATTATGCATTCAATGGAGTGCCATAAAAATTATTTACTCAGTGTTGCTAAACAGTTCATTAAAGTACCTGAAGTCAACCATTTTACTAAAGGAAAAGTTTATTATCTATCATCAAAAGAGAAAAAGGGTACAACCGAAAAGGTCTAACATCGTAAATTAACACTAATAAATTATCTGCATTTAAAAATGTAAATAAAATCAGATATATATTACTTCCTTGAAACACAAAGGTATTTATCCTTTAACTTGCAAAAGGAAGTCATTATGAACAAGAACCAACCCTTTACAGCCTCACCGTTTGAGGCTGTGCTTGCTCCCCTCCCGACCACCATAAAACACCAACTACAACACAAACTCACTGAACTTATCCACTACTCGCCCAGCATTGGTTTAATGGGAAAAACAGGTGTCGGTAAATCCAGTCTGTGTAATGCCTTGTTCCAATCAACCTTATGCCCTGTCAGTGCTGTGAGTGGGTGTACCCGTTCAGCCCAGCGGTATACGCTTTCATTGTCAGGCCGTGATATTACCTTTATTGATTTTCCCGGTGTGGGGGAATCACGCGATTACGACAAGGAATATCAACAACTTTATCAGGCTGTGCTACCGGAGTTAGATTTTATTCTTTGGATCCTTAAAGCCGATGATAGAGCATGGTCAGCGGATGAAGCCTTCTATCAATACTTGGTCGAGCATTGTCATTATTCCCCTGAACGATTTCTCTTTGTTCTGAACCAAGCGGACAAAATAGAGCCTTGCCGTGAGTGGGATATCCACCAGCAACAGCCATCAGAGAAACAGCAGCAACATCTAATGGAAAAAGTCAGTCAGGTGCAACAAGCCTTTAATCCTATCCATCCTGTTGCGATCATTTCAGCTAATGAAAACTACCAGTTGGATAAATTGGCTGAAATATTAATAAATGCACTCCCCGCACAGGCAAGTAGTGCCATTGCAAGGCAATTGAAAACAGACTATTGCTCTGAAACGGTGATTTCTTCAGCTAAACAAGACTTTGGTCATACCGTCGGTGGCTTGATAGAAGAATTGATCGAGGTTTTACCTGTCCCAAAGCCCATTAAGCAGGTCATGAATCACGTCAGAGAGCGGCTCGTTTCGGTAGCGGTTTCTCTTTGGCGGTGGTTATTCTAATGTTACTCACCTTTTACAGACGCGAGCTTTGTCTCGCGTTTTTTGTTCCCACTATCAGGAATTGAATTATGCCTACATTACACCAAGCTTCACCTATCACATACAAAACGGTTCCCTCATCTCATCGTGATAACTTTTGGTATCAACATTTTCATACCGTACCGTTATGGATAAAGTTAGAAGGTCAGATATTTCATTTAATGGATACCTTTTGTGATGACTATCAAGGTGCATTCTGGGAGTTTTGTCAGTTATCCAATCAAGGGGCATTTATCTACCCTATGTTGGCAGAAAAGGAATTAACCCTGTTTAACCCACACAATGGGAATGAAGCCACCATGAGCCCTGAAGCTGCTGGGGTCGCTATTTGCTTGATTGTTTTCAGTCTTTGGTCATTTAAAACCGAAAGTGAAGTGATGGTTGAACGATTTTATCAACTTCGTGACTATGCTATGCAACATGCTGAAAGTGCAGAAATATTTCATCTTATCGACTAAATAAATCCATCCATCATTCCCAACTATGAGTTCCACCAGCCAATCTATTAACTCATTCTATTGATCATTGATATCAAAGGAAATTCATTATGACTCGTTTAGCGTCTCGCTTTGGTGCAGCGAATAGCATTCGTCGCGACCGCCCGTTAACTATTGAAGAACTGTTTTGTACTGTACCGAGTGTTTTCTCTGAAGAAAAACACGAATCTAGAAGTGAGCGATATACTTACATTCCAACCATTACCTTACTCGATAGCCTTCAAAAAGAAGGTTTTTATCCGTTCTTTGCTTGTCAGACTCGTGTACGTGATACCAGTCGTCGAGAGCACACCAAGCATATGTTACGGCTTCGACGCCATGACCAAATTACTGGAATACAAGTTCCTGAAATTATTCTCTTGAATAGCCATGATGGCTCAAGCAGTTATCAAATGTTGCCGGGGTTATTTAGAGCAGTATGCCAAAATGGTTTAGTTTGCGGAGATACGTTTGGTGAAGTGCGTGTGCCGCACAAAGGTGATGTCGTTGGGAAGGTAATTGAAGGAGCTTATGAGGTGCTAGAAACCTTTGATACGGTAGCTGAAAAACGCGAACAGATGCAATCTCTCATGTTACCTCCACCAGCACAGCAAGCTTTAGCACATGCGGCGTTGACGTATCGCTTTGGTGAGGAACATCAACCTATTACCGAAGAACAAGTATTGCAGCCTCGTCGTTGGGAAGATAAGAAAGATGATCTATGGACAGTATATCAACGGTTGCAGGAGAATTTAATTAAGGGAGGATTGTCTGGTCGGAACTCTAAAGGTAAGCGAGCTCGCACTCGTTCAGTGAATGGTATTGATGGGGATATTAAATTGAATAAGGCGCTGTGGGTGATGACTGAAAAGATGTATGAGCATTTTGATGGACGGCAAACTATTTAACAGAAGGGTCATTAGGGGGTATAATTATCTCGTTAATAACCCACTCATTAGCCTCTTAATCAGATTATGAATTTAGGTATGATTTTTGTCTTGGGGGTGCATTTGGGGGTTAGTTATTTATCCATATTAATAATTTCCTTTTAAATCATGTTTTTTATATCTATATGCGATTCCTGTGATCTCCGCCAAACGCAGTTTCTGAATTTCTCTCAAAGTCTATATTTTCCTTTTAAATCAACAAGATTAATCACTTCGAAGTCTGTCTGATTCTCCCCTTGTTTACTGGTTTATACCCCTGTTTGGGGGCAAAATTGGGGGCATAATTTTTCCCTATTTTTTGGATGCCCCCACAATGAAGCTCAAAGCCAGTCAGGTAGCGGCCTTAAGGCCAATGGTAACCCCCTATAAAATGACCGATGGAGGGGGGTTAACCGTTCATATTCTTCTTGTACTGAAGGGTTTTGTAGCATGAGCTCAATAAGTTGCTCATGTGTAAGGTCTGTCAGTTTATGTTCATTATCCAAATTTAAGCTCCTTCATTCGCTGGGCTGCTTTTCCTTTTTCTTTCCAAGGCATAAAAAGCGTTTTTTGTACTACGATATGCAACATTATGATTTTTTTATCTATTTGAGCCATAAAGATGACTCTATTCAAGCCTTTAGGTTCAAAGAAATGAAGTTCGAAAACTTCGTCATAATGCCTATGGGATGTGTCTGCCATCGTGATTCCGTAACGCATCATACGATTCGTTATATGGATAAAGTTAGCTTGCAAGTGAGCTGGCTGAGCAAGAAGAAAGGAAATTACATCATTATCGTAATATTCAATGCTATATGTCATAGGCTAAAAAATAACAGGAGCGTTATTTTCCTCCATTAATAGAAGCTTTATAAGAACGCCCCGATAATTTTGATGGTATCGGGGACGTTTGGCCACCGAGGAGTAGAGAACAGGTGGATATTCTGAGTGTATAAGTATTTTTACTTGTATCAATAGCCGACTGGCAAATTCAGATTATCTGCATTTAATTATTTGGTATGCAGTTAAAAGAGAAAATGGAATTTATTGGCCAATTTTGAGCGCAAAAGGAATGTTTATGAGTCATTTTATTGGGGATGTTGCAGCTCAAGCTCGTGGGAAATGGGGTTTTATATTAGATACATTAGGGATTCATCACAGTAAACGGCATTCACCTTGTCCTGCTTGTGGTGGAAAAGATAGATTTCGCTTTGATGACCTTAAAGGCGCTGGAACGTGGTTCTGTAATCAATGCGAGCCTCAATCTGGCGATGGGTTAGACCTTGTTAAAAATGTTCGGCATTGCTCGTTAAGGGAATCAGCGGAACTAGTCGCTAAGATTTTAGGCATATCAAGCACACCGGTAGAAACAAATCTCTCTCGATTGATTACAAAGACAATCCAAGCGGAATCACGTTACCTTATTGATAAAGGGCTACTCGGTCATAAACTGCCGGTTCTGCCGGATGGGTCTGTATTACTAACACTACGAAATACAATTGGTATGATCACTGGAGCTCAGATCATCCAACCGGATGGTACAAAAAAATTATTGTCAGGTACCAAGAAAAAAGGGTCTTTTATTTCTTTAGCGGTTCTACCTGATAAAGCGGACACTGTTGTGTTAACTGAAGGGTATGCAACAGCAAAAAGTTTGTCATTATTTTTAGGCGATGTTGTGGTTATCGCAGCGATTGATGCAGGTAATTTGTTATCAGTTGCTAGTGGATTTCGAGCGCAGTGGCCTGCAGCAAAAATCATTATTGCTGCAGATAACGATGTAAGCTCAACGGGTAAAGCTAATACTGGATTACTTGCTGCAGAAAAAGCGGCGAGAGCGGTAAATGGGTGGGTTACGTTAGCACCTACTGTCTATAAAGCCGATTGGGATGATTACCGCCAACAAGTGAGTATTGACCAGGTACAAAACAATTTTTATCAAGGCCTTTATCAACCACAAGAACAAGCTAACGTCTCCAAATCTAAAGCATTGCACCCTGCATTATCCCAAATGGCTGCCAGCCAGAGGGGACAATTACTTGCGGAACATTATGGAGAAATAGCAATTCAGCCAGAGAGTGAGATGGTGTATCACTATGATGGTGAGTGCTGGCAAAAACTACCAGATAATATGTTAAGACGGGAGCTGGTGATGATTTTCAATCAAAATGAAACGCCATACTCGCCATCAGGGATCAGAAATGCGATTGAAGCGATGAAATTGCAAATACCAATGATGTCTGAGCAGCCTAGATACTTGATTGGTTTTAAGAATGGAGTTTATGATTTAAGTTTAAAAGTATTTAGAGCTCATCAAGCAGCTGATTGGCTTCAAAACCATAATGGTATTTATTTTACTAACCCAAACTCCAATGAAAACCTTACACCGCATGCTCCTCATTTTACTCGCTGGTTAAACCATGTAGCAAACCATGATGAGTTAAAAGCATCTCGTATCAAAGCAGCATTATTTATGATTTTGTCTAATCGTTTTGATTGGCAGCTATTTATCGAAGTCACTGGGGAAGGTGGTAGCGGAAAATCAATTTTTACGCATATAGCAACTTTATTAGCTGGCCAGCAAAATACAGCATCAGGAAATATGGCTACGCTGGATCAAGCTAGAGGACGAGCACAGTTTGTCGGTAAGAGCTTAATTACACTGCCCGATCAGGTTAAATATGTGGGGGAAGGCGCTGGCATCAAAGCAATTACAGGTGGTGACCTTGTCGAAATTGATGGTAAATATGAGAAGCAATTTAGTACAGTGCTGACGGCTGTTGTACTGGCAACAAATAATGAGCCGATGAATTTTAGTGAACGCCAAGGTGGTATAGCACGACGACGTGTAATTTTTGCATTTAACCATCCAGTAAAAGAATCAGAAAAAGCTCCGCTTATTGGAGAGAAAATTGCTAACGAGTTACCTGTAATTATTCGCGCCTTATTAGCGGAGTTTCATGACCAGGAACAAGCAAAACAGCTATTGATTGATCAGCGTGATTCGGTCGAAGCAATGGGCGTGAAGCGGGAGGCTGACCCACTTTATGGTTTTTGTGCGCATATTGTTGAGCTGGGGGAAGCTGTAGGCATGTATATGGGGACTTTAGCCATTTCCCCTCGAGCCCCTCGCGTTTATCTTTATCATGCTTATTTAGCATATATGGAAGCTTACGGTCATCAATATTCACTTTCTCTCACAAGGTTTGGTAAAGATTTTCCCAAAGTGATGAAAGAATTTGGCGCGGAATATAAAAAGGCGAAGACAGATAAAGGATTTCGTTACAACATGGATTTATGAGAGACGGCCAATGATTGGTTGCCTGCGTTGGCATTATCTCATTCTCCATTACCTAAGTAACGGTTATCTAGATTTTCTCTGTTCATTGTGTTCAGAATTAATTTAATTGTTTGAAATTTAATGAAAATATTTACTGAATAGTTTTCCTTTAACTGTTCAGTAAGTATTCATGGTGGTTCATTCACTAGGGCTGGTGGCTAAGACTGAACACTTGAATAGTTGATGAAGAGTTGTGGGGCAAATATTCAGAGCTGCGAATGTCAGTGCTGGTGGGGGTTGTGAGTGTGTTTTGCTGAGGTGGTGGAGAGGATGAATAGTGTGGGGAGAGTGAGGCGTTAAGAGGTGGTAAACAATAGAATATGATGGACTTATATAATAACAAAGCAACTGGTTTTAATCTTAATCGTTAAAGTATGTCTAAATCTAATATAAATAAACACTCTTAAATATATCAATTTTCGCTTGAACAAGCTGTAATCACTTGAATCTAGTTAGAAGCTGGTTTAGCATCTAACTATGCGATTTTTGCATTTTTTTCACAAAAATAGAGGTTTCATATGCTTATACAGTTTACGATAGAAAACTATAAAAGTTTTAGGGATAAGCAAAGCCTTAGTTTTGTTTCATCTCAAGGTGATGAGTATCCAGAGCATGTTGTGGAACTTGATAATGGCTTAAGAATTAATAAAGTTGCTGCAATCATTGGTGGAAATGGAACAGGTAAAAGCCAATTATTAACAGCTATTACTAGTTTTGCTAATGCAATTCGTCAGGATAAACTGAATGAATTACATCAGCCATACATTTTTAGTCAAGAGTCACGAGAAAAGCCTACATCTTATGAAGTAATTATCATTAATGAAGAGAAAACTTTATTTTTAAGATATGGAATTTCAGTATTAAATTCCAAAGTAACTTCAGAATACTTATATTCTAGGCCTGTAAGAAAAGGGGCTAAAGAATCTTGTGTATTTAAACGAGAATTAAATAATGTTGAGTTTGTTAAGCAAGAGTATAAAAAGCAAGAAGGTCTTATTAATCCAATACTAAAAGATAGTGGGGCTATTATCACATTTAGTAAGTCGTTAGAAGTTTTTGAATTGATAGCAATTAGTTTATGGGCAATTCGTCAACTACCATATATTCCTAATGATTATTCAAATCAGGCAATTAATTTTATTGAAGAACGATTGCAAGATGAGCTAGAAAATGGAAGTGAAAGTAGGTTTAATCAATTTTTAAATGAATATAATAAGTATATAAAACTTTGCCCTATTTATATTGACTCTGTCAGTTTTCAGCCGCAAGGCGATGAAGGTAAATGTCGTTTTGTATACAGAATAAATAATCATCATGACAGCTCTAAATTTGTTTCTGTTGGTCTTGACCGAAGAAGTAGTTTTTTTTCTCGTGGCACCCTAAATATATTGGGTTTCATGGCTGTTTTATTGTGGAGTCATAGCAATAAGTTTACACTATATATCGATGAAATAGATTCATCCATTCATCATTTATTAGCAAATAGTATATTAAAAAAAGTTATCCATGATGTTTGCCAACTTGATAATGTTCAATTTGTTTTTTCAACCCATAATCTTTCGCTTTTAGATGACTGTATCCGTAGAGATGAGCTAAATATTATCTATAAAAATGAAGATAAATCATCTGAAATTATAAATGCCTCTAAATTTTCAGTCAGAAAAGATGCAAAGATTTCAGCTAAATATTTCAGAGGTGAGTTTGGATCACTACCTACATTTTTAGACGATAATTTAAAGGGTTAAGTTATGTCAGAAGATTTTGATTTTGATGGCACGCCTAGTACTACAGTAAATCTTGAATTATCTTCTTTTGAGGATATCAGGTTAAAATGTCAGGAAAAAAGGGTTTGTGTATTTTTAGGGGCTGGCTTTTCTAAAGCTTGGGATAACGACTATCCATTAAGTAACCAATTGTTTTCTATTTCAGATGAAGAAGCGGAAGAAAATAAAGACGAATATAATTTTTTTTCTTTGTTTGATAGTTTGAATTTAAAGTGGGCAGAAAATAGTGCAAAAGATGAGGATAAAGCAAAGGTATTTAAAAGTTTTAAATACATGATTGATGTTTATAAAAGGTATCCAAGCTTACTTCCATCACATTTAGATAAACATACTGTTTCTCTCTTGGAAAATGAGATAAAAAGTTATATCAAAAATAAATTTAAAAGAATCGTTAAACCTAATGAACTAAAGCTAAATGGTACGGGAAGATTAAATAAAAATAAGACTGGTATCGTAAGTTTTTTCAATGAAATAAGCTCTTTTAATGGTTTGGATGTAATAACAACTAATTATGATATTGTCATAGACAAAGTTTTGAATAAAATATCACCTAAAAGGTCTATTTTACGCGGTATGCCTGTTATGATTGATGATGTATTACAATGCCCTAAGGCTGGCGGTATTGGTTTATACAAATTAAATGGTGGCTTTGAGGTCATTGCAGATGGAGATATTTTTAAAATAGATTATGAATCTATTAAAAATGAAAAAAAGCACCAAATATAATATTGCCATCTAATGAACAAGATTATAGTGATAAATATTTTAAAAATGCCTTTGTTAAATCTTCAAATCAATTGAGATCTGCAGATATTCTTATTTTTATTGGTTACTCTTTTCCATCTGAGGATTTTATTATCCAATTCTTGTTAAAATCTTTTTTAGACTCCAATAACCAAAGTAAAGAAACTATTATTATTAGTAGGGATAAAGAAAGTGCAATTAATTGCCATAGGAATGCATGCAATATATTTAAAGAGTTACATGATAAATCAGGATTATATTATGTAAATAAAGGGTTTGAGGAGCTCTGTGAAACAATATAGTTTTATCTTATATTTCAATAGCCAAAGTTTGTCCGAATATACTACTGTTCAATTGAACAGTAGTCCCCCTCCAGATATAGTAATTCTGCGGCGGCAAAATCCGTTGTCGTGGATTAGCGTCCCGAAATTCAATAGAGGCACAACCGTAAAACGGTTATTATGTGCGAGTACAGCTATACCCTGTGAAAAGCAATGGTGGGCTGGACGAGGGCATCGAAAGATGCACCGGATTCTCTGTTGACCGGTTACGCTAACCTCGTTCAGTTCACCACCCTTTTAGGTTAGCGTCTCTTGGTGGTGACCCTTAAATCATCAACAGAGAGGTTGTCATCATGGACTCGACGACTAATTGCTCCTTACCAATAACAATTTTTAGCCCATTCAAAGGTTCTACCACTGCACTTCTATCTAATCAGGAGGTGCGAAATGTACGATAATTCCCCTCTTACTCTAGAAGAAATCATCGACCAGTGCCGAGCGTTGATTTATGCCATTGTTACTCTTGAATCACAAGAAGTGAGAGAACTTCTCAATTTTGTGTTATGGCAGCAGCTGGACCTATTACATCAAACTTATTCACAAGAAAACAGCACACTAACCACAGAGATTGTTAACTGAAAATATACTTTAAGGCATCGAAAGGTGCCTTAAGCAGTTGTATTTTTGCTGAATAAAATCAGATAAGACGCTGGCTAGCTAACTGATAAATACATGGATATTAAGGCTCATTTATTATCTTATTATATAAAAATAATGTGTTGTTTTTAATGGAAAATTTGATAATATAAGAATATATTTACCTATTTTTAAAAGGAGTCGACTATGTTTTTAAAACAGAAGCTGTTGCGCTCCATTGCCAACAGAAAAGGTACTGTGATTTTACGTTCAGAATTAGAGCATCTAGGCAGTAAATCACAAATTGGCAAAGTGCTAGCGGCGCTTGTTGAAGAGGGTATTATCATTCGAGTGAGTTTAGGTGTTTATGCGAAAACTCGTTTTAATCGATTTGCAGGTAAAAGGACGGTAGCAGCACCATTTGAGTCAGTTGTGGAAGAAACCTTTCAAAAGCTTAATATTCAAGTAACTCAAGGACAGGCTTTAAAGGATTATAACGCAGGTAAAACGACTCAAATCCCAATGCAGCTACAAATTCGAACTCCAGGAAGGAAAATATCTCGAAACATCACTGTTTCAGGTAGAAATGTTCAATATGAAAAAAATTACGGAAGACCAAATTGCTGATATTCAAGATGCAGAGGCTGCAGGGTTATTGAATGGGCTACCTGCATTTGTTGCAGAAAAAGATGTCCATGTAACAGATGCTCTGCGTGTTTTGGCAAGCTTGCATATTGTGCATGAAGCTCAGTTGAAAGGGCATGATCCTAGAAGCAAAAAAGTGCCAAATGACCCTATCAATATAAAATTACCTGTTAGGTTTGTTTTTGCTGGTGGTACTTGCTTATCGAAGGCTTATAATTTAATTAACCGAATGTCAGAAGATATTGATATAAAAGTTATTCTTCAAGGTGTCCCTTCTAATTATAAATTAAAAAGAGAATTCCCTTCAGATAAAGCACGGCTAAAAGATATCCATCATCAACTTACTAAAAACCTTGAGGTTCTTGGCTTCTACCTCACAGATAAAGCAGGTGGAAATCCAGAAATTAATGATAAACATCGCCATTATAATGTTGATTTAAGCTATAAAGGGCACTTCAGTAGCGGGGGAGCTAACCCTTTGCGTAGCTGCATTAAGGTTGAACTGATAAATCGCCCCATTAATTTAGAGACTAAAAAATTAAAGATTAATTATCTCTATCAGCAATTAATAAAAGGCAATAATTACCCTGATTTTGATATCGAGTGTATTAATATTGCAGAAACGCTTGCTGAAAAAGTGTTATCACTTTTAAGACGATTTGCAATGTATTGTGAGGGTGTCAAACAATCTGAATTCGATGAGGCGTTAGTAAGGCATATTTATGATGTTTGGCGTATTCATACTATCCATCCAAACGCTATCCATACAGCAGCAGGCATGTTTGAATATACAGTTAATACTGACTTAGAAGAATACGCTTGGCAATTTAAAGCGTTTGTAGATAGCCCTCACAGAGTATTAAGTAAATGCTTAAAAGTGATCAAAGACAGTGAGGATGATAAAGGGCAGTTGCTAAGCCAATTATATAAAACAAAATTAAGCCCACTGGTCTATTCTCAAGAGCCACATTCATATGAAGAGGCATCTAAAAGTTTTATTGAGGTTGCAGAACATTTATTACAGCAATTAGCTAGTAAATAAACTTTTGATAGTTATAAGGTTAATTATTTCATTGCTATTTTCCACCAGTGTTTGCCTCCTATTTTGCACAGTAAAACCAACCAAAAAAATTTGGGGGCAAAATTGGGGGCATAATTTTTCCCTATTTTTTGGATGCCCCCACAGTGAAGCTCAAAGCCAGTCAGCTGGATATGGGCTTAACCAGCTATAAATTTGATGAGGTGTATAAAACCGATGTTACGATCGCGAAGAACTATCTTCGAGAAAATGAACTGAAAGAATTAAACCGTATCGTCAATATGTGGTTAGATTTTGCAGAAGACCAAGCACTGCGTCGTAAGCAAGTTTTCTTACAGGATTGGGATACCAAGCTGGATCAGTTTTTAAGTTTCAACGGCCGTGAAGTTTTGCAATGTGCTGGTGGGATTAGCAAAAAAGCCTACCACTAAAAAACCAATCTGGGGGCATTAATGGGGGCACTGCTATTTATCCAACTCAGCAAATGCGACTACTTTGTTCGATACCGTATCGCTTCTACAAAAGCCATAAAAGCGGGTGAGGACTGTCGACGGTTTGGGTAATACAGGTGAAAACCTTCAAAGTAAGGGCTATAATCGATTAATACAGCCTGTAACTTCCCCTTGGCAATATAAGGCTCGGCTAAATGTTCTGGAATATAGGCTATTCCCATTCCGTCCAGCGCTGCATTTAACTGGTGCAATGTACTATTGAAAACGAGTTGCCCATCCACCTTTATACTTGTTATATGACCATCTTGTTTAAATTCCCACGCATAAATAGCCCCTGCTGCACGATGGCGAATATTGATACATTGATGATCAGATAAGTCTTTAGGAAATAAAGGCTTAGGGTATCGCTTAAAATATTCTGGTGAAGCGACAGCAATTAAGCGCCAATCTGGTCCTATGCGAACTGCTATCATGTCTTTATTGATATCATCGCCAATTCGAATTCCAGCATCGAAACGCTCTTCAACAATATTTGTAAAACCATAATCCACATATATTTCTATTGTGATATCAGGGTATTTTTGTAAAAAGTTATTCAATATTGGTCGAATATAAATTTCTATTTGGTCATCGGTACAACTTAAGCGAATAGTCCCTCTAGGGCTGTCTCTTAACTCACTTAATGCATTAAGTTCAATATCAATCTGTTCAAATAATGGTCGGATGGCATTCATTAGCTGTGCGCCAGCCTCTGTTACTGAAACATTTCGGGTTGTTCTTGCGAGAAGTCGAATCCCTAAGCGTTCTTCCAAAAGTCGTATTGTATGGCTTAATGCCGAAGGCGTCACACCGAGTCTTGCGGCCGCTTTTGTAAAACTTTGCTCTTGAGCAACGATAAGAAAAGCGTGCAAGTCATTCATTTTACCTTTCATCATTAATGAATTTTTCTCACAAGTTCATAAAGATTATACCCACTAATTAAATTATTACCTGTATGCCATGATGATGTCCATTAAATATCGTAGGTACATAGGCGAATATAACCGATGGATAATGCCATTTTTCAAGAGCGAAATTTTCCTGAAAGAGCGAACTGGAGTGCAGTTTTTGCCATGACGCTATGTGTTTTTGTATTGATAGCCTCAGAATTTATGCCTGTGAGCTTGTTAACACCGTTAGCGCTTGATTTTCAGGTGACAGAAGGAATGGCGGGACAAGGTATTACTATCTCAGGAATATTTGCTGTCATAACGAGCTTATTTATTTCTGCACTTACTCATAATTTAAATCGTAAAACCTTATTACTAGGGCTTACTGTCTTAATGGGAGTGTCAGGTGTAATGATTGCCTTGGCCTCTAATTATTATATTTATATGGTTGGCCGTGCGCTAATCGGTGTTGTTGTTGGTGGTTTTTGGTCTATGTCTGCTGCGATAGCAATGCGCCTTGTGCCGATAGATCAAGTTCCTAAGGCACTGGCTATTTTCAATAGCGGCAATGCGCTAGCAACGGTTATTGCTGCACCTTTAGGAGCTTATCTGGGCTCAACTATTGGATGGAGAGGGGCATTTTTAGGCTTGGTGCCTATCGCGATTGCAACTATTTTGTGGTTGTGGGTGAGTTTACCCTCAATGCCAACTGATCCGAACATTCATCAAAATACGCCTCAGATTTTCAGTATTTTTAGCTTCTTTAAATACCGCGTTATCACACTGGGTATGCTTGCTATCGGGTTATTTTTTATGGGGCAATTTACCTTATTTACCTATGTACGCCCTTTTCTTGAGACCGTCGTAAAAGTCGATATTTCGATGGTGACATTTAGTTTGTTACTTATTGGTATTACGGGATTTATCGGAACTCTACTGATTAATCGTGTATTAAAAATAGGGTTCTATCAAACATTAATCGCCATTCCACTATTGATGGCCAGTATTGCGGTATCACTTATTTTCTTTGGCTATTCCAGTCTTACTTCCATCGTATTATTGAGTATTTGGGGTTTTATCGCGACTGCGGCGCCTGTTGGTTGGTGGAGTTGGATACCTCGAATATTTTCAAATAGTGCAGAAGCAGGAGGGGGATTGATGGTTGCTGTGATCCAACTTTCCATTGCCTGCGGCGCTTCGGTGGGAGGCATAATATTTGATTTGATGGGCTATGAAAGTACCTTTGCAGTCAGTGCGTTATTTCTTGTAGTCGCAGCAATACTTGTTCAATGCACAGCAAAGGCTGAAAAGGAAAAATAATATGTTGAATCTATTATTTAAAAATAGGCTTACCCCATTAAATTTTTATTTTCTGTTGGTATTTGCCTGCATCAGCCAGCCATTATTGGCACGTAGTTTACCAATAGAACCTAAAGTGTATTTAATCGAAATTCGTCTTGATACGCAAATAATCAAGGCAGAATTAAAAGATTCAGAAATGACGCGTGATTTTATCAGTTTATTACCGCTCACTGTTGAGTTAGCAGATTATTCATCCACAGAAAAAATCACTTATCTTCCCCGAAAACTACTAACTCGCAATTCATCTAGTGGGATCGTGCCAGAGATTGGGGATATTACTTATTATGCCCCTTGGGGAAATATTGCTATTTTTTATCAACCATTTAGTTACTCCTCAGGGTTATTTAAATTAGGAAAAATAACCGATGGGCTGGAATATCTACAATTTACATCACCAAAACAAGCTGTGATAGAGCTTATCCAAAGAAATAACTAAAAGAGGATGCATATTATGAATCATGAACGTAGAGATTTATTGAAATTAACGGGGGCAAGTATTGCTGTTGCGAGTATGGCATCAATAATGACATCACCAGTATTAGCGCAACCAAATACAAATTTCAGTGAGCTATGGGATAAAACCTTTGTAAAAAGTGATAAGGTTGAACATAGAAAAGTCACATTCAAAAATCGCTATGGTTTAGCCTTAGTCGGAGATTTATATCAACCTAAACATACTAGTGGGTTATTTGCTGCGATTGTATTGAGTGGCCCATTTGGCGCAGTAAAAGAGCAGTCTTCGGGGTTGTATGCGCAAACATTAGCAGAGCGTGGTTTTATTACTCTAGCATTTGATCCCTCTTTTACTGGAGAAAGTGAGGGTGAGCCTCGAAATGTTGCTTCTGCGGATATCAATACGGAAGACTTTAGTGCTGCTGTCGATTTTTTAGGGCTACAGCCAAATGTGGATCGCGAGCGTATTGGTGCGTTAGCTATCTGCGGATTAAGTGGTATGGCTTTAACTGCAGCGAGTAGCGATTCACGTATTAAAGCCGTAGCAACAGCATCAATGTACGATATGTCTCGCAGTATTAGCCGCGGATACCAAGATAGTTACACCATTGAAGAACGACATAAAGTGATTGATTATCTTAGCCAGCAGCGCTGGAAAGATGCAAAAAACGGACACTATGCTTTAGGTTACCATGAGGTGCCATTCGATGAAGATGGCAATATTATCGAGGGACAACGTGTTTTACCGGAGACTCTGCCAGAGAATGCACCGCCTGTATTAGCCGCATTTTTTGATTATTACCGTACTCCTCGAGGTTTTCATCCTCGTTCAATTAATTCAACAACCGCGTGGACAGCAACAACGCCTATATCTTTTTTTAATTTTCCTATGCATACCAATATTGAAATGATATCACCAAGACCAATTTTGCTGATTGCAGGGGAAAATGCACATTCTCGTTATTATTCTGAAGATGTGTACAAAGTAGCTTCAGATCCTAAAGAACTCTTGATTATTCCAAATGCTGATCATGTTGATTTATATGATAATCTAAGCAAGATCCCTTTCGATAAACTCACTGTTTTCTTTCAACAGAATTTATAAATATAGTAGCACATTATTTTTTAGTAAAATAATGTGCTTGCTGTCAGTTACTGCGTTCCATCTGTTGGTGGCACTCAATTTCGCCAGTAGGCAACGCAAACGCTAGAACGGTATCTGATCAAAGGGTTTGTGATGGATGATGAGCGGCTGAATTACTTACTAGCGGTTCATAACTATAAAAAGTGTATTAAGAACCTCACCGTATTCGTTGGGCATTACAGATTTTAGTTGGGTTGACTTTCTAACTAGAAATCAGCCTTAGAAAAACCGGTCATAACATCCAGCTCCATTTCGCGGCCTAATGCCGTCATTGGATGGACAATGGTCAAGCCCCGCACGGATTTTTTCAGCTTGCCAAGGTCGGCTTGTTCTTTCTTAGTGATGGGACGCTTGAACGGCATATCTACTAGTTTTTGCGCTTCTTTGCTTAGTTTTTTGTTACGCACCGCCTTCAGACGAGCGATTTCAATTTCCAGTGTCGCTTTTTCTTTCTCTAGTTCTGCGTGTTTTTCTACTTCACTCGTCAGTTGCATACTTGCCATCTGGCGACGAATAAGATCTAAACGGTCGCTAAGAAGCTTAATTTGTGCTTTTTCGATTTCTTTCATTATATTAATTAACCGTGAATAAATTTCTTGTTGGCAAGTATACACTATTCTAGATAAGGGGGGAAAAGGGATACAGGCTAATACCCATGTGAGGCTACCTTTATTGTCCATCATTCATGGAATGAAAACAACATAACTACCTTATAAATCAATTTCCATTCAACTATTCATCATATTTCGTCTTTTGTATCCTAGTAACATCATGATTAAGTTGTTGCATTTCGGTATCATCACTGACCTTTCTGACATATTATATTTAATTTTCTGAAAAATTATTATTTTTAGTTGATTTATCGTTGGTATATAGCGAAATATAATGAGGTATAGATGAGATCATAATGACTAAACGTAAATTTATTACACGTACAGAAGTTAATTCTTTATTGGATGCTACAAAGCAAGGTCGCTATCCTAATCGAGACTATTGCTTGTTATTAATGAGCTTTTTGCATGGATTAAGAGTTAGTGAGCTCACTCATATCACAATGTCTGATATTGATTTGGTGCAGAAAGTGATATTTATTAGGAGACTAAAAGGAGGGCTGTCTACCGTACAGCCTATAATTCCCGAAGAGTTTAATGCGATTGAAAAATGGTTAGTTGAAAGAGATTCTTGGAAAACAGCAGGGTCAGATTGTTTATTTATTTCACAAAAGGGAAGCCAAATTTCTCGTTATCAAATTTATCGCTTATTTGAGCAGTATGGCAAAATAGCAGGGCTTCCTGTAAAGCTTCATCCTCATATGCTAAGGCATGCATGCGGTTATGCTTTAGCTGATTTGGGTAGGGACACTCGATTAATCCAAGACTATTTAGGGCATCGAAATATCGCCCATACTGTAATTTATACTGCTAGTAATGAAAAAAGATTTAGTGGTATTTGGTCGAATCAATAAGTAATTTAATGAGTTGTGTCAATATAAAGCTAGCACTAAACATAATAATATGAACTAAACACCAAGAATACCTCAGTTATTTAGGTAATTGATTTTATAAAACTGAGGTATTCTTATGCATATTAAGGGTAGTAATTATTTTTAAAGCCATAAACAACATACTCAAGTAATTTATTTTCCAGCCTTTAAAAATAAGATTGGTTTATAATTTTATTTATTCTTTTTTTTTGAATCATCATAATTTAATTACTCTAATTACGAGTATGGATGGTTCGCTTTCTCAGTTAACTAATTATTATCATATTTCAATCATTTTTTTTACAGTAATGGTCTATTTTTGACTATCAAATAAAGTTATTCTGTGAAAGGTCACCATATAAGTGAAATCATTTAGATGATAAGTTCATATTTTTGGTTTTTGTGAGTTAAAAACATCTTATTGATGATTTAAAACACATTAATTTAATATACAATAAAAAAATTAATTAATTATCAATAACAATCAATCGGATAAAATAAAATATCTATAAAAATCAATTCGTAACGCAACATAATAAATCAAAATGTTCAAATTACCTAATAAGTATAATTATCAGACTAACTAAAATCAAATAGCATAAAACTCTGTTGCAGCAATGCATTTTAGAGGTAATTATCAATTAATGTAAAAATTTGTCATTAACAACAAAAAGTTATCTTTCATGATTTTTTTTGCAATAAAACTCACCAGTCAAATCATCTGATTTTTCTAGTTTAAGGTATAAATTAAAGATTTTAATTCTGACGATTCTTATATGTAAAACAATTTACCTAAAACTCATTTAACGCAACATTTTGATTTATTTTGTTGCGTTTTTTTGCATTTCAAAAAATAAATTGTTCACTTTATGAGTGGTTCTGATTGTTTTGCCTCATTACACAAGGCTTTAATTGGTGAGATATGAAAAGTAATAAATTAAAGACCAGTATAGATAGCTTTCAGAAAATACTAACTGAACAAATTGGCATGGAATTATCGCATCTTAGAAAAGAGAAAGGGCTTAGTGGTAGTGATCTAGCTAAAAAATTAAAGATATCACAACAACAAATATCTCGTTATGAAAGAGGAATATGTAGCATTAACTGTGGAATGCTATTTTCAATTTTATTTTATCTAGAAATTAGCCCGAGTGCATTTTTTGAAAGTGTATCATTGAAAATAAATGAAAAAAATCCTAGTGCTAATTCATTTATTCATAATAGTGAATGTTTATCCGATGAAAAGGATAACTACCATTATATTTTTAATCGACAAACAGAAATTATTTTAAATTCTTTATACAGCAAATAGTTATTTTAAAAATAATAAATTCTAACTATGCCCTACATCATGTTGGGTAATCATCACGTTGTTATATATAAATGAGGTTCAAATGAAAAAAGTATTTTTAGCCGCACTAGTTTCTGCCGCTATTGCATCTCCAGCACTCGCTGATCAAGGGCATGGTAAAGTCACATTTAAAGGTGAAATCATCGATGCACCTTGCTCAATTAGTTCAGATTCTATTGACCAAACAGTATGGTTAGGCCAAATCGCTAACTCTGTTTTAGCGAATGGCGGTACTTCTAGCGCGAAGCAATTCAATATTGAATTGGAAGACTGTGTATTCCCGAAAGATACAAATGATAAAGTGTACAACGATAAAGTGAGTATCACATTCTCTGGTTCTAGCGCTGCTTTCAATTCTAAATTACTCGGTGTAACAGGCTTAGATGCAACAGACCCAACTATTGCTGGCAACGTGGGTATTCAATTAACGGATACTAATGGCGCAGCGTTAGATATGGGAGTTGCAACAGCTCAAGAACATCAATTACAAGCGGGTGATAATACATTACGTTATAGCGCTTATGTACAAGGTGCAAACGTTGCGGTTGATAAAATTCCATTAGGTAAATTCGAAGGCGTAACTAACTTTACCTTAACTTATAACTAATTGATTAGTTTAAGAGGAATACCTTTGTGTTCCTCTATTAATCACCAAATTAAGTCAGAGGTTAAAGTGAAAGGATTTATCTATTTGCGAAGCAAAGTATCTTCCCTATTTCTTCTAACATTATTTCTTTCGCCACAAATGGCTGCATCATCTCATGGATGGGGTAAAGTCACGATGAATGGTGAAATAGTCGATACTGCCTGCGCAATAGATATTGGGTCTAGGGATCAGACCATTAATATGGGGGTACTTCCAACAAGCTATATTCGTGAAGTTGGGAAAGGCCCCATAAAAGAATTCAATATTAAGCTCATTGATTGCCGTTGGGAAAAATATTCGAAAGATAATAACGAATGGAATTCACTCGAAGTCACTTTTGATGGTCCATCAGAAGGTGATTTTTTCACACTCTCGGGTGAAGCAAAAGGAGTGCAATTGGCATTGCATGATATATCGGGATATTCCATTACACCAGGAAAGCCATTTCCTGCATTAGGAATTACGCCAGGGACAATGATCCTTAAATATCAAATGCAATTAGTCACCAATTATCATCCTGTTAAAGCGGGTAATTACCAAACCTTATTAAGGTTCAAGGTCGATTATTATTAATTCTAAGAAATTATATTGGTGTTTTAGGGATGTTTTTTATGTTTTTTAAACAACACAAAATAAATATAATAACGACAACGATAATGATTACATTTGGGTCATTATCCGCTCAGTTATATGCTGCCGATACCATACAATTTAATACGGCATTATTTGATTTAGAAGACAAAAAAAACATTGATATTAAGCAATTCTCACGTGCAGGCTATATTATGCCTGGTATTTATCCCCTCAAAGTACAAGTAAATAAAGAAACTTTACCCGAGCAACGGTTTTCATTCTATGCGCCAGAAAACGACCCTGAAGATAGCCTCGTTTGTATCACACCAGAACAAGTCCAGCAGCTAGGACTAACAGCCAGTTCGTTGAAGCAAATTACGTGGTGGCATAATAATGAGTGTCTTGATTTACGCAGTTTGCCCGGCTTTCAAGCACGGGGGGATTTATCTGACTCAACGTTGTATCTGAGTATACCTCAAGCCTACCTTGAATATAGAACAGCTAACTGGGATCCGCCTTCTCTGTGGGATGAAGGAATTTCAGGGGTTATTTTAGACTACAATATAAACGCAAGAGCGAATAAGCCTCATGATAATAATAGCAACTATAATGTGACAGCAAATGGTGTCGCAGGTGTGAACCTTGGTGCATGGCGCTTTAGGGGAGATTGGCAGGGGCGTGCTCAACGAGAAACTGGCTCGGATAGTAAAAATGAGCATGACTTTCAATGGAGCCGACTATACGCTTATAAAGCGTTAACCAGCATTAAAGCGAAATTGACCTTGGGCGAGGACTATTTTAACACTGATTTATTCGATAGTTTTCGATTTACAGGTGTTGGCTTACGCTCTGATATCTTAATGTTACCACCTAATTTACGTGGGTATGCACCTGAAATAACGGGTGTTGCGACGACAAATGCGACGGTGATTGTTAGCCAACAAGGGCGGATTATTTATCAAGAACAAGTCGCTGCGGGTCCTTTCCGTATCCAAAATTTAAGTGATGCGACGACGGGAAAACTGGATGTCCGAATCGAAGAGCAGGATGGTTCAGTTCAAGAATATCAGGTTGAAACAGCCAATATCCCTTATTTAACTCGACCAGGTAGTATTCGATATAAATTAGCGATGGGTCGCCCAACGGATATGGATCATCATGTTAATGGAGATACATTTGCGAGTGGTGAAATGTCGTGGGGTGTCACTAATGGTTGGTCATTGCTTGCAGGCTCATTAAATAGTCAAGACTATAATGCATTCAACGTGGGTGTCGGTCGTGACTTATTGGCATTTGGTGCCTTATCTTTCGATATTACGCATTCTATTGCAAATATTCCTAATGATAAAAAACTCACAGGTAATTCTTATCGAATAAACTATTCAAAACGTTTTGATGACTATGATAGCCAAGTACAGTTCGCAGGTTACCGATTCTCAGAACGCAGTTTTATGACTGTAACCGATTTTTTAACGGCTAAAGACTCAGGTGAGCGTCAAGGTAGTAATAAAGAAATGTATGTGATTTCTTTAAATAAAAACTTTAGGGAATCGAGAATTACAGCTTATTTAAACTACTCGCACCAAACCTATTGGGATAAGCCAGAAAGTAATCGCTACAATTTAATGGTGACAAAAACCTTAGATTGGGGAAGCCTGAAGAATATTAATATTTCGTTATCGGCCTATCGCAATAAATATAACGAAACAAATGATGATGGCCTGTATATTTCAGCTTCAATGCCTTGGGGAAATGGTGCAAATATTGGCTATTCATTACAAGCAACACGGGATGATACCGTTAATCGAGCAACCTATTATGACAAATTGTCAGATAGAACCAATTATCAAGTCAGTGCAGGCTCGACCAACAAAGGTGGAACCGCAAGTACCTATATTACCCATTATGGTGATAATACTAAGTTAACTGCGAATGCCAGCTATATTCATAATAATTACACGTCATTTGGGGTAGGGGCACAAGGCGGATTTACCATGACTTTAAATGGTGCGGATGCTCATCGAGTTTCAAATATTGGCGGAACTCGTTTGCTGATCGACACTGATGGTGTGGCTAAAATTCCCGTATCAGACCGAGGGATCCCTATTGCATCAAATGCATTTGGTAAAGTGATTGTCCCTGACTTAAATAGCTACTACCGCAGTAAAGTTAAAGTCGATTTAAATGCATTACCGAATAATGCCGAAGTAACGGATTCTATTGTTCAAGCGACATTAACAGAAGGCGCGATTGGCTATCGCAAATTTAATGTACTGTCTGGTGAAAAGATGATGCTTTCAATGCGTATGTCTGACGGTTCTGCACCGCCATTTGGTGCCCAGATCACGAATCTGAAAGGAAAAGAAACGGGAATAGTTACTGATAATGGATATGCCTATGTTAGTGGTATCAACCCAAATGAAGTCATGATTATTCATTGGGGTGGGGAAGCACAATGTGAAATTAATTTTCCTGAAAACTTAGAAACAATTAACCAAGGATTATTCATTCCTTGTAAACCATTATCAAATAAACGTAATGAAGCAGATAATAATCTGTAAATGAGTGATTGCTATGAAAAAATTAACTAATTTATATATCAGTACTATTTTATTAAGCAGTTTAGTTAGCGGAAGCGCATTCTCGGCAATTGCTTTAGATAGAACCCGAGTTATTTTTAATGGTGATCAAAAAAGCGTTTCAATTACTATTACTAATAAAAATAACCAGCTACCTTATTTGGCCCAAGGGTGGGTTGAAAATATTCAAGGGGTAAAAATTACTTCACCGTTTGCTGTATTACCTCCGGTGCAGAGAGTTGAACCCGAAAAATCAAGCCAAGTCCGTATTGAGGCGCTTCCTGAAATTAGTCAGTTACCTCAGGATAGAGAAAGTGTTTATTACTTTAATTTAAGGGAGATCCCGCCAAAAAGTGATAAACCGAATGTTTTGCAATTAGCGTTACAGAGCAAAATTAAATTATTTTATCGTCCTAAAAGTATCATGCTAAGCGAAACAGAAATGCTGAATAACCCTTGGCAAGAAAAAACACAGCTTATTAAGCAAGGTGACCAATATATCATTAAAAACCCAACTCCCTTTTATATCACGATTATTGGTGCGGCTGAGCGAAAAAATTCACCCGTAAATCAGAATTTTAAGGCAGTTATGGTTGCACCATTTAGTGAAGAAAAATTAGGAGTTCCAAGTTCTACTGTGGGGGCAAACCCGGTATTGACCTATATAAATGACTATGGTGGCCGGCCAAAACTTCAATTTAAATGTCAAGCAAATACATGTCAGGTTGTTCCTGAAAGTAAATAGAGAGGAAAATGATGATTAATCAAAAAAGCTTTTCCTTACTCTTTGGATTATCTCTCATATTTCATTCAGTTGTGATATATGCGGCATCAAATAATGCCTTTTATAACACGACAGGAAATTGGGATGTTGAAGGTGCAAATGGCAAAATTTTCGTTTATGGCTCATTAACGGAGAGTGCTTGCCATTTATCGATGAATTCTGCATTTCAATCCGTTGATTTAGGAAATATTGAAACTGCATCATTAAAAACAATTGGCGCCCAAGGCCACAAGATACCGATCAACATCGAGTTATTGGATTGTATCGAAACTCCAACAGTTCTGAGAAACAATAAATCAGGTAATGCTACATGGAGTATTTCTCAGCCTGGCATGAAAATTAGGTTTATCACGCCTGTTGTGCCTTTTAGACCGGACATCGCGAGAGTTGAAGGTGTGAATGGGCTTGGATTGCAGATAACTAATCCTAAAGGAAAAGAAATTGCTTTTGGTGAGTATAGTGAACCTGAGCTTATTTCTACGGGGCAAAATATTTTAACTTATTATGTAGCTCCCGTAAGAATTGCAGAGAAATTACAGGCTGGAGCTTATCGAAGTGTTATTTCTTTTCAAATAACGTATGAATAATCTTAATAGATTGTCTGATATAGCATTGAAGGTATTTATATGAATAACTTAAATTTCAATTTTTATAAATTTAAAAAAATAATACTCTCCATGCTATTAAGTTTGTTATTTTTTTCGTTACAGAGTCATGCAAAAAATGGTCAAATTGGTGAAATTAAGATACGAGGCCAGCTTGTCGCTGAAGCTTGTACAGTAAGGCCCGGTGATGAAAATATTATTGTGGACTTTGGTACTATCGTTAATAAGTACCTCTATATTAATCAAAAAACGCCAATTGAAAATTTTAATATTCATTTAGATGACTGTGATAATAGTATCTTTAGAACGGTGACCGTTAAGTTTACAGGAAACGAAAATATCAATTTACCAGGCCTTCTTGCATTAGATTCTGGCAGCATGGCTTCGGGCATCGGAATTGAAATCTTAGAATATAGCGGTAAAAAAATTCCCATTAATAGTACGACGCCTGCATACAATTTAGAGAATGGTACAAATATTTTAAGTTTTAATGCGAATGTGCAAGGGGAACCCGATGCAATAAAAAATAAAAGTATTGCGTTTGGCCATTTTACTGCAACCGCTATTTTTAGTTTAATTTATGATTAAGGTATCAGTAACAATGAAGATATTAATATTACTTCTCGCAACCTTATTATTTTCCCCAACTATTTTTGCGTTCCAGTGTAAAACTAATGGAGGGCAGGAAGTTGGCGGGGGAACACAAAGTATTTATGATGTTCCTCTCGATAATGATATTTTTGCTGTACCAAATCGTATAAATGAATTTGCGGATGTGAGTGATTTTATGACCTGCCGTAATGAAGCCCCCAGTGCTTATGTTGATTATTTAAATGTGACTGGTGCTGACCTTGGTCCAACATTTAAGAATAACCCAGAATTAAAAGCGGGTGTGGTCGTGCGTGGCGCTTATTATTTAGCACCATTTAGTGGTAAAGAAATTCAAGTATTTCGTTTAACTACAGCTAGTGAACCTTTACAAATTAAATTATATTTGCAAGTAAATGTTAAACCAACGCCATCAGTCTTGGTAAGAAAAGGCGATTTGCTGATGACATTAGATCTCCATAAATATGCGACATTTGTAAATAGTAATCAGCATATTGACCATGCTTATTTTAAATGGAATTTCTATGCAGGTAATGACGTAGTTGTTGGAACGGGTACGTGTGATATCAATGATAACCAAATCATCATTGTTGATTTTGAAACAGTAAATGCATCGGGTATTTCAACGGTGGGAAGTGCAAGCCGTTTTCAACGTAACGCAGAAATCACTTATAGTTGTGAAGATAATAACCTGACGGCGCCAATAAAGATGATTATTAGCGGAGAAACTTCGACTTTCTCATCTGATGCTTTACTTGTTAGAACAGGAGATATTGGTAGTCAAGGTTCTATTATGTCTGGATTAGGTGTTGAGGTTTATCATCAAGGGCAAAGAGTTTCCCCTATGAATGGGCATTTCGATTCAAAAATAGAAAATGGGCATGGTAGAGATACATTAATGTTCACGCTAGTTAAAAAACCTAATTTATCGCCAAATGAATTGATAGAAGGCCAGTTTAGTTCAGCAGCTACCATTATTATGTCCACTCCGTAGCTATTGAAATAGAGAGGTTTTTATATGGATGAAAGCCTCCATTTTTTTCTCGTCAGCTCTCTATGGTTACTGAGCAAATCGTGTTTATAACAAAATCACAATATATCGATGATTTTTTATAAACATATTTTGGATTAGACAAAATAAGTTAAACACACCAAATTTTGAATTATCATCGTTAGCATCTTTTCTTAAATAACATCACATAATTTCTCTATCAATAAAGCTCAAAACCTATCAGGTCTCAGTAGCTACAGGTATAATCACATAATTATCCGATAGATTTAGAGGCGAAGATGGCGAAACTCACCTTACAAGAGCAAATGCTAAAAGCAGGATTAGTTACCAGCAAGAAAATGGCAAAAGTGCAAAGAACGGCTAAAAAATCACGTGTTCAGGCGCGTGAAGCAAGGGAAGCCGTAGAAGAAAATAAAAAAGCACAGCTTGAGCGTGACAAACAATTGAGTGAGCAGCATAAACAAATGGTGCAATCCAAAGAGTTTAAAGCGCAAGTTAAACAACTTATTGAAATGAATAAAGTTGATATTTCAAAGGGAGATATTAGTTTTAATTTCACAGATAACAACGTTATCAAGCAAGTTGTTGTAGACAAAATAACGCAAACGCAACTGATCAGTGGGCGTCTGGCGATTGCACGTTTAGCGATTGATAACAGTGATGTTAACGAGTATGTGATTATTCCAGCAAGCGTAGCGGATAAAATAACGCAAAGAGATGCGGATAGTATCGTACTCAACAATGCACTCAGCCAAGAAGAACAGGATGAAGATGACCCGTATGCGGACTTTAAGATCCCTGACGACCTGATGTGGTAATACTCGTCAAATTTTAAGTCGTAGCTTTGGCGTTAAAACGGGCTGGCGCTAAACATTTTAACGTTCTTCTGACTCGCAGGGTGAACAAAATGCAATTCACTAGCGTGCAAAAGTAAACGTGGAGTCTGCTCAGTCCCTTGTAATAATCGCCCACCATATAGATCGCAACCTAAGATTGGGTGGCCTAATTTTTGGCAGTGGATGCGTAACTGGTGGGTGCGCCCTGTCTCAGGGGTTAATTGGACACGGGTTACAGGTAACGATATCCCATTTTCTACAGGGTGATACAGACGCTCTATTACTTGATAGTGGGAGCGGGCAGGTTTGCCATTCACCTCGCAAAGCGACATGCGGGGAAACTGTGCAGGGTCTTTTGCTATTGCCGCATCAATGACACCCTCATCATTAGCTAAGTGGCCACAAAGTAGAGCTTGGTATATTTTAATGATGGAGCGTTGGCTAAATTGCTGGCTTAGAGCTGCATTGATGGCTTTATTGCGAGCAACCACCATTAACCCAGATGTGCCAAAATCGAGACGGTGAACAAGAGTACAGTCTGGGAATATTTGTACTAATCGGTGATGGACGGAGTCTAAGTTTTGTGGGTTTTTTCCAGAAAGGCTGAGTAGGCCACTTGGCTTATTAATAAGAACCAGATGCTCATCCTGATAGATAATTTCTATCTCATCGTGACAGGGCGGAGCAATAAAGGTGTCGATGATTTCAGTCATTAGCCTTTCCAGCAAAAAATGGTTGTTGATAATAACCAATTTTTAGTAGGTAGGCGAACGCTGTCACTTGCATCACGTAAATTTATCACTCAGACTAAAAGCAAAGCCGTAGTCTGCACACGCATTGTGCTCTATACTGCGCGTTGTAAAAACTGAGTCAATAAAAGATTAATTAGGCGGTAATGGCAATGAATGGAACGATCACAACATGGTTCGAAGATAAAGGTTTTGGATTTATCAAAGATGAGAATGGCGATAACCGTTATTTTCATGTGGTTAAGGTTGCCAACCCAGATTTGATTAAAAAAAATGCTGCAGTCACTTTCGAACCGACGACAAATAATAAAGGGTTATCTGCTTTTGCGGTCAAAGTCATACCTGAAAGTAAATATATTTATATCGCAGGAGAACGGATTAAGATTACATCAATTAAATCCTATCGTGTTTATTCAGTAGAAGTACCTGCAGATACGCGTATCGATAAAGAAAATACCGTGTTATCAATTGGCGCATTAATGAATAGTATCAAACCAAAATCAGATAAACCTGGTCAAATGCGTTCATTGAAAAAATTAGAAATTAGTACGTTACATGGGACATCATTAACATTTTCGGAAGATGAAATTGATATTGATGAGGCTGTGAAACAACTTAAGTTTAAGTGATTTCTTGTCAGGTAAACAGCACCACTCTTGAGTGCTGTTTACTTGTTTATTACTTTATTCTTATACAATAGAGTCATTTGAAAGCTAGCTAGGCTTATCGGAGAGGGGATATGTTAGATTTCTTAAAAAATTACGATAATTTAACCATTAGCGAAAAAAAAGTCTTAAAATACCTGACTGATAATATTACAGATATCCCTTACTTAAATATTAATGAACTAGTTGCTAAAACCTTTGTTTCTAAAACAGTTATTATTAATTTGTCGCAAAAATTAGGGTTTAGTGGATTTAAAGAACTTAAGTTTCAGATTAATAATTATATTTTAACAAAAAATAAAACTGAAAAAATCACATCTTCGTCTTATAAAAAACAACTCGAAAAAAATATTAATAAAAGTTTTACATTAATTAACGAAGAGCAAATTAGCGATTGCGCTAAAATACTACATAAATCGAGAAATATTTTTATTGTTGCCAGAGGGACAAGTAAAGCTGTTGGCTATTATCTTGAACACTTACTATTTGCGTTAGGTTTACACTGTTTTTTTATTAATGACTACAATTTATCTGATTCTTTCACTCGATTAGTTAGCAAAGATGACACGGTCATTTTTATCTCACTATCAGGGGGAACCAAAAAAATTATTGAAACAGCAAAAATTGTGCAATTAAAAGGGGCAAATATCATTAGTATGACCGCTTTTAATACTAATGAACTAACCACTTATACTGATAACACTTTGTTTTGTTTTGCCGATAATTTTGATACTAAAAGAGATGACACAAAATCCAGAATTGGCTTTTTTATTTTAGTTGATTTACTTATCAATGAATTAGAAAATCTACTTTAAATTTTCTTTTTTATTTTCTAAGAAAACTTCACTCGTTTTTCATTCTTGTCTTTGGTAGATAGTTTTTATTAATATGACCTAGGTCATTAGTTATGACCTAAGATAACTTTTAAAACCGTGACATCATTTCTTTTATAATCCCTCCAAGCTAGTATGCCTTTAATTCTAATAATAGAAGTCATAAGGAAACAGTATGGCCAGAAAAAAGTTTGGTGAATCTATTCAACGCTTTGGGAGAACATTACTCCTTCCAATAGGTGTTTTAGCACCTATTGGTATGATATTGGGTATCAGTGGTGCATTAGTGCAAACTTATATGATTGCACGTTTTCCTTTTCTCGGAAATGAAACGGTTAATGCATTACTTGTCAGCATTCGTTCAATCGCGGGTGTTATTTTTGATAATATTCCCCTATTGTTTGCTATGGGAGTGGCCTATGGTATGAGCCATCGAGATAAGGGGATCGCCGTCTTTGCATCGGTTGTCGGCTACTTATCGCTGATCATAACCATGAATATTTGGCTAGTGCTTACTGGTAAGCTTGCAGACCCTGCAATGATGGGGCAAGTAGGGCAAATTAAAGTTCTTGGTATACAAACTTTAAATATCAGTGCCGCAGGAGGGATTATTACTGGTTTGATTGCCGCTTGGGCGACTGATAAGTTCTATAACCTTGAATTGCCAACCGCATTTGCTTTCTTTTCTGGTAAAAAATCCGTTTCTATTATTATGATCGGTTTAATGATTGGAGTGGGTGCGTTATTACCGTTTATTTGGGAAGTATTAGTCCAAGGTTTGATGAAACTCTCTGCGGTATTTTTAAGTCCTGTAGGGCCATTTTTTACCGCGGGTGGTGAACGTTTATTTATTCCATTTGGTTTACACCATGTATGGAACGTTTTATTTAGATTTACTGAGGCGGGTGGTACTTATGTTATTGACGGACAAACCTTTGTTGGTGTTGTTCCTGCATTAACTGAGGTGCTATTTAACCAAGGCCCAGATAGTGAATATTGGTCGATGATGCCAAGTTTGACTCGCTTTATGGCGCAGCAACAAATGCTAGTCACACTATTCCTATTCCCTGCAATTGCTCTTGCTATTTACAAAACATCGAAGAAAGAAAACCGCGCAGAAGTGAAATCCATGCTGGTTACCATGGTATTAACAGCCATGCTTGGTAACGTCACGGAGCCACTCGAATTTACCTTCGTATTTATTGCGCCATTATTGTACTTAATTTACGCCATTATTGTCGGTATCGGTGCGGTGTTGCTTTCATTGGCTGAGGTCGGTATCGGTTATATTCGTGGAACCGTCTTTGATTTTACTATCTTTGGTCTTCTGTACGAGCACACTAACTGGATCTTCCTTGTTATTATCGGTAGCTGTTTAGCCGTCGTCACTTACTTTATTTTCTACTGGGCAATTATTAAATTTGATATTAAAACTCCTGGTCGTGAAGAATCGAGTAATCTGAAAAATACCTTAATTAAAGAAAAACGATATGGCGAAATCGCAGAAATTTTAATCCAAGCATTAGGTGGAAAACAAAATATTCGTAACGTAGATAACTGTATTACTCGTATGCGTATTGATGTTGGAGAAGTGAACCAAATAGATAAAGATTTAATGTTGGAATCAGGATGTACCGCATTCTTCTTTCCATCGGCAAACCACGTCCATGTCGTGTATGGACCAAAGGTTGAGTTTGTTCGCAATGCTGTTGATGAAGCAATGAAGAAATAAAGAAAGGATACGAAATGAGAGCATTATACGATTCTAAAAGTAAAACTATTGATGACCGTGGAATTAAAGACTTATTGTCTGATGAAGCAAAATATTCTACTTGGTTAATGTTTGAATCCATGCTGGCCCAAGCCCAAGCGGAACTGGGATTTATTCCACAATCAGCGGCAGATGAAATTAAAGAAAAGGCTGTTATCGAAAATATCGATTTTGAAGAAATGAGCCGTATTTACCAAAAAATAGGCCATGGCTTTGTACCTTTCTTGAAAGTTTTAGTGAATGCTTGCTCTGAGGAAAGTGGTAAATATATCCATTATGGAATTACCACGCAAAATATTCAGCAAAGTTCACAGCTCTATATGATGAAAACCGTACATCATAAATTTATGTTGTTACTCGGTGAAATCATCGAAAACTTAGCAGATTTGGCCGAAAGAACCAAACATATGGTGATGCCGGGAAGAACTCATGGACGTCATGCGATCCCTATCACCTATGGCTATAAAGTTTCGGTATGGATCAGCGATTTTATTGATTGCTACCAACGTATGAAAGAGTGTGAAAAACGGGTTTTCACTATCATGATGGGTGGTGCTGTTGGTGCATTTAACTCAATGCCTGATGTTGGTATGGCGGTACAAAAACGTGTCGCTGAGCTGGTGGGTATGGAAGCCATGGAAGTACCATCCAGAAACTTAAGTACGCATAAGCTTGAATATATGGCAAATTTAGCGTTAATGGCCAATATTTGTCATAAAATCGGTGAAGAAGTTTATAGCACAACGTTAGAAGAAATTGCAGAGGTTTCAGAAGGCTTTACTAAAGGAACAGTGGGCAGTAGTACTATGCCGCATAAAATAAACCCAAAACTTGCTAAGGGAATTATTGCTAACTCACAGAAATTATATTCTTTACCGGGTGTTGGTATGTATTCTGCGGTAAGGCCTTATGAAGGTGATAGTAGTTCTTATATGTTATTTGATGGGTTAATCGAAGAAGCTTTGGAATTGACCACGGAAATTTTACTAAGAACTGAAGAGCTTTCTAGGACGATTGTGCCACATGAAGAGAGAATGCTTCATAATGTTTTGAGAAACAAAGGGCTGGATAATACTGAGTATGTCATGATGAAGATGGCGGAAAAATTAGGTAAAGATAAAGCTCACTCCCTTCTGTATGAAGAAGCAATTAAAACTGCGGCGGATGGGGAAGATTTTTATACTAATTTGACCAAAAATAGTGTGATATCAGCAGCATTCAGTAATGAAGAAATTAAAGCAATGCTTGACCCGAGATCTTATGTTGGGTTATCCGTTGAAATTGCAGAAAAAGAAGCAAAACGTGGATTAGTCGTTTCGCAAGAAATTAAGCAACAGTACAAATAGGTATTTTTAGTATTTACTAAAAATTATTTTAAATAAGGGGCTGTCTATTATATAGATAGCCCCTTACTTATTTATTCGCCAGCGAGTGCTCTTGGGAATAATAAGTTATTTTCTAGGTTAATGTGATTCATTAAATCATCAATCAGTTCATTGATACCATTATACAACACACGCCAGGTAGTACAGGCTTCTGGCGGTGGTGTGACATTATTGGTAATATCTTTAATTGCTTCTAAGATATCACTAGCATCATCATGTTCTTGTTCCATGACACTAATTGGACCTGCTGCGTTTCTGCCCATTCCGTTTTTTATCATAGGGAATAAAACGCGTTCTTCTTTCATCATATGGCTAGCTAGTTCTTCCAGTAATGCTTCTAAGTATTTTGATAAACCTTTTGGCACGCTTGGCTTATTTATATGAACGCGTTCAACTTTTTGTGCCTGTAGTATTAGTTCAGGTAATTGTTCTCTGTGCCTATCATGATAGCGAACAATGATAAAATCGATAATCTCACTGAGTGGGGCTTTGCGCCAATCCTGTTCTAACGTTTCTGTGGCTAATTTAGCTAATTGGCTTTCTAATAGGTCAATATCTAACTTTAATTTTTCTGCGCTGCGATTCAGCGTCTGTTTGCCACCACAACAGTAATCCATATTATATTGGCGAAATAAAGAAGAAGCTCTAGGAATGGATAATGCGAGCTGTCCGAGTGTTTTATCTCTAAATTGCATATGAGGTATCCTTTAAAAAATCATAAAATTCTGATGCTACTTTGTTATTTAATTTATGCAGGTAATGCCCATTGGCGAGCAATATTACGCCCATACTCACGGCAGTCATCTAATGTTTTTGTGTCTGGTTTCCATTTTGCTTTTAAAGATAATGCGGTATCAAAACCGGCATCCATCAAACGTGTTTGAACACGGTCAACGGCGCCGCCATTCCAACCAAAACTACCGAAAGCAGCGGCTTTTTTATTTAAAAAACGTAAGCCTGTAATTTCTTCAAGCATACCTGCTATTTTAGGCATCATGACATTATTCATGGTTGAGGTACCGACCAGTGCCGCTTTGGAGCGAAAAACATGAGTAATAATGTCGTTTTTATCACTGCGTGCAACGTTAAATATTTTAACCGCGACATTAGGGTCGGCTTCATTGATGCCTTGAGCGATTGCATCCGCCATTAAACGAGTATTATTTGACATGGTATCGTAGAAAATAGTGATACGATCTTCTTGATAATCTGCTGCCCATTTCAAATACAATTCAATGATTTGATTTGGATTATCACGCCATACTACTCCGTGAGATGTCGCTATCATATCGACAGGTAGATTGAAGCCTAAAATTTCATTTATTTTTGGCGTCACTAAGCGGCTAAATGGAGTAAGAATATTGGCGTAGTAACGCTGGCACTGTTCGAATAATTCATTTTGGTCGACTTCGTCATTAAATAATCGCTCATCACAATAGTGCTGCCCGAAAGCATCATTACTAAAAAGTACGGCATCTTCAGTAAAATAAGTCATCATGCTGTCAGGCCAATGTAGCATTGGAGTCTCAATGAAAATCAATTGTTTATTGTTACCTATATCGAGCGTGTCACCTGTTTTAACGATTTTGAAATTCCATTCAGGATGATGGTGATGACCATTTATTGAATCAATGGCATTGGCTGTGCAATAGATCGGGGTATTAGGAATAAAGCTCATTAATTCGGTTAATGCACCTGCGTGATCTTCTTCTGCATGGTTAATGACGATGTAGTCAATATCATTTAAATCAATTTGCGAGCGCAAATTTTGAACAAACTCACGGCTAAATTTATGATCGACAGTATCAATAAGAACATTTTTTTCTTCGCGGATTAAATAGCTATTATAACTACTTCCCTTTAATGTTTTGTATTCGGTTCCATGAAAATCACGTACTTCCCAATCACGCTGACCTACCCAATGGATGTTATTTTTTACATGAATCGCCATATTAATTTTGTCCTGTAGCTTTTAGAGTATAAGAAGACATAATCAATATTCATGCCAATATTTAACATTTTGATTTTTAACTAAATTAAAATAATTTGTTTTAGTTTATAGTCAAAATGACTATGCTAAGTGTTGTCATTATGACTATAATTGTTGTCAAATTGACAATGGGGAATGAATCATGGGTTTTTCTGTCGAGGCACTGGCAAAGATTGCAATCGAATTACAAAGTGGTATGGAGCATTCAGATCGATTTCAGCGTTTGATTACCACGTTAAGGCAATCATTAAGGTGTGATGCATGTGCGTTATTACGTTATGAATCAGGCCAATTTATTCCTTTAGCAATCGATGGGTTAATGGCTGATGTTTTAGGTCGTCGATTCTTTTTGTCAGGGCACCCTCGGCTAGAAGCAATTGCAAGAGCCGGTGATGTAGTGCGTTTTCCTGCTGATAGCCAGCTCCCTGACCCATATGATGGGTTAATTCCTCATCATCAACACCTAAAAGTTCATGCTTGTGTCGGCTTACCCTTGTATGCGGGGCAAAATCTTATTGGTGCATTAACATTAGATGGTATGGAACCTGATCAATTCGATGCATTTAGCAATGAGTCACTGAGGTTAATTGCCGCGTTAGCTGCGGGAGCACTAAATAATGCATTACTTATTGAACAGCTTGAAAAGCAAAATATATTACCGAATAAACCCATACTATTTAAACCTTCTGGAGAAACCGAGATTATTGGTTTATCTCTTCGTATGCAACAATTAAAAAAGGAAATTGATATTGTTGCCGCGTCTGAATTAAATGTTCTGGTCGGCGGAGAAACGGGAACAGGAAAAGAGCTAGTCGTTAAATCTATCCATGAAAAATCCCTTCGAGCAGATCACCCTCTTATTTATTTAAACTGTGCTGCGCTGCCTGAGAGTGTGGCGGAAAGTGAATTATTCGGTCATGTTAAAGGTGCCTTTACTGGGGCAATTAGCCACCGTAGTGGTAAATTCGAAATGGCGGATAATGGTACCTTATTTTTAGATGAAATAGGGGAGCTTTCATTAGCGTTACAGGCTAAATTACTGCGAGTATTGCAATATGGCGATATTCAACGTGTTGGTGATGACCGTAGTTTACGCGTTAATGTTCGTATATTGGCGGCAACTAACCGTGATCTACGCGAAGAAGTGTTAGAAGGTCGGTTTAGGGCCGATTTATTTCATCGTTTAAGTGTATTTCCGCTATTTGTTCCCCCATTAAAGGAACGTGGCGAAGATATTATTTTATTAGCGGGGTTCTTCTGTGAACAATATCGTCAGCGTTTTGGCTTATCCAGTGTGGTACTGAGTCCTTCATTACAACGGTATTTACTCAATTATTCATGGCCAGGTAATGTACGTGAATTGGAACATGCGATTCATCGTGCCGTTGTTCTTGCTCGAGCTTCAAGTGATACTGATGAAATTATCTTACAGCCTCAATATTTTACCTTTGATAATAATAAGTATGAGTTTACAGAAACATCACAGAAAGCCTTACCACTAACTAAAAATTTACGTGAGGTAACGGATGATTTTCAGCGTAAAGTCATTTCACAAGTATTAGAACAAAGCCATTATAATTGGTCTGCATGTGCCAGAGAATTGTCTGTCGATATCGCTAATTTACATCGATTAGCTAAACGACTAGGTCTGAAATAAAGTATTAATGCCTGCTTTAGTCGGGGTACTCATAAGAACTTATTTTATTATTAGCAATATTCTTTTTCCATATAGTGTTTTACATATTTCTTAAGCTGTTCAAGTTCTTTATTATCATTTTCGTTACGCTGTAAATGCTGAAATAGTGTGGAAATTTTCTTTAAGTCAAAGCGATTTTGTTGAATGCGTTTTTCAAGCGCAATAAGGGCTCTTTTCTTTGATGCGTGGTGCGCAAATTGCTTATGCAAAATAAGTAGATACAACCAAATACTTTGTCGAGTTATAAAAAAATCAAATATAGGAGGGTGAGGAAGATTTGCTTTTTTTGCTAGCAATAATCCACTAAATAAACGGTGCATGAATTGGGATGTGGAAGGCTTATTGCCCTGAATTAGAGCCGCTACTCCTTGTTTAAATTGCTGCTCAGAGAGATAGATTAATTGCTGGTAACGCTTGGTCGGGTTGGTTGGATAAATCCATGCGAAAGCAGCCATTGCAACTAATGGGCCTGAAACTATCGCAATGGCATTACCGATACTTTGAGGGAGTGAAAGAGAAAAAGGATAGCTCGGTTGGAGCAAAATTAAAGAAACCATAATGTAATCAAAAGCAATTAAAATTAGGCGGTTATGGGAAAAAATGATAACGCCACTAATAATCACTGGAATAATGAAAAAGGTCATCTGCCATGATGAAGAGGCAAAAGGCCATAAGTACCATGTGCAGATTAACGCTGTAATAGCGCCAAACAATTGCCCAGTAAAAATATTTTTCATAAACCTAGCGGGGTAATCGAGGGATGCGAATAGAGCCAACATCACTGAAAGACCGAGAGTAAGATAAGCCAGTACTTGCCACTGTGTCCACAACCATAACAAACCAACTGCAGCGATAGTCATAAAAGAACGAGCAAAGGCGTGCCATGCTGAAATTTTATCTTGATGAAGCTTCAGTTTATCCACTTTTTCAAAGTGTTTCGCTGATTTACCAAAAATAGCATAGTAAAGTGGGATCAATAGTGTTTTCAGTACTCCAGCGGGGCATAATGATAAAATATGTTTCCATTGAGTCTCAGTTGGCTCTAGAGCAGGAAAATAAAAAGGTGCAATAGATTGATATTTATCTAAGTGTAATAATATTTGGCTTTGAAACATGAGTTTTTGACGCGCTTTAGCAACTTGTTTGCGGTGATAACGCCAGCCAATACGATGAGTCTCTAAAATTTCGTCATAGCTAGCCATGGTTTGCCAAAGATAGTCGATATCGTGTTGCTTAATTGGGTGCTTTTTCTCAAGTGAGTCATGTAGTATTTGGAAGAATAGTGTATCAATTTGATTTTTAAGGGTAATGATATTATCTTGTTCACGCTTAGGGGTAAAAAGGAAATTGAATACTACCGCTGAAAGCACGCCAACCAAAATGGTCCATAGCCGATCCCAAGCGACTATAAATAAGTTATCAGTAATATGAACGCTCAACATACTCACCATCACGGCGGAGTAACCTGCTAAAAATGTGCCATAAGCGACAAAGCCCTTTTGTAATTGGCCGATACCACTGCAAATGCCTAACCAACTCGCTAGCCCAATAATGAAAAGTAACGGGTGAATAAGGTGAAGCTGAATTAAGACGACACCGGCAAGCACACCACAAACTGTTCCAGCAAAACGCCACCAACTTTTTTCCAGTAAATTTTCGCGCCAAGGTTGCGCTGAAGCCCAGACGGTCATGGCTGCCCATTGGGGGTGAACTAGCTCTAAATATTGAGCAATAAAGAGCGCAGCAATTGATGCACAAGCGGTAATGGCGGCAAAACGAAAGCGTGCTGGGTTGAATCCCAATGAATTCAGTAAAGTTATTATTTTTGACATAGAATATGAGTAAATTTGGGGTGTTAAAAAAGTATTTAGTTGATAATATCAACTAAAATCAGCGTGATTATTAACTAATTGGTTGATAAAATCAACTAAAGAGGGATTATGCGTACAGAACAGGCTCGAGTATTTGGAGTGATTAGCCGAGCAGCTCACCATTATATGAAATGGATGGGAGAGCCTTATGGTATCAATGCAATTGAGTGTTTGATGATTTTACATATTCATCAATATGATGCATCAACCCTAGAGCAGATTACGAAAGCGATGGTTGTGGATAAATCAGTGACGACTCGAGGTGTGAGCAAATTTTTAGCTAAGGGCTGGGTTGCTAAAACGAATAGCTTAGTCGATAAACGGGTTTATCATGTTTCGTTGACAGCGCTCGGCAAAACGATTGTGAATGAGTTAAATTTTAAACTAGATAAATGGAATGATTATTTAGCGGCGGATTTGCCAGAACAAGAGGCTGATCAGCTATTTAGTGCACTAGAAAGCTTAGCGAAACGAGCTATTGAAAGCTCGACGGCAGATTTTCCGAGTTTATTAGAAAAACCAAATGAGTGAGGCTCAATAACCAACCTAGCAATGTTATGTATTTAGGGCTGGTTTGAGAGCGGGTTATGACATTCTTCATTAAGAGGAGGAGAATTCTTTAAATTTATTTTGGCGAAATGAACGTTGTTATTGCGAAATAGCGGTCATAGGAAGTAATACTACTTCAGACATATTCTCAGGTATTGGGCTTAGTTTATTACTCATCATGATTAATTCGCCATCTTTTTCAATTCTTGCACTCATTCCTAAGGTATACCGTTTGGATTGAAATTCTTCAGGAAGAGCGACTGTAAATGCGATACTACGTCCTGCACTTTTTGTTTTTAAACTGTAATCCAGATTAGACTTTGCGTTGTTTTCATTTTGTTGTATTGAGGTCAATGACAGTGTAATTGTGGAATTTTCGGGAATATCATAAGAGTGGGAATAAATATTACCATTAATATTATAAGCGGGAGTATGAGTAAAATAACTCATTAAAGTACTATTACAAGCAGATAGCATGAAGGTTATAAAAAGTATAAATAATAAAAAAAAGTATTTCTTTGAAAAATTTGGGTTAATATTTAGCATTAAATTTTCTCTTTGATGAAATCTGATTATAGTGATGAACGAATAAACATTCTCTGAAGAAAATATCGTATATAGGTGTAAAGGCTTTTTTTTGTGTCATATTTTGAGAGTGTTGGCATTTCTGATTTCTCTCCTGTATATAAAATACCAATTCGAGGTAAGGTCATAATTAAATTTTCATCGAGATCGACTTTTTTAAAGGATTGTCGTAATTGCCTGACTAGCTTGTAATAACTACTTTCAGTTACGATAGTGCCTCTTTTTTCCCAAATTTCATACATAACTTCTCTTTTACTATTTGTTTTTATTAATAATAATTTAAGCAGACATGATTCATTTTCGGAAAGATTAACGACATTTTTTTCACGGGAAAGTGTGCGTTTGAGTGGGTCATAGACGACATTCCCAGATAAGAGGATCATTGATTCTTTTTCATTATAGTCAATGTTATCCATAAGGTTTTGTACTGTAGGTAAATCGGTCATAATTTATATCTGTCCTGATCATTTATGAATATATTTCAATACAAAAAACGAGACTAGATAAGATGTTATAAAAAATAAAATCGCTTTTTGATATTGAGCTAATGTGTTTTGATAAAGTGAATTTAAACGATATTCAGAGGTTGTATATATCAATTTTTATTTAAATTTTTTATGTTTTTTATATTTTTATAAATAAATAGGCTTAGGGTATTAAAAAAATACACTAAACCTATAAGTATTAGTCGATAGATAATAAATTCAAGATGAGGGTAATAGAGGCAATTAATGCTAGATTACTAGTTCATCATCCTCATCGTCGCTACCCTCTAAATTAATATTAGTCATATTATGACGAAGTTGGTTGCTAAGAGGGGCGCTCATCAAACTGATAGACATATAATGGTTGAGTGAACGATTAAATTTTTTATTTAGTGATACTAGCTCTGGGTCATTCGATGATTGTAATGCTTGGCTAACACCGGCGATAAAGTTTTGTTTTTCATCTTTACCCAATGCAATCATAGTTTTAAATACATGAGAGAAGAATATTTTGTCATCTCCCTTTGATTTAAGCTCATCAATAAAGTTGTTAACTTTATTTTTTTCTATAGGGGATAAATCTATTTTTTCGCTGTATTGATACTTATTTGTGGTCTCCATATTTTTCTCCTGCCATATTGAGGTCATTTTACTTTGAATATTTTCTGCATGAATTTGAGAACCGTTATATTGAGGATTGATAACCTTAGTTTGTAGATTAGTCTGCATATTTGTGTTCTTCCGGTATTGAATTTATTGTTGTTATCAAGTTTTGATAGGCATTTTTATGCATTTTTAAAATTTGGCATTGTGTCGGAACAGAAAATACATGAGGAAAAATATTTTTAGAGGCAATGACAGGGGAAAAGTAGGTGATTCTATTATCGACTTCTAAGGCAATTGTATTATCAGCCGTGGTTGAAAACTTCATATCAGAACCACCTATCGTAATACGAGTTTGCATTTTTTCAGGTAAGTGTAATGTTGTATTGGTTGTTTTTGCACATTGCCTCTCAAAATAGGTTGCAACCGTCTCTTGTAGATGGTTATCACCAAAAATATCATTCAATATTTTCATCAGCTGTTCTTTGCTTTGACTGATATTTTCTTGGTATTGAATTTCACTGGTTTCTACCGCATGAATAAAATCAGTTAATAATTGTTTAATTCCATCGTTATAGCCTTGTTGATAAGCGGTTTGGTAGATAGCTTCTTGCTGTTGTTTTGCTTGTTTGTATAGCTCACTCGCCTTTTTTTGAGCATGTTGAGTGATAATTGTGTGGTATCTATCGGCACTCAATGCTTGGTATTTGATCAAAACTTTTTCAGACATCGTCTGTTTAACATTTGGGGGTGTTTTCTCTGACATATCGACATGTTTCTTCAATAGTATTCCAAGGTAGCATCGTTTTTACGGATGACGGTATAAGTTGCTGAGTTTCAAGACTGAACATATATTTTGCCCGAAGGGTGTAAGTGGTGCCAAAGGGAGCTAAACACATTAATAACTGTTGTGCTCCAAGGGCAGTTAGTACCTGTGGTGACGTCGTGGGTTGATTTTCCGACTGCCAAAGTGAGCGGCTTAAGCGTGTATGTAATACACGGTATTTGGAAAGTTCAACCCACCAAGGGAGTGGTTCGGCGTGTAGCAGAACCCCTAAGCCTAACGCTACCTCCGGTAGTAAAGCCCAATGTTCAGATAATACTTTTGGCAATAAGGGAGTTTTCTCATTGGGTAAAGGCAATGAGTATTGATGAATCAATTGCTGATTGTGTTTACGTTGCAGTAAAGGTGGAAAGTCGTTATATCCGACCCCATTAAATTCACTATGGAAATAGCAACCTGGCGCGAGTAAAATATTTCCTTGTTCAATTAGTAGGTTAGTCAGCGTTGCCATCAACAGGTTTCTCCATCAGATGAGTTGCTGATTTTTTGTTACTTAGCTGGCGCCACAGTAATAGTAAAATAGTAAATAGAATGATAATTGCTGCGATAATTGAGCTGATTATAATTGGATTGAATGTATTTTCTGGTTCAGATTTAATTTGGTATTGTAATGGTGGCCGGTTGACGACGACGACTGAGACATTATCGTAATTTGCTTCAGCAAAACTGTTCGTTAGAAACAGTTTAATTTTATGCATCATCATCTGAGGATCTTCACTTCCGGAATAAGTAACTAAGCTAGACACATTTTGTATTTGCTTGGTCGGATTATTGCCATTTAATGGGTAGCTGACATGCACTCGAGCATTAATAATGTCGGGGATGGTGAGCAGTGATTGTTCAAGCCGTTGTTCGATTAAAGAAAGTAAACGGGTACGTTCTGCTTGTGGTGATGCCACCAAAGAATCTCCAGGGAATGCTTGAATAATTTCTATTGGCTCTTTTGATGGTAAGTTATATTGGCGCAATAAATCTACCGCGATAACAAAATCACTAGGTTGAACACGAATAGAATCCCCGTTTTTATTATCTTGTTTACGCGTAGCCTCAACACCATGCTCTTGCAGTATGGCCAACACTTCATTACTTTGCCTTTGGCTTAACTGACTGAGTAATAATTGGTTATCACAGCCCGCTAAGAAGCTAATAAATCCAATCAAGATAAACTTCTTTAAAATATTCATGGTTTACTGTGCTTTTAAGACGGCATCAATTGCAGAGACGCTTTTATGTGTCAATGTGCTAATCATATTCATTGTCAGGCTATAATTACCGACACGATTTTGAAATTGCAGTAGTTGGGCTGGGTTACTTGGGTCAATATTATTGACATTCTCAGTTAAGGCTTTCCGTTCTTGACTGACGGTTGCTGTGTATTCAGCAAATAGCTTTTTGACCTTGTCTTCAATCGGAAGAGATGGTGAGAGAACTGATGTGGTCTCTGTTGGGGCAGTGAGTAGTAAATGTGGTGTAATAGCTAACATAAATAATTATCCTAAATAAAATAGAGCATTATAATTAATAATGCTCTTTAAAATTAAACGTTACGAATAATGGCTTGGTCAGTATCTTTAATGGATTTCATAAAATTACTCTGCAATTGGCGTGCCATATTATAGTTACCACTCATAGCGGTGATTTTTGCCAACACTAGTGGGTTATCGACTTCTAAATTGGTGCTAGCAAGTAAGGTGTTTAATTCATCGCCAAATTTTGTAGCTTTAGCACTAATACTTGCCGAGGTACGATAGATCATACCCAGATTATTTTGACCTGTTCCCTCGGTTTCTAATTTAGAGCTTCCCCAACGGCCATTAGTTTCTAAACCGGGAATAACAACTAGAGTTGCATTTTGATCTGCCATTTTTTTCCTCTTTATTTTAAACTATATATATTAAATATCTGTTAAGTTAAAAACTGATTGAATTAAAAAACCAATGATTATTACCTAATAGAATATAACCATTTGCATTGGTGACAAATGATTTTCCTTCGAGCTTGTTATTTGCAAGGGAAATAGAAAATTGAATGTGATTTTCTCCCCATTGTTTGTAAAATAAATTTGTAAAATTAATCAGTGAAGCCGTCTGGTCGTCATTTAAGCTGTCTTTTATTATAAATATGACTTTATTATCTTTAGTGATTTTACGCCATTGAACATTACTTTCTGTTAATCCTAACTCTGCTTTTTGTAATAATTCACCAAGGTTAACCTGTTTTATATCACTCTTAATATAACAACTGAAATAGCTAGATAATATTTTGTCTATTTTATTGTTTACATTAATGGATGTTTTGTCATCTATCGCTGTTATTTTTGGGTTACATGGATTACTAAGCTCTATCTTTAATGTATCTGGAAATACGTCAATAATCTTATTTTCAATTTCATTTTCGAGTTTATTTATTATTTTAATTGAAAACTTTTCATTATATTTAGCTTTGACTAGGCGTTGCATACTCCAGTCGGCATCTCTTTGGGTTTTAACTAAAATGAGGCTTTCGTCATTTGCACTTTGAGTTACAGTAATAGGGTCGTGGTTGCCTTGAAGTATGCGCTCTAGTGTTTTTACTTTTTTCTCAGCACTTTGTTCTGGAATATATTGAAAAATAACGTAAGCAATAAATATTGAAAATAAAGTAAAGAAAAAGACCAGCATAGTTTGTTTATTAAAAATACTTGCTTTTTCCTTGGTTGACTTTTTTACTTTAGATTGAATGGCAGGTAATGGATTTTCCACTTCCGAGCTCAATGCATCCTCAAACGTTTGGAAGCTTTGCCAATCAGTATCTTGCATTTTTATTGCGATAGGAAATATATCAGCCAAAAGCAATTGCTGAAGAACGATAGGAATTTCGGTACTTAGTCCACTATCATTTAGTCTAATTGCCAAACCACTTTCAGTAGATTGACTTGCCGTAACAATTGAAAACTCACAGGTAATACCATCACTAGGGATCTGGTAAGTTGTAAATCCATCATCATTGATGTCAGTTTTGTAATCTAGGCCGTTACTAATGATAATAAGATTATTATCTGTATTAACCATTAACTCTTGGCCGGTCATAGGACCACTAGCAATTTTTATTATGCATGTTTGGCTATTTGTGTTACTCATAAAAATAATCTCATGGAATTAATTTCATTTTAGTTATGTATTTATTGGGTCTCGTTATTGGCAGAAAGTAAAACAAGAAATATTTTTTCTGTCAGTTGAATTGTTCTTATTCATTTTTACTTTTAATTTGGAATGGAAAGTGTGAAGGATTCCAGAGTATTCCCTTGAGGATTTTTCATCTATCGCTCATTCTGTATACACCAAGTTACTTTAATAAGGCTTATATCATGTCAAAAAAAGATATTGCTATATTATTAGAAAGTAGGGGCTGTTGCTTTTCTTTGCAGGATAAATTGGTCTTGGCTATACCTAATAAGAATGCAACGCCTTTTTCTTATAGATCTCTATATTCAAATTTAAATATTTCGATAGAAATTCAGGCTATATTTATTTGCCAAGAAAATGAATGGGAGTTGATAGATAAATCAAACTGGAATTTATATTCAATGGATTTATCAGAATTAGTTGAAATTTTAGCAGTTATTGACACCGCGACAAGGCAAGCATTTCTCGCTAAAAAAGAGAAACTAAAGGTTGATGAAAAGAGTCAAGACGAATTTATTGTATTACCTGAAGAGTTTCCACCAACCGTTTCGATTAAAAATGTAGTGATTGATTTAATCATTAGAAATCATCCTATATTTGATAGCTGGTGTGAAATATTAAGGCGATATGAAGCCTACGGTATGATGCGATTTATTCTTACTTCCGCTCAAGATGATAAGAATGCCAATATTAATCAGCTATGTGCACGTTATGGTATATCAGCTTCTTATTTTAGGCAGCTTTATCGAGAAAACTTTAATAAAACGGCAAAACGAAAAATTATGAGTGTGCGTATGGCTAATGCCATTCTACAGCTAATTGAAAGTGATGATTCAATATTAGATGTAGGTCTGGAAGCGGGTTATTGTTCAGCATCTCATTTTACTAATGATATTAAAAAAGAGTTAGGCCTAACGCCATCAGAAATTAGGCATATTGGAGCAACACTATATGAGCAGTAAAAAAAATCGAGTGTTTGGGTTAACACTCTTTTTACTGAGTATGAGTTTTTATTCGGCGCAAGCAGAAATTATTGTTGCAGAGCCCGTTACGCAGTCAAAAAACCACGATACATTCGTTGCAAATAATATTGCGGTGGGTAAGGTGTTTGATGCGGTCGCAGAGCGTCTAAATAAACCAATTATTCTCAGTAAATTAGCTGCTCAAAAAAAAGTAACCGGTAATTTTAATTTGGCCCATGCAGATGAAATGTTTAAAGCATTATCTCGACGAATTGCGCTAGTGTGGTATGACGATGGTGCAAGTATTTATGTTTATGATAATAGTGAAATGCGCAGCGCAATTATTCCAACGAATAACGTCAGTAGTAACCAGTTGCTTAATTATATTCAACGAAATGGCATCTATGATTCACGTTTCCCGGTACGTTCACAAGAGGGGGAAAGACTATTATTTGTCTCTGGCCCGCCTCTATATATTGAATTAATTAAAGCGGCTTCTTTATACCTTGCAGAGCAAATTAGGAAAGAGGAATTATCCAGCGGTGAAGTTGCGGTTATTCCGTTAAAACATGCCTCAGTAACAGATAGAAGTTATTCATTACGCGGACAAAATATCACAATCCCTGGTTTGCTGAATGTCATTAATAACTTATTTCAAAACGGTGCTACAAGCGATGAAACATTAATTATTCAGCCTCCATCTGTAGCGATTAACTCAACAGGAGACTCAATCGATGAATTAATGGATGCGCCTATTGGGGACTCATCATCTTCTACGAGTAAGCCCCAGTTGGTAACAAGAAAGCCTTCTAACAGTGCTTTTTCTCTAGTGGCGCATCCTGACAGTAATAGTTTGATTGTTAAAGGCAGCCAAGAGCAAATTCGTTATGTTCGTCAACTTGTGAATACATTGGATATGCGTCGTCGCCAAGTGGAGCTGTCATTATGGATTATCGATATTACTCGTTCTGAATTAGATAATTTAGGTGTCAATTGGGAAGTTGGCACATTTAATACGGGAACGGGCTCAGTATCTTTTAATCGCAGTACATTATCGAACAGCCAGCAATTTCTATTACAGATTGATGCATTGAATAAGACGGGTAATGGGCACATAGTTTCTCGGCCAGTGCTATTAACCCAAGAAAACATTCCTGCTTTATTTGATAACAACACTAGTTTTTACGCCAAATTACAAGGTGAACGTATTGCGACTCTTGAGCAAGTCACATATGGCACCATGGTGAGTGTGATGCCGCGTATTTCCGCAGGTAATAACGTTGAAATGGAAGTCAATATTGAAGATGGTGCAGAAAACCGCGATAGCATGGGTAAAACATCCAGCGTAGAAGGGCTACCAGCCGTTAATCGAACCAGTATTAACACCGTTGCGCGTATTGCAAAAGACAGTAGTTTACTTATTGGTGGTTATACGCGTGAACAATATGTTGAAAATGAAAGCAAAATTCCTTTTTTAGGCGATCTTCCTTATGTGGGAGGGTTATTTAGCCATTCATCTACGAATCAGCAAAAGATGGTGCGTTTATTTTTAATCCAACCGCGTTTATTGGATGAAAATGAAGGTTGGGATGGGCGACAATTTTCCGAAAAAACGCGGATTACCAACCATGACAGTCAGTTACACGGTACGGTTCAATTTCTTCAACAATACATGAGTGAGTCATGGCAATAACACCACTGAGCTTTAATACCCGCTTTTCGGTTAATACTCAAAACAAAAGTCGTGCACCAGTGAGTAGCAGTAGTGACGACTCCGATGAAGTTGCTCGTGGCGCAGGTGTCATTGATAGCTCTAGTGAATATGCATCGATGTCGATGCTAGCGGCAAGTCATGTGCGCCGAGGAAGTTCTAAAAAGGGCAGCGAAGAAGACTGGTTGCAATTTTCTGAACGCATTTTAGATAAAGATGCGGATGACAAAGTGTTACATATAGAAGGGTTACTTAATAAGCAGTTAATGACCCCGAAACAGTTACGAGAATTTTTATTGCAATTTTTTACTGATCCTAGTGACTTATTAATGCTTCTTGCAGCATTACTTAATCGAAAAAAATTAAAAAAAGAACAAATTGATAACCTTGAAGCTTTAGCGGAATTACTGCAAGCAGAAGACACTGAACGGAGCGCTCAAGCAGGCATTAATGTTGCACTCATTGCAAAGGCATTTGCAAAAAAATTACATTTCAGTGCTGGGAATTTACGTACATTATATCGTGAATTTATTAGTTATGACGGGCCGATTGTTTATTTATATGAGCAATGGGTTGAGGAAATGGAAATCCAAGAGCGTGAAAATATGATGCGTTATCTTGGTCGGGCGCTTGCTTGTGATTTACAGGCGTTGCCATTAGGCGATCTAAATATCACTGCGTTCGGTAGTTTTTTTAGCCGTGTTGGCCGGCTCCGAGAATTGCAATCATTAGACTATGTATTTTGTCAGCAATTCTTTCAATCCGGGTTTTTTCGCCACAATGGAAAATCAAATCAATCAAAGCTTGAAAAAGAGTTAAGCCAATTATTTACCCGAGGGATACGTAATCACGTTGGCTTTGAAGAAGTGGTCATCACTTTTATTAATAACATATTGAACATAATGAGCTCCGATATTCGAGGCCAATTTTTACAATTACTCTTACTGGCGTTTTCTATCATTCCAGTTGCTGTATTTCCTTCATTGGAAGCACGAGAGGAACTCATTGATCAATTAAAGAAACTCATGGACCAAGTTATGGTGAAAGAGCCGTTTTTACACCGACATTCGTAGTTTGATAGGAAAAGTAATTTCATGAAAAATATAACCGGATTTTTATTACAAATCCGTAATCGCCCAGAGCTAATGGTATTAGTTATCATGGTTATGGTTATTGCGATGTTGATTATTCCATTACCCACAATATTGGTCGATTTATTGATCGGCTTAAATATTATGATCTCAGTACTTATTTTTATGAGTTCTTTTTATATTACTCGGGTACTTAATTTTCAGTCATTTCCATCTATCTTGCTAATTAGTACGTTATTTCGACTTGCTTTATCAATTAGTACTAGTCGTCTAATTTTATTAGAAGCAGATGCAGGGGATATTATCGCAACGTTTGGTGAATTTGTTATTCAAGATAACTTAGTTGTTGGTATGGTGGTATTTGCGATAGTTACCATTGTACAGTTTATTGTTATCACTAAAGGTTCTGAACGTATTGCTGAAGTGGCTGCACGCTTTTCCCTTGATGCGATGCCGGGCAAACAAATGAGTATCGATGCTGATCTACGTGCAGGTGTGATTGATGAGGCGACAGTTAAAGAGAAGCGTGGCGACCTTGAAAAAGAGAGCCAATTATTTGGGTCTTTTGATGGCGCGATGAAATTTATTAAAGGGGATGCGATAGCGGGTATTGTCATCATTTTTGTTAACTTAATTGGCGGAATATCTGTTGGCACAGCTCAACAGGGAATGGATGTTTCAACTGCATTAAATACGTTTTCTTTATTAACGATTGGTGATGGTTTAGTTGCTCAAATCCCTGCACTACTCATTTCTATCAGTGCGGGTTTTATTGTCACTCGAGTAGGCGGTAATGATAAAAACTTAGGTGAAAACATTGTTTCGGAGTTATTTGCAAATGACTTTACGATTTTAATTACAGCATTAGTTGTACTTTCAATGGGTTTTTTACCTGGTTTTCCAACGATTATATTTTTACTGTTATCAGGGCTTCTTATTGGACTATTTGCTTTCCGATATTTTAAAAAACAAAAAAACAAGCAAAAAATAGTTAAAGGTGAAGCAGAAACGATTAATTCAGATGTAACGGAAGGTGAAACACAAAGAGAAATCAGTGATATTGAAGAAGAATATATTCCAGAAACATTACCGATTATCATATCTGTTAACCAAAAATATAAAGAACATTTAGAAGATAATAGATTTTTGTCTAGAATGAAAAAAGATATTTTTATTCGATACGGATATAGGATCCCAGATATTGCTGTCAACTACTCACCGATTATTCCTGAAAATAAAATGGTGATACTCATTAATGAAATTAAAGCAGGGGAATATGATATCTATTTTCATGGGTATCGCTTACTGACTGTTAATGATGAACCTGAATATCTAGGTATGGCATTGACAAAGTTTACGGATGAATACGGTTCAGTGAGCACGTGGTTTGAAAAAAATGATCTATCTAATATTGAACAACTCGGTTTAATGGTTCGTGATGATGTAACAGAAGCGATTGATTGTGCCAGTACTTTGCTACTGAGATTTATTAATGAATTTTTTGGTATTCAAGAAACGAAAAACTTACTTGATGACCTTGAAAGTAAATACCCTGAATTATTAAAGGAGTGTTATCGACATACGACAGTACAAAAAGTTACTGAAGTTTTTCAACGTTTATTAATGGAAAAAATTTCAGTTCGTAATATGAAACTAATTATTGAAACCTTAGTGCAGTGGGTACCAAAAGAAAAAGATAGTTTAATGTTAGTTGAGCACGTAAGAAGCTCAATGGCACGTTATATTTCATCCTGTTTCTCTGTGGATGGGCGTTTGAATGTCCTCATGATTAACTCAGGGCTAGAAGACACGATACGTCAAGGGATTAGGCAGGCTTCCGGTGGAGTGTACTTACATCTTGAACCTGAAAAAACCAATGAATTGATACAGGCTGCGGAATTTGCTTTAGAAAATAGTTATTTGTCAGTTAGGGATGTGAATGTTTTAGTACCGGTTGATATTCGTCGTTTTGTCAAAAAAATCTTAGAAGGCCGCTTCCCAGAATTAGAAGTGCTTTCTTTTAATGAAGTTTCTGAAATGGTGAAGGTTAATGTAGTTAAAACCATATAGTCAAAAATTGGCTTTATTAACAAATAAAGCGACTGAATTCAATATAACTAAAAATATTGGATGATTAAAATATATTTAAAATATGAGGAGTATCAATGAAATATAGATTTATAGAAGTGTTAAATGAGTATTTAAATTCTATGGGACGTAGTGACCTAGTTAACTCTCAGCTGGATTGCCACTCTAATGTCCAATTAGAAATGAATGAGTTCTCTGCGATTAATATCGATTTATCAACGGATGATATTATTATTTGGTGTCAATTAGTAGATTGCAATTACAGTCATTTAGATTTAGTTAGTGCTACTTTATTGAAATCATTATTAGAATACCCGCCAAATAATTTTTATCCGGGGCAACCGGCATTGAATCTTGTGGATAATGCCTATGTTCTTTCTGCAGTTTTAAAAGAATCAGCGTTAAATGATATGCAATTATTTGCAGATAGTTTTGAAGAGTTCTTTGAGCGTGCAAATGAGCTTAGCGCTCAGCTATCGTAATTCATTATGAAGTTATTTGATTTCTGCGCGCATCCTGCGCGCATTCATGGATGCCTAATAGAAGCGCCTTTACACGGTGTTTTTATTGGTGAAATTTGTTTTATTGAGCGTTCTCTTATGCAGCCCGACATTATTGCGAAAGCGCAGGTTGTTGGTTTTAAAGAAGGGCTCACGGTATTGAGTTTAATAGGTCGCACACAAGGTTTAACGCGAGAAGTGGTTATTCGCCCGAGTGGCTACCCATTTGTATTTGAAGTTGGCGAATATTTAGCGGGTAAAATTTTTAATGCGGCAGGAGAACAAGTTGGTGCGTTGAGTGAAGACCTTGCTGAGCCAATGTTGCTCAATACAAAATTATTACGTATTGATAGCCCTCCGGTGAGCGTGACACAAAGGCGGCCGGTTTCTGAGCCGATGGTCACAGGGGTACGTGCAATTGATAGCCTACTAACATGTGGCTTAGGGCAGCGTATTGGTATTTTTGCCGCCGCAGGTAGTGGTAAAACTTCATTAATGAACATGATCATCAACCACGCTCATGCGGATATTCATGTCGTTGCTTTAATTGGTGAGCGAGGCCGAGAAGTTATTGAATTTATTGAGGAGTTGAAAGAGTCGCCTCATGCGGCACAGACGATATTAATTTATGCAACTTCAGACAGCCCACCGATTGAGCGGTGTAATGCTGCGTTGCTTGCGACTACGATTGCTGAATATTTTCGTGACTGTGGTCGTAATGTATTGCTGTACGTTGATTCCATGACCCGATATGCGAGAGCGTTGCGAGATGTGGCTTTAGCTACCGGAGAACTGCCGGCTAGACGCGGTTATCCTGCCTCTGTTTTTGAACAGCTTCCTATGTTGTTGGAGCGTCCAGGGCAACTAAAGCATGGCTCGATTACTGCTTTTTATACGGTGTTATTAGAAAGTGAAGAAGAGGCTGACCCGATTGGTGATGAGATTCGCTCCATTCTAGATGGTCATATTTATTTAAGCCACAAATTAGCGGGACGTGGGCATTACCCAGCGATTGATATCTTACACAGTATTAGCCGCGTATTCCAAAAGGTAACGACTCCAGAGCATCGCCGGTGCGCAATTGATCTACGTGACATGATCTCAAGGCTTGAACAAATTCAGCTTTACCTTGAACTCGGTGAATATCAACGTGGTGAAAGCCATGAAAATGATCGAGCTTTAGATAAAAAAGAGCAAATTGAAGCTTTCTTAAAACAAGCCATGGATGAGCCAATGAGTTTCGACAATATATTAAGCAATCTCAATGAATTGGCATCTTAATGATTTCTAACTTGTTGGCTTTAACGGAGAGACGTTTTGACCGGACATTACAAGAACAATCGCAATTAAATTCAATAATAAAGCAACAGCAACAGCAATGCAGGGATATTCGCCAGCGTATTTTAGTTCTATCAACACAAACTGCATCTTATGAAAAATCAGAAGAATTAAGCCGAACTGCTTTTTGGGAAAGGCAGCGATTAAAGGCAGCGGTTCTAGCGGAAATAGCTCAACTTGAATTTCAAATAGAAACTCTAGCAGCCGAAATATCAAAAAATAAAATACTACAGTCTGAAATTGCTAAACGAATATTCATATTACGTAATAAGTGCGAGAAATTCAGAAATTATCTCAAGCAACAACGTATAGCCAGAAGGTTAAAATCAGAGCTGCAGCAACAAAATGAAATTGAGGAGTTATTCGTACATGTCAGCAATAAAAACGAGCTCAAATGAAAAAGTACCCTGTGTAGCTATCGACAGAGAAGCAATATCATCAACATATAACACCACTGAATTTAGCCACCAAAATATAACTCCAAAAATGGCAAAAGTAGTGAATGACAAAAATATGATGCATCTATTCGGCCATAAAAATAAAAGTCAGCCAAAGGATATATCTGCTTTTCTATCCGTATCCCTTCCTTTTATGCAAAAAATATCGCAATTGAGCGACTTAGCGAAGGGGTTTATTACATGGAAAGAAAATGTATATATTGGTGAAGGTATCCAAATAGCCGGGGAAAATAAAGAATTAAAGGCCAAAGCGATTGAGCCGCTAATAAATAATTATATATTTACGGAAAGTTGTATACCTGTTGTTCATCATTTTCAGGATAACTTACCAAAGACTCATCAGGTCAATATTACAAATAAATTGATGGTGGATAATCAGCCAGATATGAATCTATTGGCTGATTTGACGACTACTGGGAAAGTCGAAACCGTCCCTGAATTAATTGATAATAATCTGTCAGAGAGTCCGGATATTCACGTTGAACAAAATATTGCTGACGAAGATGAGATCCCGTTGTTCAACTCTATGATGGCTAGCTTTCCATTACCGAATATCCCACAGCGAGTAAGGGGAAAAGCTAACGATAATTCAGTTCCATACGGGGAAAATAAACCGCAATTAAGTGAGAAGAATCAGCTCAATATGGAAAGTCCACTGGCAAATTTGGCGCTTAGGAGTACTTTAGAACCGACATCAAAAGAGTTGAAACCAGAGGTTAAAACGGGGAAACAGTATATTAGATCTTCAGTCAAAGTAGAGCTTGAGCCCGCTATCCAAAGGAAAATAGTTGGAGAACAATCCAAGCCAGTTAATATTCGACAAATTGATTCACTCGATACCATTTTGTTAAATACATATCCACGAAAAAATAACCCAGCAAAAGATGACTCACTAAGAAATCCCCCTTCTCTTCTGGGAATGCAGTTAGCTACCCATCATTTGCATGACCAACAGGGCACCCATCAAGGTATTAAAGAGAACACTCATCAAGGTATTAAAGAGAACACTCATCAAGGTATTAAAGAGAGCACCTATCAAGGCATTAAAGAGAACACTCATCAAGGTATTAAAGAGAGCACCTATCAAGGTATTAAAGAGAACACCTATCAAGGTATTAAAGAGAACACCTATCAAGGTATTAAAGAGAACATCCATCATCATGTTGTTGGGCAGCTTGAACTTGCTTTTACAAAAAATGAGCCACCTACACAGCCAGTTACCTCACTGAGAACTTCTTATCTATATGATAATAAAAGTATTTTATTATCTGAAAATGAGACAAATAATCTCCCTGATAAAGTGCAAGAGACGACAATTTCTGCACAAATCTCACCTGCAGAAGATATGAGCCCACCTAGCAATATGATAGCAACGACTGCGAATGAGGTTATGCGGGTGTCTGTGCCACTACAAGCCACACAGCAAAAGCCAGAGATGCACAAAATGCCAGAGCTAGTGGAAATCCCCCCATTTTTAGGTGAAAACCAACAGCCGAAAACTGCAGAACGTAGTTTCACTTATACCTTTAACCAGTGGCAAAGTAGCCCATCAGTGACGTTTGAATTGGCCTCTAAAGGAGAGTTCGTTGCCTCAACAGCGAGTCCAGAAGTTCAATTGGCATTAAATGAGAATAAGCATTTATTGGCTCATGAAACGAGTGTGCATATTCGACGTGAAGATGAACGTCAGCAGCATCGAAACCGACAGCAGCATGACCAACAGCAAGAAGAAGATTAATTATGTTGAAGATTCGACGGATCAGCTCTCAAGAAAAACAACTTAAAATTTGGCAGCAATATTATTTAGTTAATCCACAAATAAAGCTAGCTAACCGCAGTATTGGTTATTTTCAATTATCACTAGTGAGTGAAACACAGAAAATAAATGCATTCGTTGTTGTTGAAAGTTGGTGTCATTATCGTTGGCCTGAACTGGTTCATTATGCATGGAGTTCATTATCAAACAGCCAGCTATGTGAATTGTTTGCTTCTGAATATATTGGAATTACATTTTTCTCCCAGAATTTCCGTTGTGAATCTGTCGAGATAGTTGATGATATGCGTATTAATTACCAGCCATGGCTAATTGTTAAAGAAGCTAGCCTCGGGGAAGTATTATTAGCAGAACCAATAGAAAGCCTCGAAAAAAAGCAGGGAACTAATCAGATATTCGACCATTTAAAACTGCGAGCGGATTGGATATTAGGGTATAGCTATATTAGTGCCAAACTTTTGCAAACTATAGAATTACGTGATGTGCTGAGTATCCAACAATTACAGTTAAATATGTCTGTGGCAGGACAGGTATTAGCTCGATTTCAAAAGCAAGATGAAGGACTACTTATGATTGAAGAATTAGTGGCGCCAGAGAGTGAAGAGGAATTCGTATTTCCTGAAGAAGATGAAATGCAAGAAATTGTACGCCCCTTTAATATAAAAGAAATGAATATTAAATTAACCTTTGTTTTAGGTCATAGTGATATTACGGTCGATGAGCTTTCAAAAATGGAGCCCGGTTATATTTATTCTATTGGTGAAAATAAAGAACGTGAAGTTAAAGTCTATGCTAATAAGCAACTTATTGCAGAAGGGGAGCTTATTTATATTGGCAATAGTGATGAATTAGGTTTGGAAATCACACATGTTGTCAGTTTGGGTGATAAAAGAGTTTAATATGCCAACGATACCTGATGGGATCCCATTATTAGCGATTATCGCATTCTCGACATTATTGCCATTTGTTATTGCTGCAGGCACCTGCTATTTAAAAATATCTATTGTATTAATTATGGTACGCAACGCGATGGGCGTTCAACAAGTTCCTTCTACCATGGTATTAAATGGTATTGCATTGTTACTTTCTATTTTCGTTATGATGCCAGTTTTACAGGATGTGAATAATCATATGCGACAAGAACAGGTTGATTTTAGTAATGCCGAATCAATCGATAGTTTTGTTGAAAATGGGCTGGGGGGATATAAAGCGTATTTGAAAAAATATTCAGATCCACAACTAGTGACGTTCTTTGAGTCAATACAACAAGGTCGAAGTGAAGAAGAAGTGACCGCTGATGAAGGCGAAGCTACATTATTTTCTTTATTACCTGCTTATGCATTAAGTGAAATAAAATCAGCTTTTGAAATTGGTTTTTATATCTATTTACCTTTTGTTGTAGTTGATTTAGTTATTTCCAGCATTTTATTGGCACTGGGTATGATGATGATGAGCCCAGTAACAATTTCGATTCCAGTTAAATTAATTCTATTTGTTGCAATTGATGGCTGGTCACTGATTTCTAAGGGGTTAGTGATGCAATACATTGAATTAGCACAGCATTAAAGCGAATGATACTATGGATCAAATCGTTTATTTAAGTAATAAAACGATGCTATTAATCGTTATATTATCTGCAATACCAGTAATAGTGGCTACTGCAGTAGGATTATTGGTAGGGTTACTACAAACTGTCACGCAACTTCAAGAGCAAACATTACCTTTTGGTATTAAATTATTAGCTGTTTTTGGCTCACTTTTTATGATCTCTGGTTGGTTATCCGATAAGGTAATGAATTTCGCATTAGAAACCTTAAGCGCTGCTATCCCTGCTATCGGGTTATTCGGATGAATCAGGAAATACTATCGCTGATGTCCTCGCTCTATTTTATCTTTCAAGAAGGATTGATAAAAATAGCGTTAGCTTGGTTGAGAATTGCACCAGTGATGTTTTTATTACCTTTTTTAAGTAACAAATTACTTAATGGTGGGATTATTAAAAACTGTGTGGTGGCTTATATTGCATTAGGTTTATGGCCTTTTTTTTCATCCTATGAAATACAATGGGATGAAATTAATTTTGTTGATGTATTTATTTATGAAATTTCGATTGGACTCGTATTAGCACTGATGTTAGCGCTGCCTTTTATGATAGCCAATATTGTTGGCGAATTAATTGATGCGCAGCGTGGCGAGACGATTAGTAGTATTGTTGACCCTGCGAGTGGAACCGAAGCTTCGGAGCTTGCTGTATTATTAAACCATATTACGTGTATGATATTCTTAGCACAAAATGGAATGTATCAACTTGCTAATCTATTCGCACAGAGCTATCAGTTATTACCCTTTGCCCATGGATTTACGTCATTTAATAGCCTTCCTTTGGGGGAATGGTTAAATAAAATGGTCGTCAGTGGAGTTGTTTTAACTGCCCCAATATTAGTGACATTATTTATTACAGAGGTTGCCTTAGGGCTATATTCCCGTTTTTGCCCTCAATTAAATGCATTTTCATTATCTTTAGCAATAAAATCAATCATCGCTTTCTGTGTCTTTTTACTTTATTTCCATAATGAGGTCCCAGAGATATTAGTCAATATGATTTCAATTTCACCATTGCGAGACATATTCCTTTCTTCTTGATTTTATGGATGTAAATAAATATGGCTGAAAAAACAGAAAAACCTACTGATAAAAAAATTAGAGATTCAGCTAAAAAAGGGCAAAGTTTTAAGAGTAAAGATAGCGTTGCGGCAATTGTATTAGTCGTAAGTGCATTTGTTATTGAAGGCGTATCTAGTTTATATGAACTGGGTGGGTTAATGCGAAAAATATTTTTATCTCCAACGGAGATAAAAATTGATGCACTACTTTGGCAATTCTTCACGATATTTTTAAGTATTGTTTTACCTGTTCTATTTACTTGTTTTTTATCCGGTACAATTATTTCTTTATTACAAAGTCGATTTAGATTGGCCAGTGAAGCAATAAAGCTTGATTTTACTAAGTTAAATCCTATTGCAGGGTTTAAAAAATATTTTCATTGAATTCATTGAAAGAGTTAATTAAGGCGATTTTGTATTTAATTGTTTTTATTATATCAACATTAGTCTTTTTTATTGTTTGGCGTAAAGATATTTTTATGCTCTACCGAACAATGATTAATGGGATGATTAGCCAATGGGTTAGTTTGTGCGTAACATTTATTGTCGTCTTTCTTGCAGTTGCTCTTATTATTATCTTGGTTGACGCAATAGCTGAATTCTTTTTGTATATTAAAAACTTAAAAATGGAAAAGCAAGAGGTTAAAAAGGAATACAAAGATAATGAAGGTGATCCTCATATCAAAAGTGCACGTCGAGGAATGCATCAGGAATTACTGTCTGAAGAGGTTAAATCAAATGTTCGTAATTCAACATTTGTAATGGCAAATCCAACGCATATTGCATTGCTTATTTATTATGATTCGAATATTGCACCATTACCCTTTTTATTCTCTAAAAGTAAAGGCGCACAAGCAAAAGCAATTATTAAATACGCGGAACAACAAGGTGTTCCAGTTATTAGGGATATCGTTTTAGCAAGGCAAATATGGCGGTCATATAAAAATGATAGTTTTATCGATGAAAAAGGATTAGAAGATGTTATGCAAATAATATCATGGTTAATCCGTATAGAATTAGTAAAAATGGGAGTCGATATTGATAAAGCATTAGAAAAAATATCAGAGAACGAGGCATATTCGAAAAATAATAGCGAACTTAATAATTTATTTATTACTTAAATCGTTTTTTTAAAGAAAGAATCAAATCGGTTAATTATGATGCAGGCATAAAGTATATGTTATGCATTGCATATCAACAATAAGGTAAATATATGAATAATGCGGAAACAGAGAGTTTTCAACAATCTGATATGGAAGAATTACTTGACAATATTACAACTGCACTAATGGATGGTGCAACTTATAAAGATATTCACGGGATCCCACAAAGTACAATGGATGGCATTTATTCCTATGCATACGAGTTCTATCAACAAGGTAAATTAAAAGAAGCAGAAACTTTTTTCCGATTTCTAAGTATTTATGATTTCTATAATACAGATTATGTGATGGGACTTGCTGCTGTCTATCAATTAACGAAACGGTATGACAAAGCAACTGAATTATATGCTCTCGCATTTGTATTGGCAAAAAATGATTACCGCCCGCTATTCCATGCAGGACAGTGCAATTTAATGATGAAAAAAAACAGTGCCGCAATTCATTGTTTTGAAAGCGTTGTAAAAAGCAGTACAGATATTGATTTAAAAAATAAATCTCAAGCTTATTTAAATGCATTAAAGAAAAACTCAGAAAGAGATTCTAATATATAACGAGGAAATGGCATGATAGATATTAAAGTTTTAGGAAATAGTGAGCGAATAAATAATATTAATGCCTATTTACAAGGTAGTAATCCTTTAGCACTAAGTGAGGATATTACAAAATCAGTTTTAGCTTTAGAGGATGTATGTAGGGAGTCCATATCGGGAGAACAAGCAAAACGAGCTAAGATAGAAGGCTCGCCTCGCCTGAATAAGCCGATGATGGCAAAAGCTATGCTAAGTGCACAATCATCTTCGCAAGATAAAACATCTAATGCAATGGCCATACTGGTTGAAACATTTGCGACAATTCGTCGGTTGTTACATGAAGGTAATATTGGTGAACTAAGTAATCGGTTACAGCTTTTAAACCTTGAATCAGCTTCTTTACGAGAGAAAGGGAAGGAGTTACTTGATTCTTTCGCAAATTCGACAGAAAAAGCACTTAATATTAAACATCAATTAGATGAGGCCAAAGGTAATTTAGATTTAGGTAAAAATAAGTTGGCGAATACCCTAAATTTACTAGAGGAACATCAATTTTCTGTAGCAGATAATATAAATGATATTACGAATACAAAGGAAGAATTAAGCAATTGTGAACAACGATTAGAGAAAATAAATACTTTTGATAAACCTATTACAGAAGAAGTTTATAACCAAGAAGTTAATATTAAAAATAAAATAGAAGTGCTTACCAATAAACTCGAAGAGTTGACAAATAAACGTGATGCTTTAGAAAGCACAACAACTTTATTTAAAGCTAATGTTGGAACGTTAACTGAAAATGTCGATAAACTTCAAAATAATTATGAAGTTCTAATAAATAAGGAATATGAGCTTGTAAAAATTTCTGACGACGCCAGCCAAAAACTGAATGTATTTATGGAAACAGTACCTAGGTCTGTTGAGGTTGACGGTGAGAAATGGGAGAACACATTATCTCTCTTAACGATGCTGACGGCTCAGCTTAAAAAAGTTATGAATGAAGACTCTATTCGTAACATGAAAGAGCAAGAAGCAGTGATGATGAAAATCAATGAAGCCTCTCGTAAAAACTCAGACAAAAAAGCCAAAGAGGCCGCGGAATCTGAACGTAAAGCGGCTGAAGCAAATAAAGCGGCATCTTGTGCCAGTAAAATTTTTAGTTATGTACTTTTAGCTGTTTCAGTGGTTGCTACCGTAGCTTCTTTTGGAACAGCAGCACCGTTAACACTTGCGATTGCAGCTATTGGTATTTCTATGGCGGTTGCGGACATTGTATTGGAAGAAACAGGGCACGGTAGCTTAATGCAGATGCTTGCTAATGAAATTTCTTCAGTAGTAACGGATGTATTGATTAAATTTGGTGTTGATGAAGATAAAGCTAAGCAGATTGGTAGCATCGTGGGAATGATTGTCGCTGCGATTGCATTTTTAGCTCTTTCGTTAATTTCTATGGGTTCAATGGCTAAAAATATCGTGAATACGGTGAAGAGCGCGGCTCAATTATTGCTCAAAAATACGGGTTCTTTACTCAAAAGTACAATTAAAGCCATGCCAAAAAATTTAACTAATGCATTGGGTAATATGGCAACCAAAACTGCAAAAGTGAGTGATTCAGTGGCTGACAGCACCGATGATATGGTGAAGTTAACGAAATTCACCAAGCTGGCAGACAAATTTGATGATGCAAAAGATAGCGTGAAAACGACCGAAAACACGATAGCTAAAATCAAAAAAGTCGACACGGTGAAAAATCCAAGTGTAGCAATGGCCAAATTAGAAGTTACTGCAAGAGGCATGAATGCAGGGCTTACAGTTGCAAATGCAGCGACAACAGGAGGGTTAAATGTACACGCGGCATCAATGGGAGCCAAAATGAAAGAGATGCTCGCAGGTATGATGTTAAATAACTCTGCTATCGAAGCTATTACCGAGTTACTTAATCAATTAATTCAAGCTATGTCGAAAAACTATGAGCAGTTTGATGAAATGTTTGTATCAATGCTTAATGGCCTTCAAAAATCGGGTCAAAGTAAAGTCGATATGATGAATACCGCACGCTTTGCGTAAACTAAGGAGTAATTTTATATGACACCCATTATGACACAACCCGTTATAGCCAATAAAGCTGTTTTCAATGCTGAAGCATTAGGAAATAAAAAAGAGATATCTGTTTCAACTCATCCATCTGCTCGACAAGAAATTAATTTAGTAAGTTTGCCACAATTAACACTCGCAGAATTTTCAGATAAGCCGGTATTAAAGTCACCATCGAGTGGAGAAATAATGCCAGAACAATTAATGGGCGCCCTATCAGAGCTTGATTCAGACGAAATAGAAAAGGCGGCAATACGGTTAAGTGCATGTCCTCCTAAACTTGCTAATGAGTTGCATCATATTTTTAAAAATGCAGAACAAAAAGCGATTGAAAGCATTAGCTCCGTGAAGACGAGTGAATATATTGGTATTATCAGCAATGATATTATTGTTGAAATATCAAAGCTTATCCGCAAAGTTGCATCCGAAATTAAAATCTCAGACCGCCAACTTAATGCAGCATTTAATATCTTAAGTGGCAAAATGGTGGCGGCAGCCGCCACATCTACCATTAAAGAAGGAAAAAAAATGATGGAGAGCGCCATGATTAATTTTGGCGTCTCATTAGGCGTAAGTGGTTTAGGTGCTGCATTCCAAGCGAAATCGTTACATACGCAAAATAAATCGATAAACACTAACTTAAAAACGGGAACTAATAATATTAATGCAGGTAATAAACTTAATAGTCATACCTCTGAGTTAACAGGAAAAAATAACGGAAGTACCGTACTAAAAGGTAAGGACGGTAGTACTATTGAGTTGGTTGACCAAGCAACTGCGGGGCAGAAAACGTTAGTTGCGAAAAATATGCAAAATGCAGCGGATAGCACGAAAGCTCACGGCCAAAATCAGCTTAATGATCATAACAATATCGTCACCAAAGAGAGTGTGAAACGTGGTGTAGCAGAACAAGGGGCTCGCTTATCCGATAGCGCAGGGAATATGGCAGGGTCGGCATCACAAGCTGAGGCTAAAGCAGAAAGTGCTAGAGGGATGATAGAGCAGGAAACGTCATCAGCAGCACGTAAAGTCTCTGAAAATACAGAGAAAACGATGAGTGAAAGTACTGAGTTGTTGAAGAAAATGGATGAAGCTTTAAGGGATATTTGTGATTCTAAAACGCGCACATTCCAAGCTGCAATACGAGGGTAATAATGAGTACAACATCATTGAACCTATTAGCAAATATTCAGCTTTCACGCGTAAATAATGTCGGTTTAATTGATAACAATCCTTCCCCTGTCGGGGAAGGTGTTTTGATTGATCCTAATTTGGATATCTATCAACAAGTCGTCAGTTATTATGAGCAATTATGTGATGAAATAGCCAAACCTATAGAACGAACTAATATTGTTTTTGATCAGCTAAATGATATTTCTGAACAGGCAAACGCTTTAATCCGAGAATTGAAAATATCAGGGGACAACACCTCTAGAGTATTAATAAAGTTATCTGAAGAGTTCGCGACATTACCCAGTGGTGCGGCAACTCATTTTTTTCGTTCTCAGCCGATTGATGACGGTCGAAGTCATATTGGCGAAATTTCTAAAATAATAGATAATATTAATTCTGGATACCAAAAAGATTTCGGTAACATCATAAAATCGGCAACAAAATATATGCAGGATGTTAATACTGCTCTTGGTAAAATATCCGAATATATTAAGGCAGGGAATGATGGAAAAATAAATTTTGAACGGGTCAAGTTATTACATCGACTCGATGAACTTTTTGTCAATTACACAGACCATAAAGAGGTAAGAGAAAAAGAGCTAAGAAAAAATAAACCTCTGACCACAGAGCCTAATGATAATAATAGAGATTACTATAAGAATTGGTCTAAAGCTGAAAATAGTGCCTGGGACTTATATGAAATGGAATATAGTGATTCCGCTTTTGCATTTTGGAAAAAAAAACTTGATGGTCAAGGGTTTGTTGTAGACACAAGAACACCAAACGGTAAAAAAGTTATTCGTATTTACCCAGACCTTAACCCACTTCGGGAAATTATGAAGACAATTTATGATGTTGAGGATACGGACGACGGCTGGAAAACTGCAGGCGTGGATTTAATGGCTCAGACTGTACAAAGCTTGCAAACGGCAATTGATGCTCAAAAAAATGCAGTTAATAGTTCGGTTTCTCGTTTATTAGAGACTTTCCGCCAAGATAATAGTCATTTTGATACGCTAACTCAATTACTGATAAAGTTAATTCAAGAACTCAACCAATATAATAACGGTTTAGTTAATATTTAACATGTATGAAAGAAATTAATAATTTTTTATTATAAGGATAACCTTTGATGCCAACATCACCCATTGGTAGTTCATACAAGGCTAGCATTAATAATATTAACCATAACCAAAAAAGTCGTGGTGAATTTGTTAATCAAATAAATAAAATTATCCCCTCGGGAACAGAAAGTTTATTACCTAAGAATAATATTAAAAATGAAATTAACATTTCTGGCGATGTCAATGAATTACATGCTAGTAACCATCTACAACAAATAGAAAAAATTACACAACTACTTAGTTCTTCTGACAGTCATATTACTCATGAGATGGTTAAAAAGGTATTAAATGCAGGGGATCATGGCTGTACTGTGCAGCAGGAGATAAATCATAGACCTGAAAGTGCACTGGTAGTATTGACGTTATTTGAGCCCCAAGAAATACCACGAGCTTTACTTTCTGCAGCGACAGAGTTAGTTAAAAGTATAAATACAACAAATTTAAGTAAAGAAAAAAATGTTAAAGATATTTTAAATGGTCAACAAGAAAAGGTAGATACGCAACTCGCTAATTTTTTATTAACTAAAGGGAATAATGACTTGGTAATGCGTTACCAAGAGAAGTATGTTTCCCCAGCTATTAAACAGCAATTAACTGCATATTTCCCTGATAATGAAATTCAAAGCCACTCAGTAGATAAATTTTTAGTCACGGAAGCAAATGATCAGTTAGACAGTGATATTTCTAAATTAATAATGGAATATAATAAAGTTCCCGCTAATCAGTATGGCGATAAGTATCAGCAATTGAATAATATATTCCGTAGTATAGAAAAAAAAATAGGCATCATTATGCCGTTAAAAGTCAAAATGAATTTAACGGAATCTGTGAAACAAGAAAACCCTGACAATGAATCATCGAGCGATGAGGTTGATGGTTTGGCCAGCCAATTAGGAACGGATTTACCTGGGATTATTTCAAATAATTATAAAACAACTTTATTAAGTAATTATGCTAATTCACCATTAAGTGCAAATTCTGAGTATATTTCTCATCAAAAGCATGAGAGTAAGACAGATCAAGAAATTAATTTATCAAATGCCCATGAAAGTGATAAACCATTAGATGACAATGAGCCTATATCACAAAAAAGCGTAGTATTACAGGGGATATTAAATACAACAGAGAAAGAACCTTTACCAGATCATGAGTCTCTTAATCGTGATGCTAAAAATGACCAAGAGGTTGCAACTATTGAACCGGAACTCTTTATCGAACCAAGCAACGAAGGCTCTTTAGCTGAGAAGAAAAAGCAAATATTGAAATCGATTGAAGACCAGTTTGAATCTTCTGTTAAATTAGCGAGTCAGAGTAAGCAACCACTGAATATCACGCCTAAACTGGGTAGTCACTACGGTAGTTACTTAATCGACAAAAAAGTTCCTGAAGGTGTGAAACTCAGCAATAATAGAGAGCTAGTAAAGGAGAAATCAACCAAACCGGCAGAGACAGAATCGTTTTTGGCCATTAAAAATGCCTCTCACTATAGAACATCTTATATTGATGGTAGTGCTAAAGTTGTATTGTCTGCAGAAGGGCTAATGACACGTAATTTAAATGAAAAATTAGATTATGCGAAGCAGTCTCAAGGTGAATAAAATGACTTCATCGACAGAAATTCATTGGCAGTGGTTATTCGACCAAATTCATTTAATTCGAACCTATTCCGGCATTACAAATGATTTTACTCTTGATTCGGCATTAATTGCGGATGTGCATATTGATTCTTTGGAAATGTTAGAGTTGATAGCAGCCATTGAGCAATATACTAAAGTCCCTATTCAGGATGAAATTTGGATGAAATGGTATAATTTACAGGATATTGTCGAGTATCTATTGAGTGTCAAATAAAAACAGAAAGCCATGGTATTTATTCGAGCATGGCTTTTGTTTATTTATTTCCTATCGTGTTATTTCAGTCATCTAAAATTCATATTTTTGTCATCAAGTGATAACGCTCACAAAATAGCATACCCTCGTTTGCTTAATTCTACGCGCGTAGACTATCCTTTAAGTAAATAAAAAACGCCAGTTAGATTTTTTGATTAATAGGCTTCGCGCCAACACCAAGGGTTTATCACTATGGCTACACAATTAAACATCGAGGCGAACCAACAAGCTGCGCAAGAACGGTTAAGTACACCAGAAGGAAAGAAAGATTTTCGGCGTGCGATTTTTTCTTGTTGGTTGGGCACAACCATGGAATATGCAGACTTTGCTCTCTATGGTTTAGCGGCAGGTATTATTTTCGGTGATGTTTTCTTCCCTGATGCAACGCCTATTATGGCGCTGTTATCCAGTTTTGCAGCCTATTCAGTCGGGTTTATTGCACGTCCGATTGGCGCGTTATTTTTTGGTTGGCTAGGTGATAAACATGGCCGAAAAATGGTTATGGTCATCACGATTGCATTGATGGGGCTATCCACCACACTCATTGGTGCGATACCCAGCCATGCACAAATTGGTGTTTGGGCGCCTGTTTGTTTGGTGATCCTAAGGTTTGCTCAAGGCTTAGGGGCGGGAGCTGAGCTATCCGGTGGTACTGTGATGCTAGGTGAATATGCGCCAGTAAAACGCCGTGGTTTAGTTTCTTCGATTATTGCATTAGGCTCCAACAGTGGAACATTACTGGCCTCAATGATTTGGCTGATAGTGTTACAAATGGACAAAGAAAGTTTGATGTCATGGGGATGGCGGATTCCTTTCCTTGGCAGTATTTTGATTGCATTGGCGGCATTATTTATTCGTCAACATATGCGTGAGACGCCAGTTTTTGAGCGGCAAAAAGAACAGCTTGCTGAAGAACGCCGCCTCGCATTGGAATCTGATGCTGTCGCTCACCCTGTAGATAACCGTTCATTTTGGCAAAAAACGCGTGCGTTTTGGACCATGGTCGGGTTACGTATTGGTGAAAACGGCCCATCTTATCTTGCTCAAGGCTTTATTATCGGTTATGTCACCAAAATATTGTTGGTTGATAAATCTGTGCCAACAACGGCGGTTTTGATAGCGTCAATTCTTGGTTTTGCCATCATTCCATTTGCCGGGTGGTTATCAGATAAATTTGGGCGTCGGATTGTTTATCGCTGGTTCTGTTTTTTACTGATGTTGTATGCCGTGCCCGCTTTCATGTTATTAGACTCCCGAGAGCCAATGATTGTTATTCCAACCATTGTTATTGGGATGGGGTTAGCATCACTAGGGATTTTTGGCGTACAAGCAGCTTGGGGCGTGGAGTTATTTGGTGTACGTAATCGTTATACTAAAATGGCTTTCGCTAAAGAGCTTGGTTCTATTTTATCTGGTGGCACTGCGCCGCTGGTGGCATCTGCATTACTATCATGGACAGGGCATTGGTGGCCGATAGCCGTTTATTTTATTGCGATGGCATGTATTGGTTTAGTAACCACATTCTTTGCACCAGAAACGCGAGGCCGTGACCTAAATCTGCCAGAAGATGCGATATAAGTAAGCATGGCTGTATATAAAAGTCAGAGTGGCTGCTATTCTTTGGCAACGTCATGTTAGAAAAAGGAATTGCTGGGTGTCAGATACAAATGACCGTAAAGTGACGCGGGTAGATGTTGCCCGCGAAGCCGGAACCTCGGTTGCGGTAGTCAGTTATGTGATTAACAATGGCCCTCGTCCTGTTGCAGAGGCAACGCGGCAAAAGGTGTTAGCAGCAATCAAAAAAACGGGGTATCGGCCAAATGGTATTGCAAAAGCCCTAGCTTCGGGGAGCACGCAAACTTATGGGCTAGTGATCCCCGATATTTCTAACCCCTTTTTAGCCTCTATTGCGCATGCTTTGCAGCGTGAAGCGTTTAAACATGGGCATGTTTTGTTACTGGGGGATGCGGGGGATTCTCGGGTTCGTGAAAAAGAGCTGATTAATAACCTGCTGTTAAGGCAGGTGGAAGGGTTAATTTATACCAGTGTTGACCGGCATCCCTATGTTGATTTAATTCAGTCATCAGGCACGCCTTGTGTGATGCTTGATAGGATTGAAGCCACAGAAGGGATCAGTACCATTCAAGTGAATGAGAAGCTCGCAGCCTATAAAATTACTCGTCATCTCATTAAGCATGGCTATCAAAATATTGGCATTATTTGTGGCCCGAATGAGATGCTCAATACCCAAGACCGCTTAAATGGTTGGAAAGCTGCACTCACAGAAGCTGACTTAACGATACAACAAAAATGGATTTTATCAGGGGAATACACCCGTGATTGGGGTTACCAAGCTATCTATCAGATGCGGGAAGAGGGATTCCCCGAAGCTATTTTTGCCACGAATGAATTGCAAGCTTTTGGCTGTTTAAAAGCCTTAGCAGAATTAAAATTACGCGTACCAGAAGACATTGCACTGGTATGTTTTAACGGTACAGTGCAATCAGAATATACTGTTCCAACTCTCACAACTGTTCGCCAGCCTGTTGATAAAATAGCGCAAAAAGCGATACACATCTTACAAAATTGGCCGCAAAAAGAAGCCATTTGTGAAGTGGAATTTGAATTACAAATCGGGCACTCATGTGGGTGCTGATTATTTATTGTTTCAGGGAAATTTATGCGTGTGATTATAGATTGCGACCCCGGTAATGGGGTCGTTGGTGCGAATGTTGATGATGGCCTAGCACTTGCGCTGGCTATCGCTGCACCTGAAATCAAATTGGAAATGATCACCACAGTTTCGGGTAATACACCTAGCGAAATTGGCTTTGACGTTGCTAGTCATTTAGTTCATTCACTGGGTGAAAATATTCCTGTTTATCGTGGTGCGTCGTCAGCGTTGGTTGAAACTAGCGCACCATGGCGTGAACTACTCGATAACGGCGCTGAACGAGCGCAACTTACGCACCTATGGGATGGCCTTCCATCCATACCTAGCTTACCGAAGTCTATCCCAGAAGCCGCGTTACGTATTGGCGAGTTAGTTTGCCAGAACCCAAAACAAGTCACGATTATTGCCATTGGCCCATTAACCAATATCGCAATAGCAATGCAGTTGTTTCCTGACATGGCTAAAAACGTGGCAGAGATAGTAATCATGGGGGCGGTTTTTAACGTGCCGGGGTACTTGAAAGACACTAATTTTGGCATCGACCCTGAAGCGGCCTACGCGGTGCTTAATAGTGGAGCAAATCTGACTTTAGTGCCAATGGATGTCACCGTACAAACGCAAATGGTGCATGAGGATCTTGATAAGCTTGCTCAAATTGGTACACCACTGAGCCGTTTTCTTGTGGCAACAATGCGACCGTGGATGGACTATTCACGTGCGACACGCCATTTAGCAGGGTGTTGGATACATGATGTGTTAACCGTAGCATGGTTATTGGATAAGAGCCTGGTGACTTATGATAAAAAGCACGTAGGTATTGAGCTTCAGGGAGTGCTGCGCGGTAAAAGCTTTTGCTATGACGCACTGCGCTTACGGGTCGGGGTTCCTGAACCAAAAACAAAGCCAATTACTGTGCTGCAATCCGTAGATAACTCAGGTTTATTAGATTTAATCTTTAATACGCTTAAACTGAAAAAATAGTGTGACATGAAAGAATAGCGCCTATAGACGCTATTCTCTTATCACTATGAAGCAGACTTCGGCATCATTCCGTGGGCTAAATGGCCTTTATGAAAAGTCGCGAACCTTGGGGAAATCCGTGCGACTGCCTCAGCAGAACAAGATGCATCAAGCAGCACAAAGCTGGCGTCATCGCCTTTAGCTGGCCACACTTGTTGGCCTTTTTCATCTAACGGTAGAATATTACCTGTTGCGATGGCCAGTGAACGGGACAGCGATAGCTCATCAGGGCGAGTATAAAGCTGCGCGTATAAATTGGCTTTTTCTAGCATATCGCCTAGGCCAAAGGGCGACCAATGGTCAATCACACTATCCGTTCCGGTCATCACAAACACCCCATTTTTATTTAGTGTTTTCAGTGGCATATGCAGTGTGCCGATCGGGACGGTAGAGGCAATGGTGATTTGCTGCTCAGCCAACTGTTTTGCCGTTTTTTCCGCTTGTTCAGGGGTGAGCGTTGCCAGTGCAAAGGCATGGCTGATGGTCACTTTACCGCGTAAGCTGCGGTTTTCATCCACCGTTTTAATCATATAATTGATAGCGGCAACGCCTGCAGGGCTCGTTTCATGCAGATGAATATCCACGCCTTTGTTGTAGTCCAATGCAATTTTGAACATCGAATCGAGAGACTTTTCCATCGCGCTATCTACATTGGTTGGGTCTAAACCGCCAACGTAATGAGCGCCCGCTTGCATGGCTTCACGCATTAAACCCTCTGACTTGGAATGTAATAAACCATGTTGCGGAAAGGCGACGATTTCGCAAGTTAGGTCTTGTTGGTGTTCACCAAGCACTTTTTGTAAGGCTTCTAAATTTTTTAAACCGGAAACGGGCTCGATATTACAATGGCTACGAGCAATGGTCGATCCTTGGGATTGGATCAGTGCGATCAGCGCATTCGCTCTTTCTTCCGTGAAAGGTTGTAACTCAGGTAGCAATTTTTGCTCTAATGCGATCATATCCATAATGGTTTTGCCTTCACGTGACTGTGGCGCTTGCCATGGCCCGCCATAGAAGGTTTTATCAAGGTGGATATGCATGTCACGAAAGGCTGGTAGCATCAGTTTGCCTTGCGCACTATAGGCATTTAATGTGCCATCAGCATGCTGTTTATTCGGTAAAACGGCTGCAATTTTACCGTCCCGGATTTCTACAGTGTGTAATGCGGTTTGGGTGCCGACGACCGTTGAATCTTGGTAATTAAAGCCAGTTTCGAGTAATACGTCATCGAGGTAATAATGTTTATCCGTAATACTGGACTGGCCTGCTTTTTGGCTAGTTTGGTCTTGAGCGGAGGCAAAGCCCGATACCGCGCCGAATAAAGTGCAAGCGGCTGCGACTTTAGCGCTGGTGGAAAGGAACTCTCTTCTGCCTGATGATTTTTCTGCTTTCATAGAAACTCCTAGTGATATCCATTTACTGTCGAATTTCCTGTTTTTAAGCGACACTTACCCACTCAGATCGTCATCAAACGATCTGAGGAATATTGCGGTTTGCGACTAACAAAAAATTCGCATGATCCAGATTATAGAAACTTACCCTTGAACAATATGGGTTCCCGTTTCACCGCGTAAGGCTTCTGGTAGCTTTTCAGGGGTGGTGATGATCACACGTTTACCGCCATTAGCAATAAACGATAGGCTAGCTTCAATCTTCGGTAACATGCTACCCGCTGGGAAATGGCCTTCTTCCATGTAGCGTTGCATGTCGCTAGTGCTGGTTTCGCCAAGCGCTTTTTGTTCAGGTTTGCCGAAGTGAATACACACTTTTTCGACACCTGTGGTGATAATTAAAATATCGGCATTGAGCTCTTTCGCCAGTAAAGTTGTTGAGAGGTCTTTATCAATCACCGCGTCAACACTTTTGTAGCCACCATTGCCGTTATCAATGACTGGAATACCGCCACCACCTGCAGCAACCACCACATAATTGTGTTCTGTTAAAGTGCGGATCGCTTGTGATTCAATCACACGTTTTGGTTCGGGGGAGGCCACCACACGGCGGTAACCGCGACCAGAGTCTTCAACAAAATGCCAGTTTGGGTTTTCTTGCTGTAATTGCTGAGCTTGTTGCTCAGTAAAAAATGCCCCAATCGGCTTGGTTGGCGCGCTAAAGTTTGGGTCGTTTTTATCGACTTCAACTTGTGTCACTACCGTAATTGCTTGGCGGTTATGGCGTTTTGCTAAGACGTTAGTCAAAGCTTGTTGAACTAAATAGCCAATTCCACCTTGAGTATCTGCCACACAGTTAGCCAGCGGTGTTAAAGGTAAACCTTCGGTTTCGTGTGCAATTTCTGCACGGCGCAAATCTAATCCAACTTGAGGTCCATTTCCATGGGTCAAAACAATGTTGTAATTACCTTCAAGCATGTCACTAATATGATGTGCGACTTCTTGAACGGCTTTTTCTTGAGCTTCGATAGACTGGCTGTTGTTATCTTTGATAATACTGTTGCCCCCGATGGCAACAACCACGAGTTCTTTCATTGTTAATATTTCCTGAGACAGAGATTTAGCTGATAGTAGGTGTACAGCGCACACCTACTATAAAAGGTTGGCTTAGTTACACTGACTTACTGAGTTTCTCAGATTTTTCAGCTTGTTGTTCTTCCACCGATTTCCGGCTATCTAAAAAGTGTTTGAGTACAAATAAAGCTGCCATCATGAGGTATGCGTAAACAAACATCAAGGTTGAACCAGTAGCAATTCCGACCGCTGGGGAGTGAATAATTCCGAAGAATACTAATATTGCTCCCGCTGCAGCAGCAATGGCTCCACGCAGTGGTTGGTTGAGGATAGCAAAGATAGCAATACAGCCCCATAACATACTGGCTAACGGCGCACCGTTACCTAAATGAACTAGACCTTGGTAATAAACACCTTTGTGTAGCAAGGTTTCAACACCAATTGCACTCGCAGAGGTGCCCGCCGCGCCCATGACACTATTAACCATCGTCAATGCCCAGTTAGCAATCCATGGGAATAGACAGATAAAGATAACGGGAACTTCAATTTTTGGCGTTTCTCGCACAACTTGGTTGGCGGTGACGACCCCGATAAACACCAGTATTGGCACGATAGCGGTCATTGGAATGATAGCTAACATAAAAGCGCCGATACCGAATAATGGGACGATAAACATAGTGATACCGGATGCTAGGGTATAACCCACACTAGCGCCCATGGCTTTCCAACCCGCATGGCCGACGTAAACAGTGACAGGGAATGGGTTACCCATAAAACAGCCAACTGTAGACGATAAACCGTTAGCTAACATGACCTTACGAGTATTATATTCATCACCTGCAGCATGCGCACTTTCAATATTTTCAAGGTCGAAGATATAGTTTGCTAAGCCAAGTGGTACCGCAGACGCTAAGTAAGGCAGAGCGTGTGGCAGGCCTTGGAAGAAGCTATCAATATGGATGCCCGGCGGGTTGAAACCAAATGATGCCATTGAGTCTTTGATTGCTTCCGCACTTTGCAAGCCAGAAACCCATGCCAATACCGTACCGGCAATTAGCAGCAATAAGCCAGTTGGGATGCGAGCAAAAATCGGTTTTTTACCAAACCAGTTAATGAAAATTAATAACAGCACAATGAATGAAACCGTTGGTGCTTCAAATGCTTGCAGCATCGGGTTCATCGCTAGTAACAGTAATCCTAAACCGGACAAACAGGATAACAGTACGGTGCGTGGGATCATCTTACGGATGGTTTCACCTAAGAAAGAACCACCGACGAGGATCATTGATTCGACAAAACACCAAACCAGCGCAATTTGGATCGCAAATTCAGCATTCTGTGTTGTTTGGTAGACAGGCATGATGACTAAGAACGTCACCGTAAAGATAGAAGGCGCACTGGGCCCTGATGGTAAAGCGGTGACATCATTGCGTCCAGTTTGCTTTATCATTTGCTGGCCAAAGTAAGCATAGCTCACGCTGGCAAGTAAAACAGCGAAACCAAAGGCTGGTGCGATACGGCCGTAAACAATTTCTGATGGGATGCCGACAACGAAAATCAAGAGACCCATCATGGTGAGTAGGTTGGTTAGGTTATTGGTCATTAAGCCAAAGTAGGCGGCCAAATCCCCACGTTTCCATTTGATATTTAGTATATTCATAAAATACTCCCATACCCGTCATACTTTGAACCGCAGCGTTGTTGGCTGCGTTCATTCACCCTAGTCACATACTTGTGTATGCTCCTAGGGACTCATTTACTTGCCGCCTAGCTGCAATTCAAATTATTTAGGGTATACCCCTACATTTTGAGTTACAGCACTGTTTTTCAAATAAAATTAATCAGGGTTCACGTTTTATTTTTATTGCCCAACCGGAGTTGGGCGTCTTTTTTATGATTGAAAACTAAGCATATTTCTGTGCGTAGGCCAACATGGCTTTTTCAAAGCAATCAAACGGTGGGTGAACAATACCTGCCCCAATCATACCGATGCCCGCATCTTTATGGGCAATGGCTGTGTTGATAACAGGTAAAATACCACTGGCTGAAACCTTCGTAATATCAATAGCTGTAGGGATACCCATAAAGCCCAGTAATGGAATAGTCACGTTCGGGTTCTCACCTAAGGTGATTTCACGCATTTGGCGAGAGAAATCGACCGCTTCTTCTACCGTACCGCCAACGAGTGCCACAATAGCTGGCGCTGTTGCCATAGCAAAACCGCCAATACCGTAGGTTTCTGTGATTGCGGAGTCACCGATATCTAAACCAGAGTCTTCAGGTTTGTAGCCTGCAAACATTGGGCCGATAACTTGCTGAGAAGGCCCTGTGAACCATTGATCTGGTAGTCCACTAATGCGTAAACCAAATTCATAGCCATTACGCGCCATGGTCGTGACAACAGTGCTGTATTCGATACCGTGAGCCGCATCCATTGATGCTTTACACATCGCCATCCACGTTGGGCCGGAGAAGTAATCGCTGCTTGCAACAAAATCAAATACTTCTTTTTGCTGGGCGACAGAGAAATCAGTTTGAATGATCCCTGTTGTAAGCGCTTGAATCAGTAAGGTTGTCCCTGCATTGTTGCGGTTATGGCACTCATCGCCCATATGCAGTGCTTGAGCAAGCATCAAACGCAGGTCGATTTCACCAACGATTTTCATTGCGTCGCGCAGCATTGGGCCTAATACATCACGCATCCAATTTAAACGGTCTATTACACTTTGGTCATTGGCACCCATGCGCAGGATTTTCGCCATTTGCTCACTGAGGTTAGTGAATGCACGGTTGCCATAGGTTTTATTTTCAACGATATGCATAAACATCGATGCTGAAGTGACACCAGCCATCGAACCTACACAATCGTGTTCATGGCAAGGGGAGAAAATGATATCCCCCGAGGCCGCAACACGTTCTGCATCGGCTAAGTCTTTCGCTAAGCCTTCAAAAACCAGCGCTCCCGTCACCGCACCTTTCATCGCGCCACACATATCTTTCCAAGCAACCGGTGGGCCTGCGTGTAGGATAGTATTTTTGGTCATGCCCGGAACCACATTAATCGCTTGGTCGTAACCGATTAACACAGGTTGAGATTGAATAATGCGCTCAAGCGCTTGGGCATTGGCGGCCGCAATTTTTTCTTGTAGTGCGGCATTACCTTCAATTTGGTCGAGGGCGCGGATAACCGCAACGTTGCCTTGTCCGGGAGGAGTCCAGTTTAAATGCGTAACTGGAACATGTTGTTTTTTTAGGTCATCACTGAACATTTCGATGCCAACATTGATGACATTTAATGGCTGCTTAAATAATGAAGTCATTATGCTTTCTCCCCTTTCCATACAAACTCACGCCCTAATAAACCGGTATTGGTGCTGCTACTTGCCCAGATAACGCCGGCATCTGTTAGCATTTTGACCTGCGCATCCATCGACGGTGTGTCTTGGTCAGTACCCAGCACATAGCCTAAAATTTCTAATTCACGCCCATCTTGTTTGGCAATATTCTTCGCTTCTTTAATTGCGTCGATCATCACGCCTACTGGGTCTTCGTGAGAACCAAAGCCCAAAACGAAGTCCATCATAATGACGCCAACTTCAGGGTCGCGAGCCTCTTGTAATAAGCGTTCAATGCGGTTGGTAGGGTCGATCATTGGGTGCGGTTTACCGTTGGTAAAGTCGTCATCACCAAAGTCGAGGAAAGTGTGCGCAATACTTTTGTTGAGGTCTTTTAAGCGATAATCAGGGTTTGGCTGAATATTGCTGTAAACATCATCGTATTTTTCCAATGCCGCAAACATGGCTTCATCACATAGCGTTCCACCACAGAATAAGCCACGAATATATTTCTGCTCAGGTTTCAGTTTTGCTCTGACTTCGTCAATAAGTGGTAAATTAAGAGGGTGTAAATCTAAATCTTCTTTGCGAATACCGGTTAATAGAACGGCTTTCAGTGCGGCTTCTTTGGTGCCCTGAGCAAAGGTTAGACCGGGTTTGTCTTCTGGTAGTGGTTGGCTACCTAAGAAACACACAACAACCGGTTTGTGGCATTTTTCCGCTTGTTCTAACACTTTTTTCGCAACGTTAGGAGCTGGTGGCTTAGAGATCAATGCGATAACTTGGGTTTCATCATCGGCATCAAGCATTTTCAGGGCGTCAATCATCATGATACCGCCAATTTTCTCGCTTAAATCGCGACCACCAGTACCAATTAATTGGGAAACCCCTGCGCCAAATTCGTGTATGCGGACGCTAAGTTCTTGACTACCCGTACCGGATGCACCGATGATGCCAATGCTGCCACGGCGAACGCTATTACCAAAGCACAGCGCGGTTCCATTGATAATGGCAGTTCCGCAGTCAGGGCCCATCATCAGTAAGCCTTTTTTGCTAGCCAGCTGTTTAAGTGCGAGTTCATCTTCAATAGAGACGTTATCGGAAAATAGCATGACATTGAGGTCATTTTCTAACGCAATGCGTGCTTCACGGGCAGCAAACTGACCATTTACTGAAATGACGGCAAGGTTGGCATCTGGGATATGTGTTTTCGCTGAATTAATGGTGGCGTATTTGGCTTCATGCTGCCCGCCGCCTTGGTTTTTCTTATTAAATAGATCTTCGATAGCAATTAATGTGGCTTCGTTAGCTTCATCGCTTGGGCCTTTAATGACAATCATTAAATCGCCATTTTTGGCCTCTTCCAATTCAGGTGTTAGTAACCCTAAATTACGTAAAACACCTTTGTTCATCTCTGTTGCCATTGCGACAAACGCTTGCTCAACATTGTCGAGTTGATTGGCTTTTGTTGAAATAGACATCAGTGATACGGAATCAAAATAGGTATTCTTTTTTATGACAACTTTAGTCGACATAGTTTTCTCCGAAATAATGGGTGATATACAGGGCATCTCGCAAGCCAAATAGCATGTCGCTGCCAGAACTCGACCCGATATTTAAAATCTCTAAAAATTGTGGATAAATATGTGTTTCTTTCGCATCAACTAATGATTGAATTAATTGCTGCATATTTTCGCGATATTCTCGGTTTAATGCTTTTTCTAATGTGATGGCACTGATAGGTGTCGTCTGGCTTAAGCTTTGGGTTATTCCTTGATAAAACTCAGGGTAAAAAGTGGCAGCCGGGTGACCGGTTAATAATAAAAATGCCATTAACCCAACTAAGTAATCATCTCCTGAAGGTGTTAGCCCGATACCTAATCCAACAAACTGGCGGATCACATAAATAATATTTTCTTTATTTTTCTTAATTATTGACTCAATCAATTCAGAGCGTAATTGAACCAATTGCTCTGTCATAGAGAGATAAAAAAAATTATCTCCCTGATATTTAAATAGAGAATTTTTATTTTCAGTTAAGATTAAATCCAAATTACTTATTTGTTCTTCGATATATAATAAATAATTTGATTTCTTTAGTTCGTTATCACTAAAGTTGATAACTGGTTGCCGCCATTCTTTACATAAAGAAAATGATATTAAATAATGACTACCAATCAATATTTCTTTATTCGATAAATTAATAGTCTCTCCTTCTTTAATATCGAAAAGAGAAAAGTCTTTATTGATTAATCGGCAACTATTTGGTGCATTATCTAATTGAGAACAAAGCAAAGTATAAAGTACATTATCAATAGAAAAGTTAATGGCTTTATTAAATACTTGTTCTACCGTTCCTTGGGGTTGTGGCTGATTTAACAGATTGAGAAAATGTGTATCAGCCGTTAGCCCGTATAACCTTTGCCGATGAGATATGGATGCGTTCACATGCCTCCTTATCCTATTTAGAGTCTATGATTTCGCTAGGCTCCAGCTGCAATCAGTAACTCAGCAATCTCGTTATAGCCTTTTTCACGTGCTAGCTCTAATGGTTTTTTACCATATTTATCAGTCATGTGAGGGTTTGCGCCATGGTCTAATAGCAATTTAACGATTTGCTGCTGTTTTTCGCCACCGTCGTTGAGTACGATAGCTTCTAATAGTGGTGTCCAACCTACAAAGTTGGTGTGGTTGACATTAATATCGGTTTTTTCAAGTAATTCACGAACAATTTCTACATGGCCTTTTTCACTAGCAGGTGTAATTCCCACACCACCAAAACGGGTCAATAAATCTAAATTTGGTTTTGCAGGCAAGACAATACGCAATAAAGTGAGGTCATTATTAAGACAACTTAATAAGAAAGGGTTAAAACACGTTTGGTCTTGTTTATTAATATCCGCCCCTGCATTAATCAGAAAAGAAACACATTCATAATGTTTATTTAGGCTGGCATTGACGATAGCTGTACGGCCCTGACGGTTGGTGGTATTAATATCTACACCTTTTTCAAGACAACTTTTTAATATTTCTAATTGTCCTTGTTCAGCGGCGGTTAAAAAATCGTGAGCGAGAGTACTAGCGGTCATCATTTTCCCCTTAGGTTGGTTTTTATTACCAACATAGATAAAGACAATTTAAAGGTGACTTCGAATATATAATGATTAGAGCATAGCAATTGTCATTAATAAAAAGAATCCGTTTAAATTTAATTCATCAATGAGGCGTTTGATTGTTGAATTAAATTCAATAATCCGGCTTTTTTGTGCGTGTGAGCATTCTTTTTAATCGTTATTTGATAGTTTATGGCTGTTTTTTGACCCGAATTGTGTGATTTTCTTTGTTAATTAAAATCGAAAATCATGATTTACTCAGTTCTGTGATAGACATCAAATTGAAAGTTTTTAATTTGTTAAATTTGTAATTTTATTGATCGCAATCGTATCGAATGTTAATACTTGGTTTGCCTATTTAATTCAATAATATTAGGTATTTCGAATATTAATAGTTACTTTAAAGGTGTGGTTTTTACTTGGCGAAAATGCATATCAAATTTAATCTATTCCAGTTGTTAATAATTCTGTTAAGCTATAAAAAAGTGCTCGAAAAATAATCTGATTTTTACGTTATTGAATTTTATTCACATAAAAATATAATTTGTCTAAATTTTAAACATTTTTGGCGGTGGGTATGAACTCAATTTTTACGGAAGAAAACTTACTGACTTACACAACAGCGGCGAAGTTTGCGAGTTTTAGTAAAGCAGCGGAAGAATTAGGCGTGACCACCTCCGCGGTGAGTTATACCATCAAACGTATCGAAACCTATTTAGATGTGGCGTTATTTATTCGTAATACCCGTAATATTGAACTCACCGAAGCCGGTTATTATTTTTACCGCAAAGCAACCGACTTGCTTAATAATTTCCATTCCATTCAAAAAAGTATTTATTCTATTGAGCAAGGTATTGAAGCGCGGGTACGTATTTGTATTAATCAGTTATTATATACGCCGTATCATACCGCTAGGTTATTGCAAATATTAAAAAAACAGTTTGCTACCTGCCACATTACAGTGACAACAGAAGTGTACAATGGGGTTTGGGATGCCATTATTAATAACCATGCGGATATTGCGATTGGCGCTCCGGGTACTTTGATGGATGGCGGTGGAATTGACTACACTGAAATTGGTGCGATTCACTGGCAATTTGCTATAGCGGCAACTCACCCTTTGGCGCTGATGCCAGAGCCCATCGCTGAGAGCCAGTTGCGTCTTTATCCAAATATTATGGTAGAGGATACCGCGCATACCATTAATAAGCGGGTGGGCTGGCTACTACATGGGCAAGAGGCAATTCAAGTTCCTGATTTTAATACTAAATGCCAGTGTCAGATACTCGGTGAAGGGATTGGCTTTTTACCCGATTATATGATCAAAGACCATGTTAAACATGGTTTGTTGGTAACAAAACAAATTCAGAACCCACGACAAGATTCCCATATGCTATTAGCCACACAACATTCAGCTACTGGGCTTGTGACGCAGTGGATCCGCAAAGAATTTGGCGAAAAGGGGGTTCTAGCAGACCTCTACAGCGATCTCCTAAAACCCATCAATTAGTATTATTGGCTAGCGACATCAAGGGCTTTATCGATGGCGTCAGGGATCACTGAACCGTGGTTTTTGCCGTCGAACAACATAAATTCACAGTGCCTTTGGTGGTTTGCAATTTCAGTGCAAACTTGGCGTGTGCTAATCCAACTTTTGCGCATTTGGTAATTTTTCACCTGTTCGGTGCTGAGTTTGGATAAATCAGGGCTCTCTTCTAAACCACCTAAAGTCACAAACAGGGGGGAACTGGCCTGTTTAGCTGTCAATTTTGCTAAATCCACCATACTTCCTTTGCCCCACCATAATGACGGGCTGGCAGAAACATAAAACTGGAAATCATCCGGCTGTTGTTGGTATGCCATCAAGGTAAATAATCCGCCAAATGAATGGCCAAATAGGGTTTGCTTGCTTTTATCAATAGGAAACCGTTGTTCTGCCCATGGGCGGACTGTGTCAGTTAAATATTGGTATAGCGCAGGGGAGCCGCCCCCTTGTTTAAAATCTTCACCGGCAACGGGTGGGGTATAGTCGTAAGTTCGCCATGCTTTTGGAAAGGCTTCGTCAATGGGGTAACCAATCCCAATAATAATCGGTAGTTTATCCGCTGGCAGCTTTTCAACTGCGCGATTAACCGCTTTGGGGTATAAACCATTGCCATCAAGCATATACAGGACAGGGCGTTGTGCGGTGACATTATAGGGTACCGCACTGTAAATGCGCAGCGCACGGTCACCGTAGGTCATATCCGTTTGTTGGATATCGTAAAATTGGCTGACAGTTTTATCCAAGGGTGGAATGGTTTGGCTTGGGCGGGAAAATGCGGAACTGGTCATACACAGTAATATGCCACTTAATATGATTTTATTCATTTATTGAGTCTATTTAAAGGTTTTGAGGGTATACCTGAAACAGGCATACCCTCAGAGTTAATTAGAAACTAACGTTAACGTTCGCCCAATAACGGCGTCCGTCTTCAACATCCCAGTTGCCATCAACTTTATCAATTTTAGGTCCTTTTTCATTACCAATATTTAGCACCGCAAAGTTCAGTTTAGTGTTTTTAAATAATTGATAGGTTGCGCCGACATCCATAGTGGTATAGCCACTACGATAGCGAGGCACTTTAGAACCATTACGTTGTGCTGCCCACACCTGTTTTCCTTCATAATGCGCACGTGTGTATAAAGTGAGATCTTCATTGAAGTTCCAATCCAATTTCGCATTAGCAATATGTTTTGGTGTTTTATCCAATGGATAACCTTTTAAGGAAATACCGTTACCTAATTTCTCATCATCACTTTTACGTTCGGAATCGGTGTATGTGTAATTTAGGTTGAGGTTCCAATCCTGTGCGATAGGAATACCTGTTGCAACTTCAACACCTTTGATGTTCGCTTTACCCACATTATCGTAGGTATATAACGTGAGGTTAGGGTGGTTAGGATCGGCTTGATTAAGTGAGTAGCTAGTTAGCTTGTTTTTGAAGTCGGTATTAAAGAACGTTAAGCTCGCATTAAAGCCAGATTCATGGTTATAGGCAATACTGATTTCTTCACTAACACTTTTTTCCGGTTTGAGGTCTGGATTACCGTAGATAATCCCGTTACCACCTTGGGTAGAGGTGCCATAGCCTTTACTGATTTCACGTAATGTAGGTGCACGGAAAGCTGAAGAAACGCCCCCTTTAATTGTGATCTCATCCGTCAGATAATAAACGGCATAACCCCTTGGGTTCCAATGGTTGCCATAAGTTTCGTGGTGATCTAAACGTAGTCCACCGGTTAAGATCAGATCATCCGTTGCGGTAAATTCATTTTCGACAAACAGTGCTGATTGATCGACTGACATACTGGTTTTTTCCATTACGCCTTTTGAGACCAAGGAGCTGTCTTTGAGTTTTGAGTACTGATATTGCCCGCCGACGGTTAAGATGTTGTCCGGCAGGAAAGCCACCACTTTTCCATCAACAACGGTATTGGTAATTTCGGGTACGCGGTCTTCATAACCGCCTTCCCAATGCCCTGTTGTTTGATTACGGTCTTGGGATTTTATTTTACGTTTGGTTTTTTCTTGGTAAACACTGAGCTCAGTATTAAAAGAATCCCACTCACCTTTATAAGTCAGAGCTGCATGGTTGCGGTCATTATGCCACTCTTCTTTGGAATTATATTGCTTGTCCCCACCACGAATTTCATATTCAGATCCAGATTTACCTGGTGTCGATGTTTTCTCTTGGGTGCTACGACCCGCTTCTAATAAGAACGTTTGGTTCTCTTGTGGTGTAAAGGTTAATTTGGCTGTTAAGCTGCGGTTATCACGTTGATGATGACCTTCTAAGATTTTATCTTCCTGACGGTAGTTACCACCACCATACAATTGCAGGCCGAGTTTATCTTGAATTAATGGGCCAGATAGGTAGAAGTTACCGTCGGTTGAATTACCGCTATCACTATTTTCTTGGATAATCGCACCCGTTGTGACGCTACCATGCCATTCATTGGTCACTTTTTTGGTGATGATATTGATAACACCACCCATCGCATCAGAACCATACAGGGAGGACATAGGACCACGGATCACTTCGATGCGTTCAATCGCTTCGACAGGTGGCATAAAGCCCGCTTCAAAACCACCGCTCCCATTTGGACGTGATTCACGGCTGTTTTGACGACGTCCATCGACCAATATCAAAGTATATTCGCCGGGTAAGCCACGGATATTAATATCTTGTTTGTTGGCAGCACCAACGATACTCACCCCTTCCACGTCTTTAACGGCATCGGCGAGGTCACGGACAGGTTTATTTTGTAATTGGTCTGCACTGATCACGGTCACACTAGCAGGAGCATCACGCAGTTGTTGCGAGAAGCCTGACGCACTGACGACCATGGTATCTGTTTTATTGTCTGCTGCTGTAGCGCTAAATGAAGATAAAGCCGCACAAACACCGGCGGCAATAAGGGTGTAGTGATATTGCAAAGTCATAGTTATCCCTAGTAAATATAAATGAGAATGATAATTATATTGTTTGCGAATATTATCACTAAAACATATCAAAAATAAATAATGAGCTAGCTAATTTATGAGCAATATTTGATCTCAGCTAAGAATTTTCACTTACGGTGTTTCCCCCCTTTTACCGTTTTGACCAAGCGTGACGAAAAATTAAGGCTTAACTTTGGTTTATGGTGTTTATCGGTGTGTAAATCTACTCTAGTGCCAACGTTCACTAAAAAAATTTGAGTTATATGAAACATACATTCAAAATTAGCCCGTATCCTTTGGGATATCCTCGTTAACCCAATGAATAATATTAAGTACTGGTAAAGAGATAAAAGCTGCCCGAAAGGCCAGCAATTACCAACGTACTTCGTTACTCTGTTAAGCACCGTATTGAGTTTATTAATGTTGTATTGATGAGGACAAAAATGAAAATCGAGACAATCAGTGGTATTAAAAAGCAAGCGGCAGCCCGTGACCAAAAATGAAAACTCCAAGTTAAGAAATCATAAATATAGCCTAATAAATAGGGGCGTCACATCTAAAAAAGAATGTCGATAATTGAGTGATTGATTTTTATTACGAGTAAATATTATTTAATATATTTTTAATTTTCACTTTCAATCTAATTAAGAATGATTTTGATTAAATTGATAATAAACATCAATTTAATGCTTGATTTGATTTGCTTTTAATTAGTTGTTTTATATCAATGAATTAATGGTTTTTTGTTGGGATTAATTTGATTGTAAATTATTAGCTATTGCTTTATTACATATAGTTCGTAAATATATAGGAAGAATTAATATTGATTTCAGAACTTGAGAGTTATTATGAGTCAAGATACCCATTCAGAAACACATAATCAAAAAACGACGAATGAAAAACGCAGAACAATATGGATGGTGATAGCCACAATAATTATCATTCTATTATTTGTAGCCTACGGTGCTTATTGGTTTTTAGTTTTACGCTTTCAAGAATATACCGATGATGCCTATGTATCTGGCTTGCAAATCCCGATAGTTGCGCAAACAACGGGTAATGTTACTCAAGTTAACTTTGAAAACACCGACTTGGTAAAGGCGGGTGATGTACTCGTTGTATTAGATAAAACTAACGCCCGCTTAGCATTCGAACAAGCCAAACATGATTTAGCAACAACCGTGCGCAAAACCAAAGAGCTCTATATCAATGGTGATGAGTATCAAGCGCAAATTCAAAAAAACCGGGTGACACTTGCGCAAGCGCAAAAAGATTATCAACGTCGTGTGGCTTTAGGCCGCAGCGGTACCATTTCGAAGGAAGACCTACAGCACTCCCAAGAAGCGGTGCAACTTGCTCAGGCAGCTCTGGATATTTCTATTCAACAATACAATGCCAATCGTGCATTGTTGCGTAATACAGAGCTCAAAAAACAACCAGCAATTCAGCAAGCGGCTGATAGCGTACGCAGTGCGTGGATAAACTTACAACGTACTGAAATTAAAAGCCCGATGACGGGGTATGTTTCACGGCGTAATGTTCAAGTTGGTTCTCAAGTCAGTCCACAGAGCTCTTTAATGGCCATTGTGCCTGTCCAGCCTGTTTGGGTAGATGCAAACTTCAAAGAAACCCAACTGGAAAAAGTCCGTATTGGGCAACCCGTGACGATTAACAGTGATTTTTACGGAGATGATATCGTTTATAACGGTACCGTTGTCGGGCTTGATATGGGAACCGGCAGTGCTTTCTCATTATTACCCGCCCAAAACGCGACAGGGAACTGGATTAAAGTCGTACAGCGCTTGCCTGTACGCGTTGAATTAGACCCTGAGCAGGTGGCGAAGCACCCATTACGCATTGGGTTATCCATGAATGTCACCATAGATATTAAAGACCAGAATGGCCCTGTTTTAGCGGAAGTCCAGCGTACAGCACCAGCATTTGAAAGTGATGTGTTGGTCTTAAACTTAAGTGATGTCGACCACATCATCGACACCATTATCAGCGATAACGCAGACTAGCTTGAAAGGAGCCGTTGTGGCAGATATTCAACCACTTAAGGGTGCAAAACTGGTATGGGCAACCATTGCGTTGTCCCTTGCGACCTTCATGCAGGTGCTTGATTCCACGATTGCTAACGTGGCTATCCCGACTATTGCCGGTGACCTTGGGGTTTCTATGTCTCAAGGGACATGGGTGATTACCTCTTTCGGCGTATCGAATGCGATTTCAATTGCCATTTCTGGTTACTTAGCGAAGCGTTTTGGTGAAATCCGTGTTTTCTTATGGGCAACGGCACTTTTCACATTATTTTCATTACTTTGTGGGTTTTCCGATAGCCTTGGTATGCTGATTTTATACCGCGTATTGCAAGGGGCCGTCGCCGGGCCAGTGATCCCGCTTTCGCAAAGTCTTATCATGCGTTGCTATCCGCCAAAAATGCAAAATATGGCGTTAGCATTTTGGTCGATGACGATTATTTTAGCCCCAGTATTCGGTCCTATTTTTGGTGGTTATATTAGTGATAATTTCCATTGGGGCTGGATATTCTTTATGAATGTGCCTTTAGGCATTTTCGTCATTATTGTCGGCTCAATTATCCTAAAAGGGATGGAGTCGACGGTTGTGAAAGTGCCATTCAATGTGATTGGTTTGGCACTACTTTCTGTGGGAGTTGGTTGCTTACAAGTTCTGCTCGACAAAGGTAAGGAACTGGGATGGTTGGCGTCTAATGAAATTGTTATCTTAGCCGTTGTTTCAGCGATTGCGTTGGTATTCCTCGTTATTTGGGAACTCACAGATAAAAACCCAATTGTCGAATTATCGTTATTTAAATCGCGCAATTTTACCATCGGAACGATTTCTGTCAGCTTGGCATATATGGCCTATTTCGGTGCTATTGTCTTGTTGCCGCAACTTTTACAGGAAGTTTATGGCTATACGGCAACATGGGCAGGGCTCGCATTGGCGCCCATTGGCTTATTGCCTGTGTTGTTCTCGGCTCCAGTGGCAAAATTATCTGATTTTCTCGATATTCGCTGGATAGTGACCTTTAGCTTTGTATTCTATGCAATTTGCTTCTTCTGGCGTGCATATACTTTTGAACCTAGTATGGGCTTTTCTGCTGTGGTTTGGCCGCAATTGGTACAAGGGATGGCAGTGGCTTGTTTCTTTATGCCACTGACTACATTGACACTTTCAGGTTTACCGCCGGAAAAACTCGCTTCCGCGTCGAGTTTAGCTAACTTCTTCCGTACCTTAGCGGGTTCAATAGGGACTTCCATTACCACAACGCTGTGGAGTGATAGAGAAGCCGTGCATCATAGCCAATTAACGGAATTTATTACCGATTACAATCCTGAATCTTTAGGGATGTATCAAGAAATGGCCGCTCATGGGCTGAGTACCGAACAGACTTCCGGTTTTATTGCCCAGCAAATTACTAGCCAAGGGTTAATTATTGCTGCAAATGAGATTTTCTGGTTATGCGGTTGGGTATTTATTGCGCTGATTATTACCGTTTGGTTTGCTAAGCCACCATTTGGCAGTAATGCGAAATAATTAATGGATGGGGCTACGTATTTTAGCCCCATCTAGCTTATAACTGGGATTTAGGGATCACATTCTCGAAACTTAGAGTGGGTCGGTTCGTTTCGATTTCTTTGAGTGGTTCGACTTCTTTAAAGGTGTTTAAGCAGCGTGTGACTAAGTTTTGATAATCTTTAGTTCCGCTGGTTTTCCAGGCAATTTCTTTGTCTGATAAAGCGCGCAAGACTTTGGCTGGAGTGCCGACAATTAAACTATTTTCTGGAAAGATAGCTTCAGCTTTGACGAATGCGCATGCGCCCACTATGGAATTTTCGCCAATTACGGCTCCATCCATAATTACACTATTCATCCCGACTAGCGCATTACGTTTGATATGGCAGCCATGCAAAATTGCCCCATGACCAATGTGCCCATTTTCCTCGACGATCGTTTCATATTGCGGGAAACCGTGCATGACACAATTATCTTGCACATTGGCACCATCTTTAATGATCAAGCGACCAAAGTCCCCACGTAAGCTGGCGTTTGGGCCAATATAGACATTTTTGCCAATAATAACATCACCAATCACCACAGCAGTAGGGTGCACAAAACTTTCAGGGCTTACGACGGGCGTAATACCATCGATTTGATAAAAAGGCATACAGGCTCCTGTAATGTGTATTTAGGCGGCTATATCTCTGAGTACTCCACCAAAGCGGCGATAATAAGCGCTGGATGGCTGAGGCAGTTCGCCAACCGTCGTTTCGCACTGTTCAGAAACATATTGGGTTGCCGCTTGATCAATGCGTTGATAAATATTGGTGCAAAGATGGCGAGCAATATGGCCTTCCCATTGTGTAGGAAGGAGTTCATCAGGTAATAACGGGTCTTTAAGCGTGACACGTCGGTAGAAGTGGATCAGTAACAAACGTAGCTGAAAGCAGTGTTCAGGGGAAATCTGTGCGTCAGTATTTTCTTTAAGGAGTAGTGCAAGTGGCCTAAATAAGGAAATAAACTGATGGTAATGCTCTGAAATTTCTTGCAAAGACCAAGCGTGTGAAACCAGTTCTTTGAGGTTTTTTTCTGAGCGGCTATAGGGGTAATCGGCATGAAAATAAATGGCATTTTCCGTGGCATTGAGTTCATTGAGTAATGTCGGTACATCACTTTGTGCACAGCTTGGTGCCGCCATGAGTGACGTGTTAAATTGCCCGAAACCGAGCCAACTCAGTTCCTTTTTTAGCCTAATTTTTTCGTCTTTATCAGCCGCTTCGAGGAGTAGTAAGTCCCACTTTCCATCCCAATCAGGCTGCCCTGCGAGGTAAATTTTATTTTCTGCACGGCGAAATCGACTTTGTCCGCGCTCAGAAATGCGGTAATAGCTGCGACGGCCGATTTTTTCTACATCGAGCCAACCTTCTTTTTGTAAACGGAAAACGGAGGTTCGAACAAAGCGGTCAGTAAAGCCCATCGGTTCTAACAGCTTAGTTAAGCTTCCTAGCCACACTTCACCACCACGATGGTGCAAAGCATCACCATAGAGTGAGCTAATGAGAGACGTACCACTAATGGGCTGGCTTGCTATTGCATGTTGTATGAATTGGCTAAGTTTATTTTCCATTTATATTTCATCTATAAAATTTATGTATCAGAAGGCTTACTGAATAGTAGACATAAATTTAAAGGTTGTCTTCCATTACCTGTTTTGAACACTTTCTCAGAGATTAAGGCATATCAGAGTAGTTCACTCCAATATGCCTTAATAATTTGAATTAAATCGCAATTCTAGTATCAATTACTCGTTCGGCTTTGCCTTGAGAACGAGGGATATCGCCGCAATTTACAATACTAATACGGGTGCTAATGCCAACCATGGATTTGATTCGGTGCTTTAAATGGTGGCAGATATTACAGCGTTCATCATAAGTGAGTTGTTCAGGGTGTTTGAGCTCAACACGGACAGATAAGTTGTCCATATTGCCTTGGCGACCAATCTCTAACTGATAGTGGGGAGAAAGCTCCTTAAACTGCATAATTTGTTCTTCAATCTGAGAAGGGAACACATTTACGCCGCGAATAATCATCATGTCATCTGAACGACCGGTGATTTTACCAATTCGACGCATATTACGATTTACCCCCTGCATAAGGTGGGTGAGGTCGCGAGTTCGGTAACGAATCACAGGCATAGCTTCCTTTGTCAGGGTAGTAAACACTAACTCACCATGTTCACCCGCTCCTAATGTTTTTAAGGTATTGGGGGAAATAATTTCGGGATAAAAATGGTCTTCCCAGATAGTTGGGCCACTCTCTCCTGAGTCTGCACACTCCATAGCGACACCAGGCCCCATGACTTCAGATAAACCGTAAATGTCTAACGCTTTGATACCAAGGCGGGTTTCAATTTCTGTTCTGAGAGATTCTGTCCAAGGTTCAGCGCCAAAGACACCTAATCTAAGTGAGCACTTACTAGCATCTCCGCCCATGATTTTCTCAAGTTCATCAATAATACTTAAGCAGTACGATGGAGTTACCATGATCACATCGGGTTTGAAATCCGCGATTAGTTGCGCTTGTTTTTCAGTTTGCCCACCAGACATAGGAATAACTGCGGCTCCTAGGCGCTCCGCACCATAGTGGGCACCTAGGCCTCCGGTGAATAAACCATAGCCGTAAGCAACATGGACTTTATCGCCTCGGACAGTGCCTGCTGAACGTAAACTACGTGCGATCAGGTCAGCCCAGTTATCGATATCTCGTTGGGTGTAACCCACCACCGTTGGGCGGCCAGTCGTTCCCGAAGAGGCGTGAATACGGATGATTTGGTCCATTGGCACGGCAAAGGTGCTAAATGGGTAGTTTTCACGTAAATCCTGTTTGGTCGTGTAAGGGAATTTTTCGATATCACTCAGTTGTTTGAAATCGTCAGGGTGTACACCCGCATCATCGAATTTTTTACGATACATGGGGACGTTTTCATAGGCGTGAGTGAGTGTCCACTTCATTCTAGAGTACTGTAAAGACTCGATCTCATCCCGCGATGCAAATTCAATTGGGTCGATGCTATCTTGTATATTGCTCATAATTGCCTGTCCTCATAATTATTATGGTCACCAGTTCACGTGAATAAATGACGTTTCTGGTATTTGCCTGAGCAGGTGTCGGGTTTTCAGGCTGCTTTTATTTGTATTAAGACGTTGTTCAGACTCGTTCAATAATCATTGCTATGCCTTGCCCAACACCAATACACATAGTGCAGAGCGCATAACGACCTTGTTTCCGATGAAGTTCATTAATCGCAGCAATAACAAGCCTTGCTCCACTCATTCCAAGTGGATGGCCTAGCGAAATGGCTCCCCCGTTAGGGTTAACGTGTGAGGCATCATCAGGTAAACCAAGCCCCCTTAAAACGGCGAGTGCTTGAGCGGCAAAGGCTTCGTTTAGTTCAATAACATCCATTTGTTCGATGGTGAGCCCTGCCATTTTTAATACTTTTTGCGAGGCAGGAAGTGGACCGATCCCCATCAATCTTGGCTCAACGCCGCAAGTGGCTGTAGCGATGATACGAGCCCGTGGTGTTAGCCCTTGCTGCTTGGCAATAGTGTTGGATGCGATAATCAGTGCGGCAGCTCCATCATTAACACCAGAAGCATTACCTGCTGTTACAGTCCCGTTATCGCGAAACGGGGTTTTTAGTTTTTGTAATTGTTCAAATGTCGTTTCTGCTCTTGGATGCTCGTCTTCACTGACGACGTATTCATTTTTACGTTGTTTAACCGTGACAGGGATGATTTCTTGCGCAAAAATACCGTTAACTTTGGCAGTTTCAGTACGCTGTTGACTGCGTAATGCAAAAGCATCTTGGTCTTCACGGCTAATTTGGTAGGTTTCAGCCACATTTTCCGCAGTTTCTGGCATCGAATCTGTGGAAAACTGTTGTTCCATCAGCGGGTTGATAAAGCGCCAGCCAATAGTGGTATCAAATACTTGCGCTTGGCGTGAGAATGCAGATTCTTGTTTGCCCATGACAAACGGCGCTCGGCTCATGGACTCGACGCCTCCGGCAATCATGAGCCCGGACTCACCAGATTTGATACTTCTTGCCGCTAATGCAATGGCATCTAGCCCAGAACCACATAGGCGGTTAATGGTGGTACCAGAAACTGAAACAGGGAGCCCGGATAACAGTCCTGCCATGCGAGCTACATTACGGTTGTCTTCTCCTGCTTGGTTTGCGCAACCTAAAATGATGTCGTCAGTTAATGACCAATCGAGTTGCGGGTGCCTTTCCATTAAGGCTTTTAATGGTACTGTGGCAAGGTCATCAGGACGTAATGGTGATAAAGCGCCACCGTAACGGCCAATTGGGGTGCGGACACCATCACAAATAAACGCATCTATCATGATTGTTCTCCTGTTAAACGATGGCCTAACCGATGAGAGCGACCGTGAAATAGAGCGAGTGTTTTGCCATCTTGGTTAGTTATCTCGACTTCATATAAGCCGTTACGTTTGCCTTGGTGTTTCATCGTGGCAGTGGCAGTCAGTAAGTCACCTTCAAAACCGGGACGAATAAAATCAATGGAACACATTGAGGCAACAGCGGCATGCCCTTGGCTATTACAGGCGTAGGCAAATGCAGTGTCGGCAAGGCTAAATAATTGCCCGCCGTGGCAGGTTTTATGGCCATTAAGCATTTGTGCTGTGATAGGCATCTTCAATTGCGCAAAGCCTTCTTCGACTTTTTCAATGGACATACCCATAGCTTTTGCACATGCATCATCACGGTACATAATGTGAGCTGATTGCTGGGCCAGCGTATCGTTTGGCAGTGAAATCATGGTTGCTCCTTGAAAGATAAAGATTGATAACCGGCTGCTAATTGCCTTAAAAGTGGGTTTGGCCGATAACGGCTGTCGCCATAAAACTCTGCTAAATTTTCAAGTACGGACAGCACGCGTTGCCAGCCAAGTTGCATCCCCCAAGCGAGTGGGCCTTTGGGGTAATTCACACCAAAACACATGGCATTATCGGTATCTAACGCAGTTGCTATTCCCTTATTGACGATATCTAACGCCTCATTGCACAACATCGCGACCGTTCTCATGGTTAACAGCGCAGGGTAGTCTGGTAATACAATCACGTGTTTGCCTAATGATTGAAAAAATGCGATTGCTTGTTGGTTTTGCTGCGTATTATTTTGTGCTGCACAGCTTATCGTGATGGCTTTTGCTGTAAGGTAATTTGCTGACAAATCAAAATGTACGACCGCTTGTTTTTGTATTTGCGCATGTGATGATGCCAATTCACCATTCGTTAACATAATAATAACGTCATTAACAATAAGTGTTGGGAATTGTTCGGAATGTTGTGTTAATCCTTCGAGAGAGATCCCATTTTCAGTTAAAAGCTGCGCAAACTCAGGAAATATCTGCCAATCGCCATGAGCTTTTATGTTTAGAGGCTGGTCAAGGTGAATTTTTTCTGCGACTAAAGGTAAAGGCTGGGGTTTATTATCATCATAATGATAAAATCCTTGCTTCGATTTACGGCCTAAATGACCCGCTTGGACTAATTCCAATTGCATTAATGAGGTTTGAAAGCGTGGGTCATACCCAAAGGCCTGAAATACCGATTCAGTCACCGCATAGTTCACATCATGACCAATTAAATCTGTTAGTTGTAATGGCCCCATAGCGAAACCACCGGCGTCACGTATGGCGCTGTCTAATGTGGCAGGGGACGCAATTTGTTCTTCAAGGGCGCGCATTGTTTCTGCGTAAAAAGGCCGAGCTACGCGGTTGACAATAAAACCGGGGGTGGAACGGCAAATCACAGGCACTTTTCCAAATGATAGCGTCAATTCTTTTAGCTGTTTTATCACCGTATCTGATGTTTCTAGTCCGCGGATCACTTCAACCAATTTCATCACGGGAGCAGGATTAAAAAAGTGTAACCCTGCAAGACGCTCTGGATGAGTTAATTGTCTACCGATTGCGGTAATTGATAACGATGAAGTATTACTAGCAAAAATGGTTTTTTCGTTACAAATGCCTTCAAGTTCACTGAAAATGGTTTGCTTTACCTCAAGTTTTTCAGCAACAGCTTCTATTACCAATTGTGCTTCTGAGAGCTCAGGTAAACTTTGCGCAACGCTAATGCAGTTAAGCAGTTCTTTTGTTGCTACAGCTTGGGCTTTTCCTTGCTCCACGCGCTTATTGAGCCGTTGAGTCATTTCGGTAAGGGAGTGACGTAAAACCTCTTGGTTAACATCAAACAACAAGACACGTAAACCCGCGCTCGCGGCAACTTGCGCAATACCAATACCCATAGTGCCTGCGCCAATAACGGCGACGGTATTGATGGCTAAATTCAAAGGTAAGGTCATGATTATCTTCCTTTAAACTGTGGTTCACGTTTATTTAAAAAAGCACTAACTCCTTCGCGATAATCTTCACTTCTCCCGCCAAGGCGCTGTAAGTCGCGCTCAAGGTTGAGTTGCTCATCAAGAGTATTAGTTGCCGCGGCATAAATGGCTTTTTTGATAAGCCCTAAGCCATAAGTGGGTTGGGTCGCAAGGTGTTGCGCAAGCTGTTGAGTGGTATTAGTGAGTTCTTCATTTTCAGTGACTTGCCAAATCATTCCCCACTGTAATGCTTGCTCCGCACTTATTTTATCGCCTAATAATGCCATCCCCATTGCCCGTGCATGGCCGACTAATTGAGGTAAAAACCAACTCCCCCCTGAGTCAGGAACCAAGCCAAGGCGGCAAAAAGATTGAATAAAACTGGCACTTTTTGCGGCAATGACAATATCACCAGCGAGTGCAATGGCGGCGCCTGCACCCGCTGCAACACCATTGACCGCACAAATAATTGGTTTTGGTAATGCGGTTAGGCGACGGATCAAGGGGTTATAATAAGTTTCAACAGAGAAACCGAGATCAGGAACTTCACTACCTACGCTCACATTGCGATCATTCAGATCTTGTCCGGCACAAAATCCACGGCCTGCGCCAGTGATCACTAAACAGCGTACGGTTTCATCGCGTTCTGCTATTTTGATTGCTTCACTGAGCTGACGATGCATTTCATCGTTAAAACTATTCAGCCTATCGGGGCGGTTGAGAGTGACGGTGAGAACCCCATTTTCTAAAGTAGTGAGGATCATTGCTTCATTGGTCATGATTATTGTCCTGTAAACTGGGGTTTTCGTTTTTCGAAGAATGCCTCGATCCCTTCACGTCGATCATTCGTACCCGCTAAAGTCACAAAATATTGGCGCTCAAGCTGTAACCCCTCAGTAAGGTGGTTTTCTTGAGAATGCACCAGTGATGCTTTCGCGGCTTGTACGGCTAAAGGTGCATGCATCGCGATGCGCTCTGCCAGTTTTTGGGCGCGTTCTACCACCAATTCATCCACACAAATCTCACTGATTAACCCTGCTTGCAACGCGTGTTTTGCACTGATTGGTTCACCCGTTAGTACCATTTGCATGGCGAGGGATTTGCCCACCGCGCGGATTAAACGCTGCGTTCCTCCCGCACCTGGCATTAAACCCAGAGTAATTTCGGGTAAGCCGAAGCGAGCGGACTCACCGGCAATGATGATGTCGCTGGCGAGTAATAATTCAAAACCTGCCCCTAGTGCATAACCATTTGCAGCAGTAATAATAGGTTTTGATATCATGGATAACCTGCGCCAAACTTGTGGGCGTTTATCGGTGATCGCATTCGCAACGGTTTGTTGCTGTAGTTCTTTAAGGTCGGCACCGGCTGCGAAAAAACGTGGATTTCCGGTGATTACGATCGCACCGACCTCATCATTTATTTGTGCTTGTTCGAGGTGCTGAACGAGCAACTCTAAGCAGGCGGTGCTCAGGGCATTACGTACTTCAGGGCGGTTTAACGTGAGTGTCAAAACGCGGTTATGTTGTTGTGACAAAATCCAGTGGTTTTCCATTACAGCTCCTACACGTCAAAGTCTAAAACAACACCATCGCCTTTTGGCCACGCTTGGCAGCTAAGAATGTACCCCGCAGCGATTTGGTCGGGCTCGAGGCTGTAATTGACCCCCATTTCCACTTCACCAGAGCGCAATTTACATTTGCAGGTTGCGCAAACGCCCCCTTTACAGGCGTAGGGCAAATCCGCACCTTGGCGCAGTGCGGCATCCAAAATACTGTCGTCTTGGCTATCCATGGCGATATCCATCGTTCTACCATCAAGGTGAATACTGACTTGACGTGTTTCGCTAGTCATAGCTGTTGCGGGTTTGAATTTAGCGCCTGAAGTATTGAAACGCTCGGTGTGAACATATTCCTTTGGCATGCCATAGCCGACTAAAGTGTCATGCACCTCATCCATCATGCTGTCGGGCCCACAAATAAACGCCCGATCAAATTGTTTAAAATTTAATAAGGTGTTATTTAAGGCGCTGAGCTGTTGTTGGCTAATCCTGCCGCTGAGTAGTTCGCTATCTTGCTGTTCTTGGCTGAATAAGTAGAGAACTTGGAAACGTGTTGCAAAACGGTTTTTTAGGTCTGCGATGCTTTCTTTAAACATCACTGAGCGGCTATTTCGATTACCATAAATCAACACAAAACTGCTTTTGGGTTCAGTTTGTAATGTGGCTTTAATAATGGAGAGCAATGGTGTGATCCCAGAGCCAGCAGCGACGGCAAGGTAGTGTGCGTGGTTATCTGCTTCTGGCTGATAGCCAAATTGCCCTTGCGGAACCATCACATCAAGGCTATCGCCAACTTGTAGCTCTTGGTTAACGAAATTAGAGAAACGCCCCTCGTAAATGGCTTTCACCCCAATTTTTAGCGTGTTTTCATCCGGTGAGCTGCAAATGGAATAACAGCGACGTAGGTTTTCACCATTAATAGAGGCTTTTAATGTGAGGTGTTGCCCCGGGCGGTAATGATATTGCTCTCGTAATGCATCGGGTACGTTAAAAGTAATGGCGACAGCATCAGGGGTGTCACGCTCAATGGCAGCAATACTTAAACGATGAAATACAGTCATATAGGTGCCCCTAAATACATTTAAAGTAATCAAACGGTTCTAAGCATTCAGTGCATCGATACAATGCCTTGCATGCAGTGGAACCAAATTCACTAATTTTTTCGGTCTGCTCGCTGTCACAACGTGGGCAACGAACCGCACCTTTGTGTTCTGGGTGCTCGCAGGACGTACCTTGTGGTGGTGCGATACCGAATTCACGCAAGCGTCTTTTTGCATCTTGGTTCATCCAATCTGTTGTCCACGCAGGGGTTAACAGAATTTCGATATCGATATTTGAAAAACCCGCATTACCTAGAACAGTTTTAATTTCATTGAGTAAAAATTCAGTTGCTGGGCAACCTGAATAGGTAGGTGTAAAAATAACTTTCCAACCCTGAGCCGCAGGTAGCACATTGCGGATCATGCCAAGATCAGTAATAGAGAGTGCGGGTAGTTCAGGATCGGGTATTTGGTGGAGCTGTTGCCAGATCTGGTGAACCTGGGGCGATTGAAGTTCGCAATGTTGCAGTCTCTGTTCCATAGCATCACCACTGGCAGTTCGGGTAAGCGCGTTGCACAAACTGCAATTGTGTTAATAACAAGCCCAAATGTTCAGTATGGCTGCCTTGCTTGCCGCCTAAGCGATACGCTTTTTTCTCCGGCACAGTGAGGGTCGCTTCAGTGAATGTTTCGTTAATGGTGTTTAACCATGCGGCTTGTAAAGAACGTGGGTCAACGGCGATGCCTAATTCGCTAAGTGCGATTTCAACGTCATCAGCATGGAAAAGTTCGCCAGTAAAACGCCATAACTCATTGACTGAACGTTGGATTCGTTGATGACTTTCTTCACTGCCATCCCCTAAACGGATCATCCAACCACGGCTAAAACGCAAGTGATAAACGGCTTCTTTGAGGGATTTCTCAGCAATGGCAGACAGTTGTTCATCACGGCTATGAATTAGCGCTTCATATAATGGAACATGATAAGCATCCATAAAAAATTGGCGCACTAAAGTGTCATCAAAGCCATTGTTGGGTTGCTCAACCAGTAATAAATTGCTGAATTCTTGTTCATCGCGCAAAAAAGCAAGGGTGTCTTCATCGCACTCAGTTCCTTTTAATTGCGCGGCATAGTTCAAAAAGTTACGCGCTTGCCCTAGCAAATCTAAGCCGATATTGGATAACGCAAGGTCAATTTCGAGCTCAGGGGCATGGCCGCACCATTCGCACAGGCGCTGCGCTAAAATTAAGGGGGTATCGCCAAGTCGTAATGTGTAATGGTGGAGCTGTTCTTGTTGGTTCATGGCAAGCTCCTTACATGTTTTTGATACCATCAGGGATGGTATAGAAGGTTGGGTGACGATAGACTTTGGTATCCGCAGGGTCGAAGAAGGTGCTTTTATCTTCGGGCTGTGAGGCAATTAAATGTGCGGCCTTCACTACCCAAATTGAGCAGCCTTCGCTACGCCTTGTATATGCATCGCGGGCATTCTCCAGTGCCATTTGGTCATCAGCCGCATGTAAACTGCCGACATGACGATGCGCAAGCCCTTGCTTACTACGGACAAAAACTTCATATAAAGGCCAATCTTGATTGCTCATGGTGTTTTCCTTTTTGTAAAATGGTCAGTGATTAAGCCGCCGTTTTAACGGATTTTTGTTTGCGGCTATGTGCCATTGCACCTTCACGTACCCATGCGCCGTCTTCCCACCCTTTGCGCTTAGCGCTAAGGCGCTCGTGATTACAAATGCCATTGCCTTTAATAACTTGATAAAACTCTTCCCAGTCGATTTCACCAAAGCGGTAATGACCAAGTTCTTCATCCCAAACCAGATCAGGGTCAGGGATCGTCATACCTAACGCTTCCACTTGCGGAACGGTGTTATCAACAAACTTTTGCCGTAGCTCATCATTACTGAAGCGTTTGATTTTCCAAGCCATGCTTTGAGCGCTGTGCGGGGAGTCCGAATCATTGGGGCCGAACATCGTGAGAACGGGCCACCAAAAGCGGTTTATCGCATCTTGCAGCATCGCTTTTTGCTCATCGGTGCCTTCTGCAAGTGCCATAACAGCTTCATAACCTTGGCGTTGGTGAAAACTTTCTTCTTTACAGATTTTCACCATTGCTCGTGCATAAGGGCCATAAGAGGCACGGCATAATGCAACTTGGTTCACAATTGCCGCTCCATCGACAAGCCATCCAATCACTCCTACGTCTGCCCAACTTAATGTCGGGTAGTTAAAAATGGAGGAATATTTCATTTTTTCATCAAGTAGCTTTTGGTAGATATCTTGACGAGAGCAACCAAGGGTTTCGGCAGCGCTATACAGGTATAAACCATGGCCTGCTTCATCTTGAATTTTGGCCAGTAAAATCGCTTTACGGCGGAGTGTCGGTGCTCGTGTCAGCCAATTCGCTTCTGGTAGCATGCCGACGACTTCTGAATGGGCATGCTGACCAATTTGGCGGATAAGGTTTTGCCGATACGCATCGGGCATCCAGTCCTTGGGCTCGATGGAAATATCTGCTTCGATTTTGGCTTCGAAGTTAGCCTGATTATGCTCGCTCATTGATCTTTCCATTAAGTGATTCGTTAATGTTATTTTTTATTAAAATAGTGAATCATGTTTATTTAACATCAATGCTAGGAATTGTTAACATAAAGATCAATATTCATTAACCTTGTTTTGCGATGCACTTCACAATCAATAAGTAAAATTAAATTAAAAACAATGAGTTATATTTGTTGTTTTTTGTGTGGTTTTAATAAAAATAGGCATTTTATATAAAATTGTTCTTAATTTGTTAAATTTAAATTAGCTTCTATGATTATTTTTATGATACATATTTGTCATCTGATTTGAATTGATGTTTTTTATTTCTGGAGAGGAATATGCAGCATTTAACAAGTTACATTATGGGAAAATGGGTACAAGGTGGGGGCGAAGGGCGAAAAATTCACCATGCGCTAACGAATGAAACCTTATATACGGTGACGACTGAAGGGTTGCCGTTAGCAGAAAGTTTGCAATATGGCCGCCAAGTGGGGGGCGAAATATTGTCAGCGATGACATTCCAGCAACGCGGGCAAATGCTTAAGGCCCTAGCAAAATACCTATTGGAACATAAAGCGCAGTTATATGCGATTTCGGCACAAACTGGCGCAACCAAAGCGGATAGCTGGGTGGATATTGAAGGGGGAATTGCCACATTGTTTTCTTATTCGGGGCTCGCTAACCGTGAGCTACCAGATGACACGATTTGGCCTGAAGATGAAATGATCCCGTTATCAAAACAAGGGCAATTTATTGGCCATCATATTTTAACATCTCGCCGTGGCGTTGCCCTGCACATTAATGCATTTAACTTCCCGTGCTGGGGTATGTTAGAAAAACTGGCTCCAACATGGCTTGCTGGCATGCCTGCTATTATCAAACCAGCAACCGCCTCAGCACAGTTAACACAGGCGATGGTGAAGTTAATGGTGGATAGCGGCCTGGTACCTGATGGCGCAATTCAACTGGTTTGCGGTGGTGTTGGCGATATGTTTGAACACCTCGATTTTGAAGATGTGGTGACTTTTACAGGGTCGGCTAGTACAGGGCAAAAACTAAAATCGCATCCATGTATCATTGCCAAATCAGTGCCTTTTACAATGGAAGCGGATTCACTGAATTGTGCAATTTTAGGTGATGACGTCCAGCCAGAACAGCCTGAATTTGCTTTATTTATTAAAGAAGTCGTTCGTGAAATGACAGCGAAAGCGGGACAGAAGTGTACCGCGATTCGTCGCATTATTGTGCCGAAAAACCAGCTCGAAAATGTGAAGCAGGCATTATTGAAACGTTTATCTGCCACAACAGTGGGCGATCCTGCGGTGGAAGGGGTTAGAATGGGCGCATTGATTAACTTAGAACAGCGCCAAGACGTACAAGAAAAGGTGAATTATTTACGTGACCATGGCTGTGAAGTCCTATGTGGTGGGCAATTCGAAAAGCTGGATGTTATTGGAGCAGATAGCCAGTACGGGGCTTTCTATCCACCAACGTTGTTGTATTGTGCAGAGCCTTTTAATTCGACTGCGGTACATGAAATTGAAGCTTTTGGCCCTGTCGCCACATTAATGAACTATGACAATATCGAACAGGCAGTGCAGTTGGCGATTTTAGGTGGAGGTAGCCTTGCGGGGACGTTAGTCACTGCTGATGCACAAGTCGCGCAAACGGTCATTCGTGCGAGTGCGCGGGCACATGGGCGGATGCTAATTTTAAACGAAGCATCCGCCGCGGAGTCTACAGGCCACGGTTCTCCGCTTCCGTTACTGGTACACGGCGGCCCAGGTCGTGCAGGTGGTGGTGAGGAGCTTGGTGGGTTGAGAGCAGTCAAACACTATATGCAGCGTACTGCCATCCAAGGCAGCCCTTCGATGCTAACAGCCATTACCAAGCAATGGATTCGCGGGGCAGACACTATCGCTGATGTGGTTCATCCATTCCGTAAACATTTTGAAGACTTAGCGATTGGCGACACATTACTGACTGCAAGGCGTACCGTTACAGAGGCCGATATTGCTAATTTTGCTTGTCTCAGCGGTGATAATTTTTATGTTCACGTCGATAAAATTGGCGCAGCACAGTCGTTATTTGGTGAACGAATTGCGCACGGCTATTTTGTCGTTTCAGCCGCTGCAGGGTTATTTGTCGATGCAGGTGTTGGGCCCGTAATCGCCAATTATGGCATGGAAAGCTTGCGTTTTATTGAACCGGTGAAAATCGGAGACACCATACAAGTTCGCCTAACGTGCAAGAAAAAGATCAAAAAAACGCAAAAACTTGCTGAAGATAAACCCAATGGTGTTGTTGAATGGGATGTGCAAGTGTTTAATCAGGATGATACCGTTGTGGCGTTGTACAGTATTTTAACGCTGGTGGAGCGTCGTGTAGGTGATTTTCATTAGTCATTATACGATATGAATTAATTATTGAGCTAATAGGTGCATTTTCAATCATTTTCTGTTGTGATGAGTTACTAGCAACTGAATGTAGGGAAACAAAGATGAAAACGCACCACCAAGCGGTTTATCAACAATTTGACCAGCAAGCAAACTCGTATTTAACCAGCCAAGTTCATGCACAAGGTGAGGACTTACTTGTTTTGCAACAATTGCTACAAGGCTGTCAGGGCGAGGACGTGCTTGACCTTGGCTGTGGAGCAGGGCACGCCAGTTTCCATGCAGCGCCGTTGGTAAAGTCAGTGACGGCTTATGATTTATCGGACTCAATGCTCAATGTTGTGGCTAAAAATGCACAAGAACGTGAATTAAACAATATCACTACCTGCAAAGGGACTGCGGAGTCTCTACCGTTTGATGACAATTGTTTTGACCGAGTGATTAGCCGTTATTCAGCACACCATTGGCACGATGTGGAACAAGCACTACGTGAGGTGCGCCGAGTGCTCAAAGCGGGTGGAAAAGGCATCTTTATTGATGTGGTATCACCGGGGCATCCATTATTGGATATTTACTTACAAACTGTCGAAGTGCTTCGGGATACTTCACACATTCGTGATTATTCCGCTGGAGAATGGTCTGGTATGTTTAATAATGCAGGGCTATTTGTCCAACGAGTACAAAGTTTCCGTTTAGCGCTGGAATTTACCAGTTGGGTCGAACGGATGCGTACACCAAAGGCACTCGTTGAGGCTATCCGCCACTACCAAGGAACATTAAGTGATGAGGTAAAAAGCCACTTTGCAGTACAAGCAGATGGCTCATTTACCTCAGATGTGATGTTGTTTGAATTTCAGTGGCAATAGCTATTTATTGCGCTAAAAATTATTGCGTTAAAAATTATTGCGCTAAAAACTGCGCTTGGTTTAATTGGCTAAGCGCGTTATTTACCGCAAAAATCTCACCGCGAACATCAGGAACACCAAAGGATTTTAATCGTGCGCTGTGTTTGGTGAGGTAAGCTTGTGCATCAGCTTCTGAAGCAAACAAATACACACCACCTGCCATTTGTGTTTGTTGGTTTTCAGTCCAAATCTTCCAAATAAAGCCCGGCTCTTGGTTAATTGATTCCGCCAAATCATTCATTGCGGATGCCATTTCATCACCCCATGGCCCCTGATACGGAAAATCAACTTGTAAAATAACGCTCATATCTGCTCCTTATGATTGAAGCGTTATAGTAGTTCTTAAAGCAAATAATAACTTTGCTATTTATCGTATTTTAAACGATTTATTGCTTCAAACTATTACGTTTACCTGCCTCAAACGCAGCCAAAGTCGCTAACCGAGCTTGTTTATGGTCAACAATCGGCTCTGGGTAATTAAGCGCAGTGTTGCTGATCACAGCCCATTCATGAGGTGTATGAATATATTTGTCGGGGACTTGCTGCAATTCGGGCAACCAATGGCGAATAAAAGCCCCTTGCGCATCAAACTTTTTCCCTTGAGTGGTTGGGTTAAAGATACGAAACCAAGGGGAGGCATCAACGCCAGTAGAGGCTGACCACTGCCAACCGCCGTTATTTGCGGCTAGACTGCCATCAAGTAGTTGGCTCATAAAGTATTTTTCACCTTTGCGCCAATCAATCAGTAAGTCTTTGACTAAAAAGTTAGCCACAATCATTCGTAGGCGGTTATGCATCCAACCCGTTGCATTCAGTTGGCGCATAGCTGCATCAACAATAGGGTAACCCGTTTGCCCCGTTTTCCACGCTGCAAAATCCGTTGAAGAATCATTCCAATGAATGTGTTGCGTCCATTCAATAAATGGTTGGTGGTGGCATAGACGTGGAAACGTGACTAAAAGATGTGAATAAAATTCACGCCAGACTAACTCATTTAACCACGTGAACGCCCCACTATCAGGGTGATCTAACACTTGGGGGTTCTCTGCTTGTAATCGGTTGAAGCATTGGCGAGGGGATAGCACCCCCACCGCGAGATAAGGTGATAATTGGCTGGTACCATCAATAGAGGGAATATCTCTATCGTTTTGATAATCGCCGACTTTCAGGGAACAAAACTGCCTGAGTCGCGTTAAAGCAGATTTTTCACTGGCAGGAAATTGCTGGGAGTCTTCAATTGGCTGGTGCGGAAATAATGGCAAAGCCTTATCGATGTTGATAGCGGCCGCTCGTTTTTCAGGGGCTCGCAGTGAACGGCAATCTGTCACGGTAAGTTGGGTGAGGAAGGCACGGCGAAAAGGGGTATAGACTTGATACATCTCACCTTTTTGGGTAGTTACGGAGCCGGGGGGCAGTAATAAATAGTCATCGAAAGCATGAATATGTAACCCATGTGGCTGGTTGATTAACCATTCGTCCCGTTGTTTTTCGTTCCATTCATATTGCCGATTAAAAAATAAGGCATCAGCCTGTTGCGCCTTTGCGTAATCAAGTACCCATTGTGCCGCATCGGTGAAATGGTTAACTGTTTGGCAAACCAGTGGAATACCAAGCTCTGCGAGTGAATTCTGCAGTTCAACAAGATTCTGGTGAATGAATGAAATTTGCCGTTCAGCCATATCATGTTGTTGCCACTGCTTAGGGGTTGCCGTAAAAAGGGCGATTACCTTTGCATTTGGGTCTGCGCAGGCGGAGGAAAGTGCTTTGTTATCAGTGACCCGTAGATCATTACGAAACCAGATAAGATGACAAACTTGTTTGGCTGCCATCGCCTCCCTCCTTGGTTGAAGTTTTGTTGGAATCAAAACAATAGGTTTTGAAAATAAACTAGGAAAATCAATTTATTGATTTTCGGCTGATAACACAAAGTGGGAAAAACCACGCTTTTATCCCGCTTTGTCAACAACCTGAAAGGGCCGGTAAACGGCCCTTTCATATTTAATCTAATTTAGGATGCTGATTGATTAAGGATTGGCGTTTTTTCTCAAGCTCAGCAATTTGTTGGTCAATATCTTCAACTTTCTGCTCAATATTGTCAAAGTGCTCGCTAAGAATTTCTTTTGCCTCGGCTTTATCTGATGCAGCAGGTGTTGCCCCGCGTAATGGTTTATTCGCCGTTTCTGGCATTCTGATACCCGTATATAAACCAATTAAAGCAATCACGATTAAGTAATAAGCTGGCATATATAAGTCAGTGGTTGATTCGACCAACCATGCCGCAACAGTCGGTGTCGCACCGGCAATTAATACTGAAATGTTAAAGGCAATAGCTAACGCACTGTAACGAATATGTGTCGGGAAAATCGCGGGTAAAATGGAAGCCATAACCCCTGTAAAACAGTTCAATAGCACCGCTAAAATTAATAAACCTAGGAAAATTAAGCCAACAGAACCACTGTTGATTAACATAAATGCAGGGTATGCCAATAAAATCAGACCGACACTACCGGTAATAACAAATGGGCGGCGACCAATTTTATCACTGGTTAAACCGATAATCGGTTGAACAAATAACATACCAATCATAATTGCAATAATAATTAGCACGCCATGGTCAGTAGAGTAATTCAGATTGTGTGACAAATAACTTGGCATGTAGGTCAACAACATATAGTAAGTGACGTTAGTTGCGATAACTAAGCCAACACAAATCATCAAGCTTTTCCAATACTTAGTTGCGACTTCACGTACTGAGATTTTTGGTGGGTTTTGAATATTGGCTTTATCTTGCTTTTCTAACGATTCGACATGTTGTTGGAAAGCAGGGGTTTCTTCTAGTGAATGACGTAGATATAACCCGATGATCCCTAACGGTAATGCTAAGAAGAACGGAATTCTCCAGCCCCAATCATGGAAGTTAGCTTCCCCAACGATACTGGAAATGAGTACTACGACACCCGCACCTAAGACAAAACCGGCGATAGAGCCAAAGTCTAACCAACTTCCCATAAAACCACGTTTACGGTCTGGTGAGTATTCAGCAACAAAGATTGCTGCACCAGAATATTCACCACCTACCGAGAAACCTTGAGCTAACTTAGCAATTAATAACAGAATGGGTGCCCAGATACCAATGCTTTCATATGATGGAATCAAACCAATACAGAAGGTACTGACTGCCATGATGATAATTGTCATCGAAAGGACTTTTTGACGGCCGTATTTGTCACCTAAAATACCAAAAACGACACCACCTAATGGCCTAACTAAGAAAGGCACGGAGAAAGTGGCTAATGCGGCAATCATCTGTACGCTCGGTGATGCGTCCGGAAAGAAAACCTGACCTAGAACATAGGCTAAGAAACCGTATACCCCAAAATCAAACCATTCCATCGCATTACCCAGCGAAGCCGCGGTAATTGCTTTTTTGAGTTTACCGTCATCAATAATAGTAATATCACTAATATTTAACGGTTTTTCTTTTTTCTTCTTGAATCTCATGAAACCATCCTCTTATTTTAATTTCAATAATCGAAACAACAGCACTTAAGATATGGGTTTTCATACATCGGAAAATATAAAACCTTATTATTTAGAATAGACGTTGTTTACGCAATAGATAAGTTTTTAGTGTTTTTATGTCGCGCTGAAATAACAGGCTAAAATAGGTATGTAATGGGTAGAATAATGAGAGTGTCTGTCTTTAAAATACAGCAAAAAAGTCACCTTGAGTTAAAAAATACAGTACTAATACTACATTAATATCGAACAAATGTAAAATGCAGGTGCTTTATACTGATTCATGCGCCTTATTGGGATTTTATATTGGTAATATAACGATTGAATTTAATACTTGAAAAAATAGAACTTTGGGGATCAATTAGGTGAATATAAATTGTTTTAAATCAATTTAGTATATGTTTTTTTGGTGAGTTTTAGTCTGTCATAAATATATAAGGTTATTGATTTAATATGGTGGAAACAATGGTGTGACTGTGATGAATAATATATGTAGATAACTCCATCTTTTTATGATGTTCTTGTTTTGCTTAAGTTGTTAATAACTCGCCTATTTATTTATCTTGTTGCTATCCTCTTCTTTTGATAATAACGGTGGATTGTGCTGTTCTATTTTATATTTAATTTGATGAGTAGGAATGAGGAATTTACTTAGTTACAATCAATCTATTATCGATATTGGGTTTGATATACGCGAGTATGACAAGATTCTACTTTGAATGTTGTTATGTTTCTAAAAGTACCTTTCATATTTTGAGCTGCAAGATATCAAGGGTATCACATCCGACTTAAAAGAGTGCCATTATGAAAAAACAGAGTGTTGCATCCTATATTGCAAAAGTACTTGATAATGCAGGTGTTAAACGTATTTGGGGCGTTACAGGAGACTCGTTGAATGGCTTAACCGACAGCTTGCGTCGTCAAGGCGCTATTGAGTGGCTAGGAACTCGCCATGAGGAAGTCGCTGCCTTTGCTGCGGGTTCAGAAGCTCAGCTAACTGGTAATTTAGCCGTATGTGCAGGCTCTTGTGGGCCGGGAAATATGCACCTTATTAATGGGCTGTATGATTGCCATCGTAATCGAGTGCCCGTGTTGGCAATCGCCGCTCATATTCCATCTAGCGAAATTGGTAGTAATTATTTCCAAGAAACCCATCCAACTGAATTATTCCGCGAGTGCAGCCATTATTGTGAAATGGTCTCTAACCCTGAGCAAATTCCACAAGTTCTTGGTATCGCTATGCGTAAAGCGATTCTGAATAAAGGGGTATCAGTCGTTGTGATACCAGGTGATATTGCGCTAAAAGATGCGCCAGAGTCCGCGAAAGAAACATGGTATCAACCACAAGCGCCACTGATTATGCCTCAGCGAAGTGAAATCGAAAAACTCGCTGAATTGCTGAATCAGTCTAAGAATATCACGTTATTCTGTGGTAATGGCTGCGCAGGTGCCCATGATGAAGTGGTTAAACTAGCAGAAACACTAAAAGCACCGGTAGTACATGCGTTACGTGGTAAAGAACATATTGAATGGGATAACCCATACAGCGTTGGGATGACAGGCTTAATAGGTTTTTCATCAGGTTACCACGCAATGATGAATGCAGATACGGTTGTTTTGTTAGGGACACAATTTCCATACCGTCCTTTCTACCCAAGCGAAGCTAAAATTATTCAGGTTGATATTAATGCAGGTAGCTTGGGCTCCCACTGCCATATTGATATGGGGCTGATTGGTGATATCAAAGCAACATTAGATGCATTACAGCCACATTTAGAGGCTAAACAAGATACAAAACACCTTGATGGCGCTTTAAAACATTATGCAGAGGCTCGAAAAGGGTTAGATGACCTCGCTAAACCGGGTCATGAGGGGTTAATACATCCTCAGTATCTTGCAACAAAAATTAGTGAATTAGCTGCTGATGACGCGATTTTCACCTGTGACGTTGGAACCCCGACAGTATGGGCTGCGCGCTACTTGAAAATGAACGGTAAGCGCCGTTTAATTGGCTCTTTTAACCACGGGTCAATGGCGAATGCGATGCCACAAGCTATTGGTGCGCAGGCCGTTGATAAAAAACGTCAAGTGGTTGCAATGTGTGGCGACGGCGGTTTCAGTATGCTAATGGGGGACTTTATCTCTCTTTCTCAAATGCAATTACCGGTAAAAATCATCATTCATAACAATGGGGTGCTCGGTTTTGTTGCCATGGAAATGAAAGTGGCTGGTTTCTTAACAGCGGGAACGGATTTACATAACCCTAACTTTGCAGCGATTGCGAATGCTGCGGGTATCAAAGGGATCCGTGTTGAAAAAAGTGAAGATCTAGACGGTGCATTAAAAGAAGCTTTTGCCCATGATGGGCCAGTGGTGGTTGATGTCCTAACCGCCAAACAAGAGCTGTCGATGCCACCAGAAATTGCGGCACAAGAAGCGAAAGGTTTTAGCTTGTATATGTTAAAAGCGATTATGAGTGGTCGCGGTGATGAAGTCGTTCAATTAGTGAAAACGAACTGGTTACGTTAAATCATTATTGTGAATAGTAGGAAAGCCCATTTCAGGTTATTGAAGTGGGCTTTTTAAAACTATTCAATAACCTGCGGCTGACTGGCTACGCCACAAATGGGCGGCAACCAGTGCACGCCATGGGGAAAATTGTTCCAACCATTTTTCCGTTTCTTTGGCGGAGGGCTGTTCTAATTTCGCAAGTAATGTTTGCAAATTACGTCTTACCGCCACATCTCCATGTAAAGAGCCATCTAAATAGTTGAATCCTCTAAGTAAAGCATAGCTCACAGTCCAAGGTCCAATACCTTTGATTTGTAATAATTGTTCAGTTATTTGATTCGCATTGGAATGAGTCACGTGCTGTGATAAATCAATTTGTTGATTTTCGATGGCGTCACAAAGAGCTCTGAGGGCGATAATTTTTCCCTTTGAAAAACCCGTTTGGCGCAGTATTTCGTCATCAACTAACCTGACTTGTGGAACATCGGGGAAACACCAAATACCTGAAGCATGTTGAATCCCCACGGCTTGGATAAATCGCCGACGAATGGCGATAGCTGCATGGACACTAATTTGTTGCCCAATAATAGCCCAAACTAACGCTTCAAATGCACTAGCAGATTGATAAATTCGTAATCCTCTTTGTTTTTCAATGAGCTGTCCAAGTATTGGGGTTTCAAGGTAGCGTTTTTCGAACTCATCAATATTTTGTTTCAAACCAAGTACATGCTGTGCCAGCGTTAGTAAATCTTGCTCATTGATAATGATAGATGGAGAATCAATCGCTAATGAAATCGTTGCTTGTTGTTTTTTAAGTTCCAATGTCATTTTTGTTGCATGTTGTTGCCATATTATGCCTTTATGTAATGTATTTTCTTCTACTATTTCCGCGACATTGTGTTGATCTCTTAAATGAAAAGCAAAAAAATCACCATAAAGGTAATTGGTAGGAAGTGGTAACTGTGCGGTAAATATTTGCATAATGATGGCCTTGTCAGATTGTTCTTTATTAGCAATATAATTGTGAATTAGCGCATTTAGTTACTCATTTTTTGTTGAGTAGGTATGCTATCTTATACAGGGCTATTTATTTTGTATTGATATTATTTGTCTGTTTAATAAGGAAGTGTAAATGAAAACTGAAGGTCACAGTTCATCTCATGGCACTTCGGTACCATCACCACAACCAAGGCAGGAATTAAAAGGCATTGGTGGATGGCTTATTTTACCCATGTTAGGGATAATATTGTCCTTGATTATTTTGCCTTTTTCGATTTATGAGCAAAATGCTCAAGTGATTGAATATTGGATTGAATTAACAGACCCACAATCAAGTTCATTTATTCCATTATTTAAAGAGCTAATCTACTTTGAAGTTTTAGGTAACGTTATTTTATACGCCACCTTACTTTTCCTAAGTTATGTCTTTTTTACAAAGAAAAAACTCACAATTAAAATTTATATTTTTTTCCAGATCTTTTCTTTAGTTTTGACGGTTACGGATATTATACTCGCAAGTATTTTATTGGATTTAGAGGTTGAAGCCTCCGATATCAAAGATATTTTTCGGGCTCTAATTGCTTGTGCCATTTGGATACCGTATTTTTTAGTTTCAAGGCGTGTTAAAAATACTTTTGTAAATTAATAAATAAAATGCTGCGGTTTACTTATTGGGTAGGTAAATGATGATTAAATGCAAACGAGTTTATGACCCTGTTGACGATAATGATGGTTATCGCGTGCTTATCGATAGACTGTGGCCAAGAGGAATAAAAAAAACAGACTTATACCACGACTCTTGGAATAAAGACGTTGCACCTTCCAATGAGTTACGAAAATGGTTTCATCAGAACACAGATCAGTTTGCTCAATTTATCGAGCGATATCAGCAGGAACTTAATAACACAACAGCTTGGCAGGTATTGGTTTCACAAGCAAAACAAGGTGACTTAACACTGTTATACAGTGCTAAAAATACAGAACATAATCAAGCAATTGTACTCAAGGCATTTCTTGAAGAAAAAATGCAAAGTAAATAGTAAATAAAGGTTATTTGAATGGATATTCAGCAATCAACCACGCAAACAGAGCCAGCAATAATATCACCAGAGGCTCAGCCGGTAGTTAAAAAGCCGTTACAGGGACTCAGTGGATGGTTAATTTTACCGGTTATTGGTCTGTTTTATATGTTGTACAAAACGGTCACGATGCTATTGCAAGAAATCTCGCAAGTACAAACTGCATGGTCATTGGCAACTGAAGCGGATTCTGATTTTTATATTTCAGGCTTTGCGACAGGTTTTTACCTCTTGCAACTAGGTTATGGTGTTTTAATTGCTCTATTTCTTTGGACGTTTATCGCTGCGGTTAAATGGAAAAAACAGGCGAAGTGGCTGTTTATCACCACCATGGTACTGTTTACTTTAATGGTATTAGTTGCTCGTTTTGTGTTCCCATATATATTTGGTTTGGAAATTAACTACTCAAATATTATTACCGCTATAAATGGCAGCTTCTATTGTGTGTTATGGATCCCCTACTTTTTAGTTTCTCATCGCGTCAAAAATACGTTTATCCATTAAAGCAGATGGCCACACCTAATTAGGCAGTGGCCTAGTAGACAGTTATTTATCAGAAAGATTTAGCGTATGGGTTATATTGCAGTTTGCAATAAAGGCGTCATCGTGAGAAACCAGTAAGAGTGTTCCTTGGTAGTCCTGCAATAGCGCTTCAAGTAGTTGTTTTGAATCCAAGTCTAAATGGTTATCCGGTTCATCGAGTAATAAAATAGCGGGTGGGTTCGGGCTATGCGTGAGCGCCAGTAGTGTTGCTTTTAACTGCTCACCACCACTGAGCTGCTGTAGTGGCAGTAATGATTTATCTCCTCGTATTCGCAGCATACCTAATTGCGTGCGCCACTGCTCTACAGTAAACAACGGTTGGTATTGATGAAGTGCTTCAGCGACAGGTAATGTCTTATCGAGTAAGTTGAGGTGTTGGTCTAAATAGCAAAATTCACCGCTTAGGCGGCACTCTCCTGAAGATGATGGCAATAGGCCAGCAAGCACTTTAAGTAGTGTTGACTTACCACAGCCATTACGCCCTTGAATATGCCAATGTTCTCCACTGTATATGGTGAATGAAAGTGGTGATGAATAACCGTAGGGCAAACGCAAGTCAGAAGCAAAAATTGTGACTTTATTACCTTCATTTTGATAGTTAATCGTCATTTTTTGCGGCTTGATATGGCGAGCTCTTTCTTGGTTTTCCTGTTGTTGGCTTTGCAGATTATCCATAACCCGTTGGTGCCGTTCTGCGACATTTGATTGCCTTTTCTCTGCACGGTTCTTTTGCATATCAAGTAGCAGTAAGGATTGCGACCCACCATAGCGAATTTTTTCCCCCTGTTTCTTGCGTTGAGCGGCTTTTTGTAATGTGGCCTGTTGCTGCTTTTTCTCTTGGTGAATACGTTTTTCTAAGCGTTCACTTTGTGCATCAATTGCGGCAATTTCCAAGTTTTTTTGGGTATCGTATAACGCATAATTTCCCCCATATTCGTGTAAGCCTTTTTCCGTTAATTCAAAAATAGCATCCATTTCGCCTAACAGAGTTCTGTTGTGAGAGATAACTAGGCAGCCAGCCCGATGCTCAGTAAGCTTTTGGCTGAGCCATTGCCGACTTTGCGTATCTAAATGGTTATCCGGCTCATCAAGTAGCAAAAAGTGATCTTGATGAAGAAATGCACGGCAAAGGGCTAGACGGGTACGTTCACCCCCACTTAAATGGGAGATAGGAGCTTCCATTGAGATAGCTAGCCCAGCAGAGTCCAATAAACTTTGCCATTGGGAAGGTAAATGCCATTTATCTTCCGTTAGTTCAAAATCTGCCAAAGAACCATTTCCTGCCTCAATGCGTGAAAATGCATGATAAAGTTCCTTGATGCCTAAGGCATCGACGAGTGTTTCGCCCGTTAGCCGAGTTAACTGCTCAACATAGATAAAGGGGAGGTTCCAATGTACATTCCCTTGTGTAGGGCGCAATTGGTTAGCAAGAATACGCATTAAAACCGATTTTCCTCTGCCATTATGGCCAATTAGAGCATTTTTTTGGCATGACAACGTCCCGCTTATCGGTGGAAAAAGGGCGGTTTGGTTAAATTCAATATTGAGCTGTGAAAAGTGACAAGCTATCGTCATATGCACCTCCAAAATAATGAGGACAGACAACGTCGTTGACTTATCAAGAAGTGTCGATGAAAGCGGTTGCCTGCCAGGAACAGAAAAATGAATACCAAAAGGGTATTAGAAAATATTTTCTGGCAGTGCTTAGTTCATCGTGAGGCGTACCTGCGAAGTTGGGTGAGAAGTAAGGTCGCGTACATTATAAACAGATGGAATTGATTTGTGCAAATTATCGTGATTGGGGTTTTTCTGAAAGTCGTACAAACTAAAAATAGAAAAAGCCAGTCAACAATTGCAACTGGCCTTTTCCATTAACAACGAGATTTTATAACAACGAGATTTTTACGATTATGCAGAGGTGTGCTCTGACAACCCATTTTTTGCTAACCACTGAGCAATGCGCTGTTTTTCTTCTTCATTCAGCCACATACCCAATTTAGTGCGACGCCAAATGGCATCATCCAATTCTGTTACCCACTCATGTTTGACTAAGTAACGTAATTCTGCTTCATAGACATTCGCAGAGAAGGCTTCACCGAGGTCGCTGAGTGAATTTGCACCTTCAAGGATTAACTTACTGTTGCTACCGTAGGTTCTGGCAAAGCGTAGCGCTAAACCTTCAGGAAGCCATTGATAATGTTGACGCAATACACGTGCATAACCATCACGGTCACAACCTTCGATATCGCCACCTGGTAACTGACCATTTTTAGTCCATGGGCCACCTGCATTTGGATAGTAAGTCGCTAACTTATTCACAGCAGCTTCCGCTAATTTACGGTAAGTGGTTAATTTACCGCCAAATACAGATAACAATGGCGCTTGGCCTTGTTCATCGTGAATATCCAATGTGTAATCACGAGTAATGGCTTGTGGTGAGTCCGATTCATCGTCGCATAGTGGGCGAACACCTGAATAGTCCCAAACAATGTCACTCACGGTTAACTGTTTTTTGAAGTGGTCGTTATACACTTTCAGTAAATAGTTAACTTCGTTTTCATCAATTTTGACGTCTTTCGGGTCGCCTTTGTATTCTACGTCAGTGGTGCCGATGATAGAAAATTCATCCATCCACGGGATAACAAATACAATACGGTTATCTTCATTTTGTAAGATGTACGCTTGTGGTTCATCATGAGCACGCGGAACGACAATATGGCTCCCTTTGATTAGGCGAATACCGTAAGGTGATTTTAATTTCAGCCCATCATCAAAGAACTCTTTTACCCAAGGCCCTGTGGCGTTAACCAGCCCTTTTGCTTTCCATGTATGGGTTTCGCCTGTACGTAAGTCCTGAGCCTCAACAACCCATAAGCCGTTTTCACGGTAAGCGCGAGTCACTTTTGTGCGAGTACGAACCTCACCACTCTTACGTACCACTTCTTGAGCGTTTAACACAACTAAACGCGCATCATCAACCCAACAATCGGAATATTCAAAACCTTTTGTTAGTTCAGGTTTTAGTACAGAGTTTTGGTTGAATTTCAGCCCCTTACTACTTGGTAAGCTGACACGTTTGCCTAAATGGTCATATAAGAATAGGCCAATACGGATCATCCAAGCTGGACGTAAATGAGGCTGATGAGGTAAGCGGAAGCGCATTGGGAAGGCAATATGCGGTGCTAATCGTAATAGCACTTCACGTTCTGCCAAAGCTTCGCTGACTAATCTAAATTCATAATGCTCTAAATAACGTAAGCCACCATGAATGAGTTTAGAACTCGCAGATGAAGTCGCACTTGCCAAGTCTTGAGCTTCGAGCAGTAATACCGATAATCCACGACCTGCAGCATCTGCTGCAATTCCAGCGCCGTTGATCCCGCCGCCGATGACAATCAAGTCTTTAGTTTCCATGCATCCCCCTGAGATGTTCGAAACGCTTTCAATAATGTTCGTTTTCGCTCATTTGATTGTAGTCAAAATAGATAGTGATGCCAACTATTATTAATGAAAAAAATAACAACTGCGTGATATTGGTAACAATTTTTTTTCAATACCCACATATAAAGTATTGTTATTTACAAGAGGGAAAAGAGGGTTTCGCGCGAAAAAGAAAAAAACACCTGTAAGGTGGGGGACTATGGTGGGGAAGGGGACTAATGAACATGATGGTAGCTGGGACTACCATCATGAAGGTAACTATTTGATTAACAAAGCTCTAATTGAACATTATGTTGCTCAATCACTTTGAGAATGCTGTCTGGTGGCTGTTTATCAGTAAATAAATAGTCAATTAGATTCATATTACCCAAATTAACCATCGCGTTACGACCAAATTTAGAATGATCGGTGACAAGCATGACACAACGTGAATTTTCAATAATCGCGCGTTTGGTACGAACTTCGTGGTAATCGAACTCAAGTAATGAGCCATCCATATCAATACCACTGATACCTAAAATGCCGTAATCTAACCTAAATTGGGAAATAAAATCGAGGGTCGCTTCACCGACAATACCGCCATCCCGTGATCGTACTTCACCTCCCGCTAAAATTAGGCGGAAGTCTTCTTTTGGCATCAGCAAGGTAGCGACGTTAAGATTATTGGTCACCACACGTAGGTTTTTATGGTTAACCAGCGCATGAGCAACCGCTTCAGGGGTTGTACCAATATCAATAAATAGTGTCGCACCATCAGGGATCTGGCTTGCAACATGCTGCGCGATACGCGCTTTTTCATCTGACCACATGATTTTACGGTCATTATAAGCTGCATTCACAGAACTTGAAGGCAGTGCTGCGCCACCGTGGTGCCGCTGAATTTTATTCTGTTCAGCGAGGTCATTGAGGTCTCGACGGATCGTTTGAGGGCTAACCTCAAAGTGTTCGACGAGTTCTTCAGTACTGACATATCCCTGAAGACGCACAAGCTCAACTATTGCATCATGTCTCTGGGTTTGTTTCACAGCGTTAGCCTCTAATTATTAAAATGTTTTATCTGGAGCTCTGGTGTTTAAAACTGTGCCTATTATCCCATACTCCCATCAATAAGCCGATAATTAACCCTGAAGTATGTGCGGCATTGGCAATATGCATACCTAAAACATCGAAGTAACCGAAAAAAAGCCAGATAATCGAGAATATCATTAACCCTCGAGGAACACTGATGCCACTTTCGGGACGACGTTCACCCGTTAACCACACATAGCTGACAAGGGCATAGACGACACCAGATAAGCCGCCAAAGTTGTTTTCACTAAACAGCGACTGCCCCCAGTTACTAAACAGCGCTGAGACCAGTAAGATAGTGAATAATTTACCCGTTCCGAGCTTTCGTTCTACTTGCCCAGCTAAAAACCACCAGAGCGCAAGGTTGAAACCAATATGTGATAGCGAAAAGTGCACCAATGCAGGACTAAACCAACGCCAAAGTTCCGTTTGTTGGTCGCCAATAGGCCATGCCAAATAACGTAGAACTTCTCGTGCATCAGTCATTTCTACCCAAAGATATACAACAATCGACAACAAAATAACAGCGATAGTTAAAGGGCCAGATTGTTCTTTAAGGTAACCCCAAGTTAGGTAATTGCGATATTGAAACTGGGTATCTGCGCTTCCCGTGTGCCAACTGGCTTCTAGGTAGCGAGGGTGATTTGGGTCTTGTAGAAAAATATCTAATTCTTTTTGGACTTGAGGTTGAAGTTGCTCATCTTCTAGCCAAAGCTCAAAGACAGCTTGTTCCTGTGATGGCTTTATTTTTAAGTGAATATTTTTGCTAGCCATATAGTCAACAAAGGCTTGCGCCATTCTGGGATTAGCAAAGGAGGTGATGTGGATCATGAATGCGTTTTCTCATCTAGAGAGCCGTAACGGCTTGTGGATATTCCCTTAACCATGCTTCAAATCCACCATTGATGCTATATACAGATTCAAAGCCAATGTTGATCAGATATTGTGCAGCACCTTGGCTACTGTGCCCATGGTAGCACATCACCATAACAGGTTGTTCGTAATCCGTTTGTTCTAAAAATTGGCTCAGTGACTCATTGGTGAGGTGATAGGCTCCACTCGCATGGCCTGCACGGAAACTTTGTGGGTCTCGTACATCTACCAGTATGGCCGTGCCGTCTAACCAATGTTGATAGGCTTGTTCTGGTGTTAGTGTTTCAAAATGGTCCATAAAATACCGAATACAGTAGGTAACAACCCATTAAAGGTTAAATAATAGGCACTCGTAAAAACAGAGTGCCAAATATTCGTGGTATTGATTAGTAGAAAGAGTGCTCGCCACGTTGGTGTTCAGTCAGGTCTTTAACGCCTTTTAGCTCACCTTCAAACATTTTGAGAAGTTCTTTTTCGATACCTTCTTTAAGCGTGACATCGACCATTGAACAACCGTTACACCCGCCACCAAATTGCAGAATTGCAAAGCCTTCATCGGTGATTTCCATCAGGGAAACACGGCCACCGTGGCTGGCAAGTTGTGGGTTAATTTGTGACTGTAAAACATACTCAACACGCTCAATTAATGGTGCGTCATCAGAGACTTTACGCATTTTGGCGTTCGGCGCTTTTAACGTCAGTTGTGAGCCGAGTTGGTCGGTAACGAAGTCAATCTCGGCATCATCCAAGAATGGAGCGCTAATTTCATCAACATAAGCAGATAATTTCTCGAACTTTAGTTCTTTATCTGTTGCTTCAACGGCACCCGGAGGGCAGTATGACACACCGCATTCTGCGGTTGGTGTGCCTGGGTTGATAACAAAAACACGGATTTGAGTTCCTGGCTCTTGATTTTCCAACAACTTGGCAAAATGAGCCTGTGCTGCTTCAGTAATATTAATCATAATCATTTGCTCAATAATAGTTGACTGCTTTAGTTGGTTATAATACGCCCATTTACCCCTTTCCTACAAGGTGCGACACAGTGACCATGCATCAACAGTACGTGCTCCCGCACAAATCAACAATTGTGCTGCGGCATTCATCGTGGAACCTGTTGTAATAACATCATCAATAACAGCAACATGTAGGTTTGAAACCGAGTCGTTTAAGGTAAATGCTCCCTTTAGGTTGTTTCGGCGATACTCACGTTTTAGTGTTGTCTGTGCCAGTGTAGCACGACTACGCGATAATGAATTTTGCGAATAGGGGATATTTAACCATCTGGATAAATTTTCGCCTATTAATGCCATGTGGTCAAATCCTCTCCACCACAGACGGCGGCGATGCAATGGAATTGTGACAATTAAGTCCGGTTTGTGCCATTTTTGTTGGCGGTAACCCGTGAGCCAAAATAACGCAAAGATACGAGCTAGAGTAAAAGCAAGTTGAGGTTGTTTTTGAAATTTAAACCGATGGATTAACATGCGCAAAGCGGCTTGGTATGGGGTTACAGTGATAATTCTCTGCCATGTAGGAGGGGTTTTTAGGCAGCGACCGCACTCTATGGTAGGCTGTTCACAGGGTAAAGCACAGCGCAAACAGCAGGTTGGCATTTTAGGCAATCCTTCGAGACAAAAACTACAAACACCTTGATGAGGTAATTTTAGTGATTGATGGCATAGCCAGCAGCCCCCCTCCATTGTTAGCATAGTAGAGTCCTGTTAAACGAGTTGACGAATAAATGAATGAAGAGAGTGTAACGATGGCAAAGTTATATTGGCAGACCGTTGGTGAAGGTAAACAAGATCTTGTGTTGCTGCACGGATGGGGATTGAATGCACAAGTCTGGCAAACAATTATTCCGCGAATCGCTTCGCACTTTCGGGTTCATTTGGTTGACTTGCCGGGGTACGGACGTAGCCAAGGGTTCTCCCCCATGAATATTCAATCGATGGCGAATATTTTGTGGGAGCAAGCCCCTAAAAACGCGATTTGGCTCGGTTGGTCACTTGGTGGGCTAGCTGCAAGCCGTATTGCGCTTGACCATCCTTATGAAGTCAAAGGGTTAATTACCGTTGCTTCTTCCCCATGCTTTAAAGCAGAAGAAAACGGTTGGGCAGGGATCCGGCCAGAGGTTTTATTAGGTTTCGAGCAGCAACTTTCGGCTGATTTTCATCGCACCGTCGAGCGTTTTTTAGCATTGCAAACTTTAGGCACTGAAAGTGCAAGAAATGATGCAAAAACTTTGAAATCTGTGGTACTTGAGCAGCCTATTCCAACTGTTGAAACACTAAATGCAGGGCTTGAATCATTACGTACCGAAGATTTGCGGGATGAATTAAAACAGTTACCTATTCCTTTCTTGCGCATTTATGGTTATCTCGATGGCTTGGTACCGCGCAAAATAGTGCCTATTTTAGATGAGCTGTATCCGAATTCGCCATCCGTGATTATGCGCAATAGCGCTCACGCGCCATTTATTTCTCATCCTGATGAGTTTTGCGAATACTTGTTGGATTTTCAAAGTCGTACCGAGGAATAAATAAAAAAAATCAGCCTAATTTGGGGCTGATTTTTTGTGGTGTCTCTATTATTTGATTTTATACACAAAATGAGCGCAATCAGTGCTTTCAGGGCAACCTTTACAGCTACTGCCTGTTAAACAAGCACTGATATCGACTTGTTCAATTTTTTCTAAACTGACTAGCTTCTCAACCATTGCTTTAATTAATGGGATTGGCGTATTTAGCTGCTCACTAAGTAGTGCGATGTCAGCTTGCCCATATAAGGCGATTAAATCTCTTATTTGTAGCAAGCTGGTCATCGTTTCATTCCTTAGTGGCAAGCATCTCTTGAACAGCCAGAGCATTGCTCTGCGGTTTTGCTCTTGATATTCAAGGTTACGCGGCTACGCATGCGACGTAAGAATATAAACAAGGCAAGGTTGAACAGGATAACCGCAGTAATGGTAATCAAGCTACTTTGTGGGTGTTCGCTGAAAGTCGCTGTTTGGTAAAATAGAGCTGCAAGACTATAAGCCACATTTAAACCCCACAGAATGGAGAAACTCATCCAGCTTTTATTGGTTTCACGTGCGATAGCCCCCATCACCGAGACGCAAGGCACATACAGCAAGACGAAGATGAGGTAGCTGTAAGCTGCAATTCCTGAACCAAATTTTGCTGCCATGGTTCCCATTGAGCCGGATTCCATCTCTCCATCGCCTTTACTAGCTTCGATAGGGTTTGATAACGCGCTTAAGGTAAAGGTTTCTTTTAAGCTATCCCAAGTTTCAGAAACCGCATCTCCCAGTTCTTCCCATAAATTGAAAGATTCTGCATCAAACGGCTCAGATGTAATGGCTTCAGCGGTATACAGGGTGTTTAGTGTTCCCACTACCACCTCTTTGGCCATTGCCCCGGTAATCAACCCAACGGTCGCTTGCCAGTTATCAGCATGCACGCCAATAGGTTGTAAAGCAGGGGTTATGACTTTACTGACAGAAGCCAGTGCGGAGTCATTAATATTATCAACAGGCTTACCAGAGAAAGAAAAGCTATTTAATGCACCAATAAAGATACTGGCAACGATAATGACTTTACCTGCACGTACCACGAAGCCTTTGAGGCGTTGCCATGTTTGAATCAGTAGTGTTTTGATGTGTGGCACATGGTAAACCGGAAGTTCCATGATAAATGGAGAGGCTTCGCCACGCATGAGGGTATGTTTTAGTAGTAACCCAGTTAAGATAGCGACAACAATCCCTAAAATATAGAGAGAAAAGACCACACTTGCCCCATTTTTGCCAAAGAAAGCGGCAGCAAAAACGGCGAAAATGGCCAGTCTTGCCCCACAAGACATAAACGGAGCCATTAATACAGTAATTAGTCTTTCACGGGGTGCGTCTAACGTGCGGGCACCCATAATGGATGGTACGTTACAACCAAAACCGACAATCAAAGGTACGAAGGATTTACCCGGTAAACCTAGTGCTTGCATGAGGCGGTCCATTACGAAAGCCGCTCGCGCCATATAGCCCGAGTCTTCCAGTATTGAAAGGAACAGGTACATCATCCCGATTTGTGGCACTAACGGTAAAACCGTGTTAATACCGCCACCAACACCTTGAGCAAGGAAAATAGTTAGCCAATCAGGGAAGCTGAAATAATCTCCTAACCATTGAATTCCATGGATAAATATCGCTTCTGATGCGCCTTCAAAGAAGGGTTGTAAGGCGCCGCCAATGTTGATGGCTAAGACGAACATCAAATACATCACAAACAAGAAAATTGGTACGCCGAGCCAACGGCTCAGAATAAATTTATCCAGTGATTGTGTTAGTCGATTTGGTTCAGCGGCACTATTGTTAATCGCAGCATTGCAAATTGTGGCAATAGATTGATAACGTGCGTCGGCAATGAGTAATTCAGGTTCTTCGTTTAAGCTTTCTTTCAGTGTTTGGCGTATCGCCAGTAATTGCCCTTCAGATACTTCAGCGCGTTGGCGACTATAAATATCCCCTTCGAGGATCTGTAATGCTAACCAGCGGCGTTGCTGGTGGCTAAATTGTTGTGCTGAAATTTGTTCAGATAATGAATCCACTGCCTGTAATAATTGGGGTGGATATTCCACAAGGGCTTGCTGGCTATTTTGTGGATGTGTATCAATGGCTTTTTTCAGTTTATCGATACCAGTTGCTCGAGTTGAAACCATTGGGATCACAGGGCAGCCGAGCTGTTTTTCTAATTCAGCGATATTAATATCAATATGTTGGCTTTGAGCGATATCCAACATATTCAAGGCGACAATACATGGAACGCCTAACTCGACTAATTGTAATGTCAGATAAAGGTTACGTTCTAAATTAGACGCATCGACAACATTAATGAGCATGTCTGCCTCACCACTTAAAATAAAGTAGCAGGCGATTTGTTCGTCGAGAGAGGTTTGTTCAGAAATCGTGGTCAGAGAATAGGTGCCAGGTAGGTCAACGAGCTCGATTTTATGGTCATCTGTATGGAAGCGACCGACTTTTCGTTCAACAGTGACCCCAGCCCAGTTACCGACACGCTGTCTTGACCCTGTGAGCTGGTTGAATAAGGTCGTTTTGCCTGCATTGGGGTTACCAATTAAGCCGATGGTTAAACGTTTCATAGTGTTTGCCAATAATAAAAAAGAAATACTTAAGCGGTGGTCGCTTCATCTAGGTTGAGTAGGGCGAGATCCTTTTTGCGTAGCACTAAGCTGACACGATGAGTTTCTATTTGTACAGGATCGCCAAAAGGCGCTAAACGCACCACTTTAAAGACAGAACCCGGAAGTAAACCGAGTGAAAGCAGTTTTTGTCGGTATGCAGGACTGATTTCTGGGGAGAAACCAAGTATTTTGTAGCTGCATTGAGGAAGTATTGCCATAGTGTCTTCCTAATCATTTAATTCATAATGATATCGATGACAATTGTTAATGATTACAATTGCTCAGGTAACGAGACCACCAAACAACAATAAATCTAATTAACAATGAGAATCATAATCATCCACCTTTTATTATATTTAGCCTCTTTTTTCGTCAATTTGACTTGATATGGATCAACGAAGCATTGAGTTTGCGGTGTTTCGTTAGCAAAAATAATGGTGGGGTAAACGGGGGAGAGGGTTTAATTATGCCTAATATATTGGCTGGGGTAATTAATTACAGCATTATTTATTGAAATAGGCACCACAACAGGTACATTGCGATGCCTATTAACAGAGTTAACGTTTCTTGCCAAATGCAGCAGCAAGGGCATCACTCATGGCACTATTACCTGAAGATGCGTTGTTTTGGCGTGAACTTCCTCTTGATTGAGGTGTTTTACGCGTATTTTTTTCCTGTTCAGGGGCGGCACGGCGAGGAGAACTATTAGAATCCCCCGCTTGCTCATCTATACGCATCGTTAAAGCGATACGTTTGCGTGCAATATCAACATCTAACACTTTTACTTTAACAATGTCGCCCGCTTTCACCACCTTGTGTGGGTCTTCGACATAACTATTTGAAAGTGAAGAAATATGAACTAAACCGTCTTGGTGAACACCAATATCCACAAAAGCACCGAAGTTGGTCACATTAGTGACTGCGCCTTCTAATATCATGCCAGAAGTCAGGTCATTCATCGTTTCTACACCTTCTGCGAAGGTGGCAGTTTTAAACTCAGGACGTGGGTCACGACCCGGTTTTTCCAGTTCTTTAATGATATCAGTGACAGTTGGAACCCCGAATTGCTCAGTAGTAAAGTCACGTGGGCTCAAGGCATTAAGCACCTGTGAGTTACCCATAATTTCTTTGAGCGGCTGGCGGACAGACTCAAGAATTTTTTCAACAATCGGGTAAGCTTCAGGGTGAACAGTAGAAGCATCTAACGGGTTTTCACCATTGGTGATACGTAAGAAGCCCGCACATTGTTCAAAGGCTTTTGGCCCAAGGCGTGCAACTTTGAGTAACTGTTTTCTATCACTAAACTGGCCATTCTGGTCGCGCCAGTCCACCACGTTTTGTGCAATCATTTTGCTTAAACCGGCAACGCGAGTCAGTAAGGCAACAGAAGCGGTATTCAAATCAACACCAACGGAGTTTACACAGTCCTCGACGACCGCATCGAGTTTACGCGCTAACTGAGTTTGGCTAACATCATGCTGATATTGGCCAACCCCAATGGATTTAGGGTCAATTTTCACTAATTCAGCAAGCGGGTCTTGTAGGCGACGAGCAATAGATACGGCACCACGTAAAGACACATCTAAGCTAGGAAACTCCAAAGCCGCAAGTTCAGAAGCGGAATAAACAGAAGCGCCAGCTTCGCTGACAATAACTTTTTGTGCAGTGACTTCAGGGTACTGTTTTTGTACTTCAGCAAAGAAACGTTCCGTTTCACGAGAAGCGGTGCCGTTACCAATCGCTACTAATTCGACGTTATGTTTTTGGCAAAGTGCCGCAACGATGGTTGCCGCTTTTGCGGCTTGTCCGGTATGCGGATAAATCGTATCCGTCGCAATTAATTTACCTGTCGCATCCACAACTGCGACTTTCACCCCAGTACGTAAACCTGGATCTAAGCCCATGGTGGCACGCATTCCCGCTGGCGCCGCCATCAGTAAGTCACTAAGGTTACGAGCAAACACGTTAATAGCTTCCTCTTCAGCTTTTTCGCGCAGTGAGCTCATGACCTCTGTTTCTAAGTGCAGTAATACTTTGACACGCCATGTCCAGCTGATCACGGCTTTACGCCATTGGTCAGCCGGAGCATTATTTAAACGAATATCTAAATGGCGGGTGATAATTTCTTCGCAGTAACTTTCTTTTGGCGGTTCATCGAACTGCGGATCACAGTTTAATGAAAGTTGTAAAATTCCTTCGTTACGACCACGGAACATCGCAAGAGCTCGGTGAGAAGGGACTTGAGCAACAGGCTCGTGATGCTCAAAATAGTCACTAAATTTTACCCCTTCTTCTTGCTTACCTTCTGCAACAACAGAAACAAGGTGGGCATTTTTCCAAATATAGTCACGAACTTTCGCTAAAAGTGCCGCATCTTCGGCGAAACGCTCCATAAGGATATAACGAGCACCATCTAAGGCGGCTTTGACATCAGCAACACCTTTATCTGCATCGATATACGTTTTTGCAAGTTCGTCAGGTGATTGGCTAGGGTCATTCCATAAGGTGTCCGCTAAAGGCTCAAGCCCTGCTTCGATAGCAATTTGCCCACGGGTGCGACGTTTCGGTTTATAAGGAAGATACAGGTCTTCAAGTTCGGTTTTATTAAGCGTAGTGTTGATAGCGGAGGCAAGCTCTGGAGTCAATTTACCTTGCTCTTCTATCGATTTGAGAATGGTTTGTTTACGGTCATTTAATTCGCGCAAGTACCCTAAACGGCTTTCTAGCTGGCGAAGCTGAGTATCGTCCAACCCACCGGTAACCTCTTTACGGTAACGTGCAATAAACGGGACAGTATTCCCTTCATCTAATAGTGTGATGGCAGAAAAAACCTGTTTCGGCTGGGCTTGCAGTTCCGCTGCAATAATTTGGCTTAGAGTTTCATTCATGTCGAGTTTAAATACCTACTGAAAGAACAGTTAAAAAATTTACTGCACTGTTATACTTGGTGGTAACGAGAATTTCCAGACTGAATTTGAGCCTATTGGTAGGAAAGTCTCAGATTATGTTCTATAAAATACTATAATTATGGTTTCACTGATTAATATTCAAAGGTTATGACTAAAAGTCTTTTAATTACACGTGAAGGTTGGGATGCATTAGATAAAGAGCTGAAATACCTGTGGAAGGAAGAACGTCCTCGGGTTACTCAATCTGTTTCAGAGGCCGCAGCTCAAGGGGATCGCTCAGAAAATGCAGAATATATTTACGGCAAAAAAAGGTTGCGCGAAATTGATAGACGCATCCGTTTCTTATCCAAAAGATTGGATCAATTAAGGATTATCGAGCCTGATCCTCGCCAAGAAGGCCGTGTGTTTTTTGGAGCATGGGTTAAACTAGAAGATGAAAATGAAAATATCAGAATATTCCGTATCGTCGGTGCTGATGAATTCAACCCTACAAAACAATGGATTTCAATTGATTCTCCCGTAGCACGAGCCTTGATAGGTAAACAGGTTGATGATGAAATAACAGTAAATACGCCAGGAGGGCAGGTGACTTATTTTGTGTTAGAAATAAGCTACCAGCCACTAACCACCTGAAGTGTAAAATGATTCATTAAATCCTACGTTAGTGGTAAATTAGTGAGCATTAATATTGTTTTACTTACATTCATTAAAAAAATAATTTGAAAGATGCACATCTTGAGGGCTACAAAATGCAGGAAAGTTATAAGGTTCTTGTCGTCGATGATGATATGCGTTTACGTGCACTGCTGGAACGTTACCTCACTGAGCAGGGTTTTCAGGTAAGGAGTGCCGCGAACGCAGAACAGATGGACAGAATCCTGACAAGAGAATCTATTCATCTGATCGTCTTAGATCTAATGCTACCGGGTGAAGATGGCTTATCAATTTGCCGTCGCTTACGTAGTCAAAATAACCCAATTCCTATTATTATGGTAACAGCGAAAGGCGAAGAAGTTGATCGCATCGTTGGCTTAGAAATCGGTGCGGACGACTATATTCCAAAACCTTTTAATCCACGGGAATTGCTAGCTCGTATTCGTGCGGTTTTACGTCGCCAAGCTAATGAATTACCGGGTGCGCCATCTCAAGATGATGCGATAATTACTTTTGGTAAATTTAAATTAAATCTTGGGACACGAGAAATGTTCCAAGGTGATGAGAATATGCCATTAACCAGCGGTGAATTCGCGGTGTTAAAAGTGTTGGTTTCTTACCCAAGGGAACCGTTATCTCGTGACAAGTTAATGAGCTTAGCGCGAGGTCGTGAATACAGTGCGATGGAACGTTCAATCGATGTTCAAATTTCACGTTTACGCCGCATGGTTGAAGAAGACCCAGCACACCCTCGTTATATCCAGACGGTTTGGGGCTTGGGCTATGTGTTTGTTCCTGATGGAAGTAAAGCATGAAGCGACTGAGGTTCTCAAGGCGTAGTACATTTTCTCGCTCGTTATTTTTATTTGTAGCCTTACTGTTTGCGAGTCTCGTAACCAGTTATATGGTCGTGTTGAATTTTGTTGTAATGCCTAGCTTACAGCAATTCAACAAGGTACTGGCATACGAAGTAAGAACATTAATGACAGAGAAAATGGTTCTACAAGATGGAACCTCAGTGCGGGTATCTCCCGCGTTGCGTAAGAAAATCTACAATGAATTAGGAATTACCTTTTATGCACATTCAGCGGCGATGGAAGAAGGACTGAATTGGGCAAAAGAGTATGATTTTCTAAGTGAACATATGTCGGAATATATTGGTGGTAAGGCGAGTGTTCACCTTGAATTAGGCCGAGAATACCCCATTCTATGGCTAACGTCTTATCTCGCACCTGATATTTGGGTGCGAGTTCCACTGACTGAAATCGGCCAAAACCAGTTCTCCCTTGTTTTTCGCTATACATTAACAATTTTTCTCACCATTTTTGCAGGGGTATGGTTGTATATACGCTACCAGAACAAGCCGTTGCTTGAATTGGAATACCACGCAGGTGAAGTCGGCAAAGGGGTAATTTTACCCCCAATGCAGGAAAAAGGCGCCACTGAGGTTAGAGCCGCTATTCGTTCTTTTAACCACATGGCTGCAGGGATTAAAACCTTAGAAAATGACCGAACTGTCTTAATGGCAGGGGTAAGTCATGACCTAAGAACTCCCTTAACCCGTATTCGTTTAGCGACAGAAATGATGAGCCCAGAAGATAGCTATCTGGCTGAATCTATTAATAAAGATATAGAAGAGTGTGATGCGATCATCGGCCAATTCATGTCTTATCTGAAAACTGGTCAAGAAATGGATATGGAATTCTGTGACCTTAACGCTATTTTAATGGAAGCGGTGAACTCAGAAAGTAATGTCATCGGTGAAATTGAAACCGCACTTGAGCCTGGCTCAATGATTGTTAATGGTAACCCATTAGCAATTAAACGCGCGATTACCAATATGATTGTTAACGCTTACCGCTATGGTAATGGCTGGATCAAAGTCAGTAGTGGAAAAACGGAAGACTCCGTTTGGTTCCAAGTCGAAGATGACGGTGCAGGTATCAAAGAAGAAGACATTCATCGCCTGTTCCAGCCATTTGTACAGGGTGAAAAAGCTCGTAGCAACAAAGGCACAGGGCTAGGGCTAGCGATTATTCGCCGAATTGTCGATGCTCATGAAGGGAGCATTGAGATCCATAAGAGTGAGCGTGGTGGGTTTGCGATTAGGGCTTTGCTCCCTCTTAAAGAGAAAGAAGACTAAATACTCTTCACACTTTGTGCCGCAGCGTTGTTGGCTGCGTTCGGCTACTCAGGTCAC
>NZ_JAMPOL010000023.1:0-38781 GCF_028480325.1 Providencia sp. PROV182 | reverse complement strand
TTGTTCCTGAGAACGAGGCGCATATTAACGATATCATCTCAGGCTGTCAATCATAAAAACAGAAAAAATATCCAACTGCTCATTCAATGCACATTATGACGAAGTTTTACTCTAGTTAATTGATATTGAATTAATTTTGAGTTGCAAGTGTACCAGGTAATTGCGTAGAAACTTCAGGATAAGCGACATGATAGATATCATAAAAGGAAATCATTCCTTTTAATGCAATTAAACGCGATATTTCTTGTTTTATAGCAGAGCTAACATCTTGTGAATCAATGATTTTGCTTATCGCATTATCAGAAACTGGTTCAGTAACAAACCATTCCCCGTTATAACAGACACGTAAATCTAAGACGCCAATATCTTCAAAGTGATAAACAGGTTTGATATCAAAAAGTAGTACACTTGCTAATACAATAAAAAGAATGGTGATACCCAGAGCCCAATAAGGACCAAAATAAGGGGCGTACCAAAGAATAATGGCTAGGGGGACATAAGCCGCAACCATACCAATACATAAATAAGGGTGGTTGGCGAGAAATTGGCTATTAAAATAAGGTTTCCCATCACGGTTTTCACGTTTATTGATGGCATCCAAATCTTCGACGAGTATTTGTTTGATAATATCCATGTGTATAACTCTCTGTCAGATATCTATACTAGGAGGGTATCACGAGCCGTCGAGATTGTTATATATCAGTTAAAAAAAATATTTACACAGATTGTCATCGTATCGGATAATTCTTACTGACATTTATTAGGTTGTTGGCTTTTTAAATTAAAGTTTTCTTTAAACTATCAACTAAATGCAGCGTTTTTGTTAACGTTATAGCCGATAAAAGTGACGCAATCGAAAAAACAGCATATTTTTGAGGTTTGCTCGTATAAAATAGTTGCTATTATCTTTAAGTCATGAGTTAATGAGTGTCGGCCTGTTTAGCAGTCCTATTTGATGTATGATTACTGAGTTAGTGTGTTCTAAAGAAGAAAGTTATCACAGATAGCCTTTGACCGTGACGCTTCATCTTGGTGTTTCCCTGATTAAATAGTTGACTCTGGCCCGTATATGCCAAAAGGCAAGTTTTTTTGATGTTATATAGGAAAAGTCAAATGTCCGACAAAATGAAAGGTCAAGTTAAGTGGTTCAACGAGTCTAAAGGCTTCGGTTTCATCACTCCAGCTGATGGTAGCAAAGACGTTTTCGTCCACTTCTCTGCCATTCAGGGCAATGGTTTCAAAACTCTGGCTGAAGGTCAGCAAGTTGAATTCACCATTGAAAACGGTGCAAAAGGCCCAGCAGCTGCTAACGTAACTGCTATCTAAGCTAATTGCTTAACTGATTTTCTAAAGCCCGTCATTTTTAATGACGGGCTTTTTCGTATGCGCTACATTTATGGTTAATATATTTTGTTGGAAAAGAATGTTATGAATATTAATGACCGTGTTTATGTAAAAACAGACGGAGAAGAGCGTCGAGAAGGAACTATTTTACTTATTGAACCCTTCAATGAAGGGGTAATGTATTTAATTGCATTACCTGATTACCCTGAAGGTATTTGGTTCTTTAATGAAAAAGAAGGCGATGAAGGGATTTTTGTTACGCCAATTGAAAGATAAGTTCAATTTAATGGGCACTTTGTCCTTTACTTAATAATTTTCCCCACTTATACTCCTTCCATCTTTTACTTAGGAGATTATTACTTGGACAGTCAGAGTTGGAATAAAAACTTAATTTAATGGCAAGCCAGTAATCGTCTTTTCTTTTCACTGCTTGCCACAACGGCGGGCGGTGTCTGATGTTTCCTCATCATACTACTCCCTTATAATTGTATTTCATTAGATAGCGTATTATAGCTGTATTGAGTGTGTATTATGTTGGTCTATATTTATTCTTTATTTCCTCCAGGCAATAGCTAATGGTTTTTGAGTAATTATTTTACTCAAAATATGGCTATATGCTTTTTATTAAGCATATAAATCATTATCCAAGTTATTTTTGGAGGGATTATCATGCTTTTTTCCCCTGATATTTTAAATTTGCTGTCTGCTATGTGTTTTGGTGCATTAATTGGTGCTGAGCGCCAGTGGCGTCAACGAATGGCGGGCTTGAGAACTAATGCACTGGTTGCAACCGGAGCGGCGGTATTTATTTTAAGTTCTGTAACAACATCACCTGATAGTCCTGGTCGTATTGCTGCCCAAGTGGTGTCAGGAATTGGTTTTCTCGGTGCGGGAGTGATTATGCGTGAAGGCATGAACATCCGAGGCCTAAATACTGCGGCAACGCTTTGGTGTTCCGCGGGGATCGGTGTTTTATGTGGATTAGGCCAGTATTCTTTGGCCTTGATGGCAACGTTATTAATTTTATGCGCCAATATTTTATTAAGAGAAGCGGCTTCACGAATTAATAAACAACCACAACAGCAAGCACTTGATGTAGAGCAACGTTATAAAATTCGCGTGATGTGCCATCAAACGGATGAAATTTTAGTAAGAACTCTTATTTTACAAGCAATTAATGGACTGCATATTCGGCTGCAATCGTTAAGTAGTGCAGACACACTAAAGCCTGAGCAGCTAGAAGTGTGTGCTGAATTTCTTGCGACACCTGCCGAGCAAAAAGAAATTGAAGCATTGGTATGCAGAATAAGCCTTGAGCAAAGTGTTAGTGCTATCAATTGGAAAGTGGCATCAGAGCTACCGGCCTGATGACTTTAAATTAACTCACTATAGGAGCTGAAATGGACGACCACCCTCCGTCATGGAGTAGCAAATTGGAGCTATCTAACTGATAATAAACTAATTTTATTTCAGTTGGATAGCGTTAAAATCACGAGTGTTGTATTCGAGACAACGTTATGACTGAAATAAGACAACCGCGCAAAAGCGTCAAAGCCGCTGCACGCCAAAAATTTATTGTTGGCGAACAAGCGAGTAAAAATATTGAGCAAGTGCTCAATGAATATCAAACAAATCTATTAGGCTTATCAGAGAATGAGGCGATGGACCGTCTTGTGACTGAAGGTGAAAATGAAGTTGCTCATGAAAAAGCCCCTCCAGCATGGAAGCAACTACTCACTTCTTTTAAAAATCCATTTATATTCGTACTGATTGTATTAGCTGTTGTTAGCTTTTTTACGGATTATGTTATTCCTGAACGCCAAGGCGAAGAAACAGATTTAACCGGCGTGATTATTATTGTCACAATGGTTTTATTGAGTGGTTTTTTACGTTTTTGGCAAGAGTATCGTACCAATAAGGCTGCGGAAGCATTGAAATCTTTAGTTCGTACGACGGCTACTGTATTTCGTCGTGATAATAAAACGGGGCGTTCTGTTAGAAAAGAGGTACCGATCAAATGCTTAGTACCTGGGGATATTGTGTTGCTATCCGCTGGAGATATGGTTCCTGCTGATTTAAAGCTAGTCGAATCAAGGGACTTGTTTATCAGCCAAGCCATTCTAACAGGGGAATCAATACCTGTAGAAAAATACGACACATTAGGTGACGTTTCAGCCAAAAATTTAGATCCCGTATCGCCAACTGAAAATGAACTGTTAGAAATTTCAAATATTTGTTTAATGGGAACCAATGTTACCAGCGGGACGGCGCGTGGAATTGTGGTGGCAACGGGTGGGAAAACCTATCTAGGCTCGCTGGCCAAATCTATTGTGGGGAGTCGTGCGCAAACTTCGTTTGATCGTGGTGTGAATAGCGTAAGCTGGTTATTGATTCGCTTTATGTTAGTCATGGTACCAATCGTCTTACTTATCAATGGGTTTACAAAAGGAGATTGGTTCGAAGCAACACTATTTTCACTGGCGGTTGCCGTGGGTTTAACACCGGAAATGTTACCGATGATTGTTAGCTCGAATTTAGCCAAAGGTGCAATTGCCATGTCAAAGCACAAGGTGATTGTTAAAAGGTTAAATGCTATCCAAAACTTTGGCGCAATGGATGTGCTGTGTACGGATAAAACGGGAACATTGACGCAAGATCGTATTATTTTAGAACATTATTTGGACAGCAATGGGCAAAAAAATAGTAAAATTTTGCAACTAGCTTGGCTAAACAGCTTCCACCAAAGTGGGGCTAAAAATATGATGGATCAGGCAATTATTCGTCGTGGTAGAGGGAACAGTGAAGTTGAGCAGCTAAAAGCATTCCAAAAAATTGATGAGTTACCCTTTGATTTTATTCGACGCAAATTGTCAGTGACAGTACGAACACCGAAAGGCGAAGCTCTACTTATTTGTAAAGGTGCTGCGGAGGAAATGTTAGCTGTCTGCCAAAGTTACCAACAAGATGGTGAGCTGCATTTACTTGACGACCAAGCAAGGGTAAAAATTACTGAGCTAGTGAGTGATTACAACAGACAAGGATTTCGTGTATTGTTACTTGCAACTCGTCGTTTGAATGATGCAGAAGCCAGCTTACCGCTTTCTGCTCAAGCCGAGTATCAGTTAGAGCTACAAGGCATTTTAACTTTTCTTGACCCAGCAAAAGAAAGCGCAATTTCAGCCATTGCAGCACTACGTGAAAATGGCGTTACGGTTAAGGTGTTGACGGGTGATAATGCCATTATTACCGAAAAAATCTGTCATGATGTTGGCTTAAACATCAGCGAAATCATGACGGGTTTAGAAGTTGAAGAACTGACAGACGAAGAGTTAAGCCAGAAAGTTGAGCAAGTTTCAGTTTTTTGTAAATTAACACCATTGCAAAAATCCCGTATTTTAAAGCGGTTACAAGCAAATGGACATACCGTTGGTTTTCTCGGTGATGGGATCAACGATGCGCCCGCATTACGTGATGCTGATGTAGGAATTTCAGTTGACACAGGGACGGATATTGCTAAGGAATCTGCGGATATTATCCTACTTGAAAAAGACTTAATGGTATTAGAGCAGGGGGTAATTAAAGGGCGTGAAACTTTTGGTAATATTATTAAATACTTAAATATGACCGCGAGCTCTAACTTTGGTAACGTATTTTCTGTATTAATTGCCAGTGCATTTATTCCCTTCTTACCGATGCTAGCCATTCATTTGCTCGTTCAAAACTTACTGTATGATATTTCCCAGCTTGCATTACCCTGGGATAAAATGGATAAAGAGTTTTTAAAACGTCCTCGCAAATGGGATGCGAAAAATATTGGCCGCTTTATGATTTGGATTGGACCAACCTCATCTATCTTTGATATCACAACTTTTGCGTTAATGTGGTATGTATTCCAAGCGAATAGTGTCGCTCATGAAGCGCTGTTCCAATCAGGTTGGTTTGTTGAAGGTTTACTTTCACAGACGTTAGTTGTTCATATGTTAAGAACACAAAAAATACCGTTTATACAAAGCACTGCCGCATTACCTGTTATGTTAACAACAGGGTTAATTATGGCTCTTGGTTTATATATTCCATTTTCTTCATTTGGTGAAATGATAGGGTTACAACCGTTACCAATAGAATATTTCCCATGGCTCGCTCTCACATTAGTCAGTTATTGTGTTGTAGCTCAACTAATGAAGCAATTTTATATTAAACGTTTTGGAACGTGGTTATAAAATAATGTTAAAAGGTGTGAGGCTAAAGGAGTCTTGCACCTTTGGGTAGCTATATCGTATGGGTTATTTGATATTCATTGTAACCCATTAATATTCATAAAATAAAAAGAGCCATAATAATAATGGCTCTTTTTGATTACAGAATAAAAAGAATAGGGCTTATTGCAGGCCTAAAGCAGTTTTCATCTGTTTCATTGCATCAATACCCTGTTGGCAAGCTTTATCTTGCTGGTCTTTAGGTAGTGCAGCAACCTGTTTTTTACCCTCTTCCAGCTGACCTTTCATTGCGTCTAACTGAGCTTTTGCTTGCGGGTTTTCTGAAGCTTTAGCAATTAAGCTATCAACTTCAGCGAAGTAAGCGTTACAAGTTTCAGTTGCGCCAGCAACTTCACCTTTTTTCTCTTCTTCTGAACAAGCAGTGATTGTCAGTGCCAATAAACCCATACCACAAGCTAAAATCAACTTTTTCATAATCAACCTTATTAAAATTATTTATATAGCGAATTGAGTATATAAGAGATGTTTTTAATATCAAACGTGACAAATCCTAAAATAATACATCGGTTAATTAATTAAATTTCAATTTAATTGGGCTATCGTATTTTGTTTTAGCTCATTTCCGTTACATAAATTCACGGAGATAAATAAGTTGTTTTTTATCATTATGTTATAGATTTCCTTTAACTATTCTATGTTTGTCTAGAGTAATTGGTAAGTGGAAGAAAAATGGAAAGCAGATAAAAGAAGTATGAGGGCTATTAGGGTAAGGGGATAATGGTTAGTTAATTTAATAAATATATTTTTTGACGAAAATTATGTTTTAGCTACCAAGATAGAATAATACGTCATACGTGTATTTACCTATAAAAATGCCTATATAAGCCTTTTTAATATCGTTATAACGTTTTTTTATATGCGATTAAATATATTAAAAAATCGTTTATTTGTAACAAAATGTTTACGGGCGAATGATAAGTTTTCACTATGAAATATTTATAGAATTAATGGCTGTTCATTTAAGATGCAATTATAGATGTGAAAGGTGAGCTAGTTCACAAATTTAAGAATAAAACCTTTGTATAGGTACCAGTTTGATTTTTAAATTAAATTTTCTTTGTACGAAGATGAAATTATCAGGTAGAGTCTTTGTTTTTAAGCGAACTAATGAAGAAATATCGCTTAACTTATGGTTAATGATAAGTGTACAGGGTTAACGACAATTAAGTTAATTTTGTTGACGCTAACTCAAATTCATACCAAAATTGACTCACCGTAGAAATTCGCCAAAGAGCGAGAGACGGGTTAGAATGTTTTTAACAAAGGGCGATAACTTTTCTTACTGTACATTTTTAGAATGATGAGTTCTCTAAAGGTAAAGTAAGGATATATGATATGGGTTCACCATATCGCAATGCAACATAGCAGATATTATATTAATGCTATGGGCATACAATGTATGTAGCCTGACTTATCTGGTTACAATTTTATATTTAGACTTACACACAGGGCTTTACCATTATGTCTGCTTCTATTGTAAAGAAACGGCCTCTGAGTCGTTACATCAAAGATTTTAAACACAGCCAAACTCATTGTGCACACTGTCACAAAACCCTTGATCGCATCTCTTTAGTTTTCAACGATGACATCTTAAATAAAGAAGCTATCGCTGACATGACTGAATTGGTTGATGAAGGCACTTGGGGGGAGCTGCAAGATAAATTTACTGCACTTTGTCGTTTTTGTAGTGAAATTTATTGCAATAGTAATACTGATTATTTTGATATTATGTCATTTAAACAGTATTTATTCTTACAGACTGAGATGAGCCACAGTACGGTTCGTGAATATGTTGTTCGCTTACGCCGTTTAGATGAATTGTTATCTTCCTCTAATTTTTCTATGAAAGAATTTACTGCGAGTAAAGTTCAAGAAGAGTTGAGTGAAAAAATGACAGATTCTGCATTTAGTAATTACAATATTGCATTACGTAAATATGAACAATATTTATTCTGGGAATCAGAAAAATGCAATAATTAGAATAACATATTGAAAATAAGCGTTGCTATTTTCTTTGTTGTTTTTAAGTAATGGTGTCCCCGTGGGCACCTTTTATGTTTTTAGCTGACAGCTCTTTGGGATAGCACTTATCTGATAGGAAGCACGACAGTTATTCTTATGAGATAAGTGTATTTTTAAATAAATATGTAATCATGTATGGCCTGGCCTTCGTAGATAACGAAGCCAGGCCTTTTACTTATTACCCAATCGTCATTAAGCTAGCATTACCACCTGCTGCAGCGGTATTGACACTCAATGAGCGTTCATGAAGTAGGCGTTCAGTCAGCAAGTTAGTTTCACCACGTTCAAAGCCTTGAACTGAAATAATTGGCCCTTTACGTTGTGCAACCACCGCGCAAACTTCTTTTAACTGATCGCTGTCACCATGATAAATAACCCCTTCGATTGGCTCTTTCGATTCTATCCAGTTTTTGGTTATCGATATGGTTTTTCTCACTTTTTCAGGTAGTGACTTAAACAGCTTCTGATGGAGCTCACTATCTGGCCATAACACCTGACAACCCGCAGAAAGTACAGCTGTTAGCTGGGTTAAGCAATCTTGTTCATTATCGCTAAGGCATAAAATCAAACCACGCGGGCGCAAGGTATAGGTATTTCTTTCTCCTGTTGGGCCCGGTAATACACGGGTGGTTCCTGTTTGACTATGGCGTGTAAATAGCTCAATCACGGAAGGCGAAATAACCGAGTTTTGTTTTTCAGACCATTGTGTAAGTGCTTCAAATGGTTCAAGTAAAACAGTTTTAGCACTGGCATCCATGGGTAAATGGCTATCTTGTCGCTCTAAGGTATTTGAAACTGCGTTATCTGGACGTTCGCTTAATAAACGGTAAAGGTATAATGGCCCACCTGCTTTAGGCCCAGTTCCAGATAAACCTTCACCACCAAAAGGTTGCACCCCAACAACGGCACCAACCATATTGCGGTTTACGTACAGATTGCCAACTTTAGCTTTTGAAACAACTTGGTTGATAGTTTCATCGATACGAGTGTGAACACCAAGTGTCAGTCCATAACCGGCTGCATTAATTTGTTCAACAAGTGCTTCTAACTCATCTCGTTTAAAACGTACAACGTGCAGAACAGGACCAAAGATCTCTTTTTTCAGCTCACTAACATCATCAAGTTCTATTAATGTTGGCTTAACATAGGTTCCTTCCTGTTGCTCTTGCTGATCATCATGGTTCTCAAATGCTGCTTGGAAGACCGATTTCCCTTTGCTGCGCATTTTTTGAATATGTTGATCGATATTCTCTTTTGCTTCATGGTCAATCACAGGGCCTATATCGGTTGATAAATGCTCAGGGTTCCCCATACGGCACTCTTCCATTGCGCCTTTTAACATACGAATCGTTCTATCTGCGACATCCTCTTGGATACATAAAATGCGCAGTGCCGAACAACGTTGGCCCGCGCTATCAAAAGCAGATGCGACGACATCAGTGACAACCTGTTCTGTGAGTGCAGAAGAATCAACTATCATTGCATTTAATCCGCCGGTTTCTGCAATCAGCGGAGTAGGCCGTCCTTGTGCATCTAAGCGCCCTGCAATATTACGTTGAAGTAACCCTGCGACTTCTGTTGACCCTGTAAACATGACCCCGCGAACACGAGTATCACCAACGAGTTGAGCGCCAATGGTTTCACCTTTACCCGGTAAAAATTGCAGTACATCGCGAGGAATACCCGCTTGATGCAAAATAGATACCGCGATAGCGCCGATTAATGGTGTTTGTTCAGCTGGTTTCGCGAGTACGGTGTTACCTGCTGCGAGAGCCGCAGCAATTTGGCCTGAAAATATTGCTAACGGGAAGTTCCACGGACTAATACAGACCACAGGCCCTAAAGGACGGTGTGTGTTGTTATCAAAATCATTCTTGACTTGGGTTGCATAGTAATTAAGAAAATCTACCGCTTCCCTAACTTCCGCAATCGCATTGTTGTAAGTTTTACCTGCTTCACGCACTAAAATATCTAACAGTGGCTGTAACTGTTGCTCCATGAGGTCAGCGGCTCGTAATAAGATGGCCGCTCGTTCAGAAGGAGGTGTTGCGAACCAGATAGTACCCGCATCGTTAGCGGTATTTAATGCATGTTCAGCTTCTTGTTCTGTTGTTTCACGAACGTGGCCGACAATATCTTTGTGGCAGGCAGGGTTAATAATTGGTGTTGCATCGGGCAATGCTTGCGAAGCTTGGAAGTCGCCCCCTAACAGTGGTTCTGCCATTTTTTGCTGCATAGCCGCACTCAGTAGGGCACTTGATAGCGAAGCCAGTCGATGCTCGTTTGATAGGTCAAGCCCCATCGAATTCACACGCTCTTGCCCATATAAATCACGTGGTAACGGAATCTTTGGATGCGGTAAGCCTATTTGCCCTTCAGTTTTAGACAGTTCTAAAACATCTTTAACTGGGTCGGCAACTAATTCATCTAGAGGAATAGTGGCATCAGCGATACGGTTTACAAATGAAGTATTTGCGCCATTTTCTAACAATCGACGCACCAAGTAGGCAAGTAGCGTCTCGTGAGTACCGACTGGTGCATAAATACGGCAAGGGCGGTTTAGTTTGCCATCAGCAACCTTACCAACCACTTGTTCATAAAGTGGCTCACCCATTCCATGTAGGCATTGGAATTCGTATTGACCAGGGTAGTAGTTTTTACCTGCAATTTGGTAGATAGCAGAGAGAGTATGTGCATTATGTGTTGCAAACTGCGGGTAAATTAAATTGGGAACCGACAACAGTTTTCGTGCACAGGCAATATAAGAAACGTCAGTATACACCTTACGCGTATAAACAGGATAACCTTCTAGCCCATCCATTTGTGCGCGCTTGATTTCACTGTCCCAATAAGCACCTTTTACTAGGCGGATCATTAAGCGACGTTGGCTGCGTTCAGCTAAATTTATGATTGAGTCAATCACAAATGGGCAGCGTTTTTGATAGGCCTGAATTACAAAGCCAATCCCATTCCAACCCGCGAGTTGTGGCTCAAAACAGAGTTTTTCTAGTAAATCTAAAGAGATTTCTAAGCGGTCGGCTTCTTCTGCGTCAATATTAATCCCTACATCGTATTGGTGCGCTTGTAATACGAGGGATAATAGGCGTGGATAAAGTTCTTCCATCACGCGAGAGTATTGTGCGCGACTATAACGTGGATGTAATGCAGATAGCTTAATTGAAATACCAGGGCCTTCATAAATGCCGCGGCCATTTGATGCTTTACCAATCGCGTGGATAGCTTGTTGGTAAGACACCATGTAATCTTGTGCATCTTTTTCCGTTAATGCGGCTTCGCCCAGCATGTCGTAGGAATAGCGGAAGCCTTTATCTTCGAGCTTTCGCGCGTTAGCGAGTGCTTGGGAGATAGTTTCGCCAGTAACAAATTGCTCTCCCATAAGGCGCATCGCCATATCAACACCTTTACGCACCAGTGGTTCACCACTTTTACTAATGATGCGATTAAGTGAGGTTGAGAGTTTAGCTTCATTATGCGTAGAAACTAATTTCCCCGTAAATAGCAGACCCCAAGTTGCAGCATTAACAAACATTGAGCTACTTTGGCCGAGGTGTGATTGCCAGTTTCCATTGCTGATCTTGTCACGAATAAGAGCATCACGAGTTGCTTTATCCGGAATACGTAATAAGGCCTCTGCGAGACACATTAATGCGACACCTTCCTGAGATGAAAGTGAAAACTCTTGAAGTAAGCCTTGAACCAAACCTGACCGGCCGATACCATTTTTTTGATTACGCAGTTTTTCAGCGATTGAATAAGCTAATTTATGAGCAGCTTCAGCTTGTTCTGTAGGGAGCTGTGCTTGTTGTAACAACATTGGCACGGCTTGTGTTTCAGGAATTCGGTAAGCAGAAGTAATTGCAGAGCGTTTTACAGATTGTGGTAAAATGTGCTCTGCGAAATCTAAGAATGGTTGATAGTTAGATTCAACGGTGGTGTCTTCATCAGAAGTTTGATTTTCTTTTACATCGATACCCGGTGCGAGCTCTGGAAAGGCTTGGCCATTATCGAGTTGTTCTAGGTAATTATAAATAGCTTGTTTGATAAGCCAGTGTGATGTGCGGTCAAGACGCTGAGCGGCATTTTTAATGCGTTCACGAGTTGCTTCATCAAGTCTCACACCCATAGTTGTTGTGCTACTCATCTTAATTCCTCTAGGTCACGAGTCATTTTAATCAAAAAGTTACACCACATTATCTTAATGTTGCAACTTTGTGCAACATTGTTAAGCGTGATTTCTGAAGAAAATGTGAAACATATCGGGTTTTTTAAGTTTTAATATTTTCAAGTAAATCATTTTTGATTTATTTATTATATTTTACATGTAGTTATATTTATTTTGTTTTAGGTGGAATAGTTAAACATTCGATTGTGAATTTAAGTTTAAATTTTAACATTTGTGATATGGATTCTATTTATGCAATAAAAAATAGTTAATTTCTTGTTAATTTAATACGACTCTGTCTAGGATGGGGCAGCTAAGATATTAAGTTAGTGCAACACAAACAATCACAACCTATTTGGTGTTCGCACAGATAAATTAAATATGTGCAATAAAGTGCAACACTATGAAGTTACAAGTTATCAACGGAAACTTATAAAGATAACTAACAATTTTAAAGCTACTCAATGGAGAAAACAGGATGACTGTAAGCACTCCGATGATCATTATGTTCGTCGTATACATTACTGGCATGTTATTAATTGGCTATATGGCCTATCGCTCAACGAAAAACTTTGACGATTATATTCTGGGTGGAAGAAGTTTAGGCAGTGTTGTAACTGCATTGTCTGCTGGTGCTTCAGATATGAGCGGTTGGTTACTCATGGGGTTGCCAGGTGCGATTTTCTTGGCCGGGATTTCTGAAAGTTGGATTGCTATCGGTTTGAGTCTCGGTGCGTATCTTAACTGGTTATTTGTTGCTGGGCGTTTACGTGTCCAAACAGAAAAAAATAATAATGCGTTAACATTGCCAGACTACTTTACTAGCCGTTTTGAAGATAACAGTAAGATTTTACGTATTATTTCTGCTGTTGTGATTTTAGTTTTCTTTACGATTTATTGTGCATCAGGTGTGGTCGCTGGTGGTTTGTTATTTGAAAGCACATTTAATATGAGTTATGAGAAAGCGATGTGGTTAGGGGCATTAGCGACTATTGCTTACACTTTTTTAGGTGGCTTTTTAGCCGTAAGTTGGACCGATACTGTTCAAGCTTCATTAATGATCTTCGCATTGATTCTTACACCTATTGTTGTAATCCTTTCTTTAGGGGGAATAGATACCTCTATTGAAGTGATCAAAGCTAAGAATCCTGAATATCTTGATATGTTTAAAGACATGAATATCATCGCAATTCTGTCATTATTAGGTTGGGGATTAGGCTATTTTGGTCAACCCCATATCTTAGCGCGTTTTATGGCGGCGGACTCTGCTCGTACTATTCGTTCTGCTCGACGTATTAGTATGACATGGATGGTGTTATGTTTAGGCGGAACGATTGCGGTTGGTTTCTTTGGTATCGCTTATTTTGAAAATAACCCGGCTTTAGCGGGTTCGGTAATGCAAAATAATGAGCGTATCTTCATGGAACTAACGGGAATTTTGTTTAACCCATGGATCGCCGGTATTTTATTATCAGCTATATTAGCAGCGGTAATGAGTACACTAAGTTGCCAATTACTAGTTTGTGCGAGTGCGCTAACGGAAGACTTATATAAGCCTTTTATCCGTAAAAGTGCCAGCCAAAAAGAGTTAGTTTGGGTAGGGCGTTTTATGGTGTTATTAGTCGCTGCAATTGCCATTTACATTGCTCGTGACCCAAATAATAAAGTTTTGGCTTTAGTGAGTAATGCATGGGCGGGCTTTGGCGCTGCATTTGGCCCTGTTGTTTTAATTTCTGTAATGTGGAAACGAATGACGCGTACAGGTGCACTTGCAGGAATGATAGTCGGTGCTGTGACAGTATTAGTTTGGATAAAATACAAATGGTTTGATTTGTATGAAATCATCCCAGGTTTCTTATTAGCAACAATCGCTATTGTTGTTGTGAGTTTAATGACTAAAGCACCAAGTGCAGCAGCTCAAGCTCGTTTTGATGAGGCTGAGGCAGAATATAAAGCAAGCTAATCGAGCAAGTTTATAAACGAAAAAGGCCGAGTAACGATACTGTTATTCGGCCTTTTTGCTATTTATTATTCATCATTATTAGTTCTTTCTGCGCTTAGCGAACTGGTAACCAATGAATAGTAAAATAAACCAAACTGGTGTGGCAATTAAGGCTTGTCTTGTATCGTGCTGGAATGCCAATAGCACGACCATAAAAGCGAAAAAAGCGAGGCTTAACCATGACATCACAATTCCAGCAGGCATTTTGTAATGAGATGTTTTGTGCATTTCAGGGCGTTTTTTACGGAAATTTAAATAGCTATATAAAATCATGCTCCAAATAAACATAAAGAGAATAGCAGACACGGTGGTGACTAGCGTAAATGCATGCATAATATCAGGAATAAAATAGATCAGAACAATACCAAAGCTGAGGCAGATACAAGTAAAAATTAGCCCAGTAGCCGGCACGGCTTTTTTCGATAATTGGCTGAACTGCTTTGGCGCATCCCCTTCTTTTGAAAGCCCAAAAAGCATTCGACTGGTGGAAAATACACCACTATTTGCGGAAGAGGCTGCGGAAGTTAGCACCACAAAGTTAACAATGCTTGCCGCTGCGGGTAGGCTTATCAAGACAAACATCTCTACAAATGGGCTTTTATCGGCCAATATGGTTCGCCAAGGTGTAACAGCCATAATGACAATTAAAGATAAGACATAAAATGCAATAATCCGGATAGGGATCGCGTTGATAGCTTTTGGCAAAGATTTTTCTGGATCGCGTGTTTCTGCTGCTGCCGTACCCACCAATTCAATTCCCACAAACGCAAAAATAGCAATTTGAAAGCCAGCAAAGAAACCACTGATCCCCATAGGGAACATTCCGCCATCATTCCAAATGTTACTTAAAGATGCCGTGTGACCCGTAGGGGATTGGAAATTCATGGCAATTAATGTGCCACCTACTGCAATGAGAGCCACAATGGCAACAATTTTTATCATGGCGAACCAAAATTCGAGCTCACCGAAAAGCCTGACAGAAACTAGGTTAAGCGTTAATAAGGTGACCACGCAAATAAATGAGGTTACCCATTCAGGAAAATCAGGTACCCAAAAGCTCACATAGGATGTAATGGCAATGATATCGGCAATACCGGTGATAACCCAGCAGAACCAGTACGTCCAACCGACAAAAAAACCTGCCCATGGACCGATAAGGTCAGCAGAAAAATCACTGAATGATTTGTAGTTCAGATTAGAAAGTAGCAGTTCACCCATTGCGCGCATCACAAAAAATAGCACAAAACCAATTATCATATACACAAAGATAATCGATGGGCCTGCGAGTGAAATGGTTTTGCCAGACCCCATAAATAAGCCTGTTCCAATTGCTCCACCAATCGCAATAAGTTGTATATGGCGGTTACTAAGGCTGCGTTTTAGCTGATTACGATCAGCATTGGGTTGTGTTGATAGTGAATTCGCATTTTCTTCCATACTAAAGATGTCCGTAGTGGTTTGTGATAATTAGCCACAGTCTTTTTTTTAATTTTGTGGTTATGTTTGCGTGAAATATTGTGACACAAATCTCAATTAGAGTAAGGAAAAGTTATCTTGTTAGGAGCGAAGTGATGTTTATTCAAGCATTAGTTTTCTTAAATTTTACATTCGCAACTTAAAATTAACTTAGGTAATAAAAATAGCAGAATCATATTGACTGTAGCAATTGTTAGGCGTTAAATATTTTGTATCGGGTTGTTAGCTCAGTTGGCAGAGTAGGTGACTCTTAATCACTCGGTCGTGGGTTCGATCCCCACACAACCCACCAGTGTTTTCAATGAGTTATGAGCATGCTGCGGAACCTATACTGACTGTATGGGACGTATTTGGGACGCAGCCATTGAAAACAGTATCAATTTGTTTGGCGTGTTCGGTTATTAAGTTTGATACATTACATCCGTTCTCATTGTTTATATCAATAATATATTTGATATTTAGAGGCTATGCTATCATATCCTTCATAAAGCTATTCTTTCAATTTATTAAATCTCAATACTGGTTCAATAAACCAATGAATAATTGAGTTTGATGCTAGTAAAAGTGCAATTGTAATTGTAGATAAAGTAAATGCTATTATTAATAATAAATTTAGTTCTATATCTAAAAAACTTAATATTTGTAATATTACAAAACAAATAATTGGATGGATTAAATAAACACCTAAAGCATTATTTGATATTTTTGCATATTTTTGAGTTGATAAAGCAAAGTAAATAATAATCGAACCTAGTATTAGGCTTATTACAAAATCGAAAATATAGATAATGAATGAGTTGAGAATTAAATTAGTCTTGATTGCACCGAAAATTATCTCATAAAAATCGTTTCGATAATTAAGAAAGGTAATCGCTAAAAATGCTATACAAAAAATAGTGATAATAGGCTTTTTCCTTAACGAAAATATATTTTGATTATGAATAAAATAAGCAATGACAAAAAATGGGAAATATAAAATAATTGAAAAAAAGCTAGAAATCGGCATTAGGTAAGTCTTTGTTATAAAGGATATTATTAGTGATGTGATTAAGATTGCAGATAGGTTAAATTTGTTTGATTTAAAGCTCTCTGGTAATAATAAAAAAACAGCTTGCCATATAGGTGTTGCTAAAAAGAACCAAACCCCGTACTGAGGAGAAAACAAGTATTTTTTTAAAGTTAACTCACCGGTGAAGTAAAGTGGAACCATGTCGATTGTTTGAAACGTAAAATAAATTATAAGGGCAGGAAGAAGGTGAGATTTTAACTCTTTCCATGTTGTATTTTTTGTTATAAATGCGACTATAAATACAAACATAGGAATTAATGTTAAGTCAAAAACAGTAATAAGCAACGAATATTTGCTTTTATCAACTAAATTTAAATAAAAATTAAAAACAATTAATGAACTTAATATTAATTTTAGCGTTGGCCAATATGGTTGGCCAACGTTTTTTATATTCAAGATTAAGTGATTTTCTTTTTTCATATATATGCCCTATATAAAAATTGATTTATTGTACCTTATTGGGGTTATAATTTAAAAGAAATTATTTTAGTAATTACGAAATGAGAGATAATAAGTCTAATATTGATTAGTCTTTTTCCGTTAATATTTTATTCTTATTGTAAGAGGGAACATGATTTAGGAATTGAATATAAGTTTATTGCACAATTTTGTATCATTTAATGGCTAGATAAAAATCACAAACTTTTAGGTCTAAGAACTAAAAAATGAGAGGTAACTGAAAGCAGAGTTATTTTTGATTGGGCAAAGTATGATTTGATTGAAATTTAACCAGTTAGGGGAGGGATGTTTGAAATAGAACGCAGTTGTTTTTTAGCACGTGAAATGTACAGGGAAAACGATTGAATAGCAGAGGATGAGAAGCTAGGGAGCTAAATTTAACTCAAGTTTCTGCTATTACATAAGCAGCTAATGATACTTTTTAGTATCAGTAAGAAGTAAATCAAGAATTTTAGGGCTATTTCAGTGATAACTTTATTATATAGTCCTTGGATGATGATTAGCTTATATTGTTATCAAATATTTTTTGAGTCACTGTAATTGAAGGCTCGACGCCCAATATGTATAAGGCTTGTTCTAAAAGGTCAATTTTAGATGTGTAATGAATATCCAGTAAGCGTTCTATCTGTTGTGCATTGATATTCAATCTGCGAGCGAGATCGACGCGTTGCATTGCAGAGTTGAGAATGGCGTTATGCAAGGCAATTTTTAAGCAACAGATTATGGGTAAATAAACCGTAAATGCTTCACCATTTTTTTGTTGTGTTGCTAATGGAATTGGTTTTCTGAGTTCGATATGTTCTGCAAAAGAGGCTAGCAAAATTTCTTGGGCTTCTAATTCAACATCTTCTCTACAATAGCTAACTCCTTGAAGGTCAGGAAAATCACTAAAATTGATTTCATATACGTTTTCTTCCTCAATAAATTCTATTGTTGCCTGATAATTGAACATATTTTTCCTTCAAATTATATTTCAGAGTGCTCAGTGTTGCACTGGAGCATGAGGAAAACAAGCTTATCAATTAACTTATGTGGCCATTTCTTGCTTCATTTTTGTATCTATTGGTCCTACATGTTGTTATGAGGGGGTTGTTAGTACAATTAATGTGATTTTCCTAACATAAATTCAGCAATGTGAGAATCGCTTTATTCGGAAATTATTGAGAAACAAAGAAAACAAGTGTGAAGTTTGTCTCAAATTGAGAAATATTTTTTTCCATAAAAATCCTAATAAATTAGCTTCTTTTATAAGCAAATGTCTCACTGAATTATTTTAACTAAAAGTTATTTATTTTTTAATCTTTCATTATCTGATTAAGCAATTTTACTTAAGGTAACTTGATGGTTAGGGGGTTTTGTTAAAATAAAAGTATATAGTAATCATTTGTTATTATAACATTGAGTTATTAAAATTATTATGGTTACGTGAAAATGGCTAAAAATGATAAGTACGAAGACAATTAATAATACCTTTAGTGCTTTTTATTTTGAGCACCAACTGAATATTTTAAAAATGATATAAAAAACATTTGGAAAATGGAGTGTTCTTAATTGAAACCTACATTTTTTGCTCTTAACACAAAAGTGATAGGTTAGCGTAGGTTGATCTTTTTATTAAAAAAAATGAATTTTTTGCTATTTTACATAAAAAATAAATATTAATTAACCCAAAAAAACTACTTTAATGAATTAATAACAAAATGATCACTTGAAATAATAAATATGCAAAAATATCTTACAAAAATATTTAAGCTGAATAAACTTTCATTATTGGTAATCGACGTAAATTTTATTAGTTTTATTAATATTACAGGGTGATGATACTTATTTTATAGTTTAATGATTCTAATGAAAATGGAAGTGAATACTTAATATGTATGACAATATAATGGCTGTTTATATGATAACTGCGATTGAATAATTTTGAACGATGGCTGTAATATATATCAAACTTATTGAAAATTAATGATTAAATTTTATTCCAATAATGCCGATAAAGCCTTAATACAGTAATGTATAACTCAGTTTCTTAATACTAAAAATTGATTTGGATCAATATATTGTTTTTGATGTTATGCTTGGTTTATTAGGCTTAATAATCACATGTAAGGAGTGATTGGTTTGATTAAAATCCTGGCATTTTGCTTAGGTTAACTCAAAATGTTGTGGATATTTAGGATAAGGTAATAGAAGATAAAGAAATAATGAAGATTATTTAATGAATTAATGGGTAATCGCCCTATTGATACAAAAAGAAACATAAGTACCTTGAATAGTTAATTTAGTGGTGCATAATAATTAGCGACTAATAATGACATCAGCAATTTCTGATTTTTATGGAAACTGCTAATTTTTTAGTCATTCTTTATTGTTGTAGGTATTCAGGAAATATATTTAATTTAAGTTTGGAAGCTTGTGTATTTGTACTCCAAATTGGGTATTTTGAATGGATAACATGGGGAAATTAATGGAATTACATTTACCCAATTTAATTAATTTTTTAATTTAATAATTTGAATACACAATACTTTCAAATTCATATTTGTTCTTTTTGCACACAGATCGCACAGATGTTGATAATATTCGGAAAGGAAAAAAAATGAGCTCGACGACAGATTTTCTGAAGCATATATACGATATTAACCTCTCATATTTGCTATTAGCCCAAAAACTCATCTCTCAAGAGAAAGCCTCTGCGATGTTTCGTCTAGGTATCTCTGATGCAATGGCAACTACTTTAGCAGACCTTACACTCCCTCAATTAGTCAAATTAGCAGAGACAAACCAGCTAATCTGCCAGTTTAGATTTGATAATAGTGAAACAATTGAAAAACTAACTCGTGATTCAAGAGTTGATGAATTACAACAAATTCATACAGGTATCTTACTTTCGACCCGATTATTGCAAACGCATAATGAGGGCGACACCGAAATAGCGAGAAAAAGATGAGTACCGCAGCTGAAAAAAGTATAGTCCAAGAAGCGAATGACATTCGACTAGCCATGGAATTGATCTCTTTGGGCGCTCGCCTTCAAATGTTAGAAAGTGAAACGCAAATCAGTCGCGGTCGTTTAGTTCGTTTATACAAAGAGCTAAGAGGTAGCCCTCCACCGAAAGGAATGTTACCTTTTTCTACAGATTGGTTTATGACATGGGAACAGAATATTCATTCATCCATGTTCTATAATGCTTATCAATTTTTACTGAAAAGCGGCCAATGTCGTGGTGTTGACGCTATATTAAAAGCCTATAGGTTATACCTTGAACAGTGTATTCCAGAACCCGGCGAAGAACCTTTGTTGGCTTTAACACGTGCTTGGACGCTAGTCCGTTTTGTGGAAAGTGGCATGTTACAAAGTTCACAATGTAGTTGTTGTCATGGCTCTTTTATTACTTACGCACATATTCCTGAAAATAGCTTCACTTGTAGTTTATGCCAACCGCCATCACGCGCAATAAAAAAACGTAAACTTTCCGAACATCTAGCCGATATTACGGTATATCGACAGGATGGCATTACTAAAGCGGTAATGTAATTGGATTGATTTGGTTAGCAGGCAAAATTTTTTGCCTGTCACTCCTAATATTCCCTTTGACTGCCATCTGTTAACCAACGGAGTGAAAGGGAATATTGTGTTAATACTCATCGGGTATATCATTGTTACAGTTGCGGTTATTGGCGGATATATAATGGTCGGCGGCCATTTAGGTGCGCTTTATCAACCCGCTGAATTTGTCATTATTTTAGGGGCAGGTTTAGGTGCTTTTGTTGTTGGTAACAGTGGCAAATCCATCGTCGCCTTGTGCAAAGTATTACCAAAACTCTTTCGTCGTTCCTCTTACAATAAAACAATGTCAATGGATTTAATGGCATTGTTATTTCAATTACTTAATAAATCGCGCCAACAAGGGTTACTTGCACTTGAGAAAGATATTGACAATCCAAGTGAAAGTGAAATTTTCTCCCAATATCCCCGTATTTTAAAAGATGAGTCCACCATGATGTTCATTGTGGACTATTTACGTCTGATGGTGAGTAGTAACTTACAAAGTCATGAAATTGAAGCATTAATGGATGAAGAATTAGAAACTTTTCGTCAAGAAAATGAAGTACCTGCTTCGGGGCTAAACATGGTCGGTGACTCTATGCCTGCATTTGGGATTGTTGCGGCCGTCTTGGGTGTCGTGAATGCCTTGGGCTCAGCAGACCGTCCCGCAGGTGAACTTGGTGCTTTAATTGCTCATGCAATGGTTGGTACATTTTTAGGTATTTTAGTGGCTTATGGCTTTATTTTGCCTTTAGCTGCTCTGATTAGGTTGCGCAGTAGTGAGCAATTGAAAATGATGGAGTGTATTAAAGTGACTTTCCTCTCTGCATTGCAAGGGTATGCTCCTCAAATTGCGGTTGAATTTGGCCGCAAGGTGTTATTCAGCGCAGATAGACCTTCATTTGTTGAACTTGAAGATAAAGTTCGAGAAGTGAAAGTAGGTGCTCGCTCACAAGAAACAACTGAGGAGTAACAAACGAATGGCAGCCAATACACCTCATGTTATTCGGGTTAAAAAGCGCAGTTCACATCATCAAAACGGACACGGCGGTTCATGGAAAATTGCTTATGCCGATTTTATGACGGCGATGATGGCGTTTTTTTTAGTGATGTGGCTGATCTCAATTTCAAGTCCTCAAGAATTAACACAAATTGCTGAGTATTTCCGTACTCCCTTGAGTACAGCTATCAACCCGGGAAGTAAAAGTGGTGATGCCACAAACCCTATTCCTGGTGGGGGTAAAGACCCGATTTTCCGTGATGGGGATGTGATGCCGGAACCCAATAATATTATTGATGGAAATGCAAACTATCGTTTTGAAAAATTAAAAGAGTCCCTTGAGCAGGCCATTTTAAAAGACCCCCGTTTGAATGAATTAAAGCCACATTTATTGATTGATATGATTAATGATGGGCTACGCATTCAAATTGTTGATAGTGAAAATCGCCCAATGTTTAAAGTCGGTTCGGCAACGGTTGAACCGTATATGCGCGATATTTTGCGTGCAATAGCACCACTTCTTAATGATGTTCCTAATCGAATTAGTATCTCCGGTCATACTGATGATCTCGCTTATGCCAACGGCGCCAATTACAGCAACTGGGAGCTTTCATCAGATCGTGCAAATGCTTCGCGCCGTGAATTGATTCGCGGTGGAATGGATGAAAATAAAGTATTACGCGTGGTTGGGATGGCTTCAGCCATTCATTTAGACAAAGAAGATGGTTTTGCCCCGATCAACCGCCGGATAAGTATCATTGTGTTAAATGATGAAGAAACCAAACAAATTCTCCGCGAATACGATGGCACCAAGCCGATCAATGATGTGCTGAATAAACCGCAAAAACCCATGCAAGAAACGGCTGTGGGTGTTGTCGCTGCGGTGAAAATACCGTGATGAATTGCTGTTATTTGAATTTATTACATAACTTGTTTAGTTGTCTGCTGGGGGTTCCGGCAGTCAGCGTTAAGTGAAACTTAAGCGAAATTGGATAAAAACCATGGATATTACCGAGTTTTATCAAACATTTTTCGATGAGGCTGATGAGTTGCTCAGGGATATGGAACAACATTTACTTGAGCTTGATCCTTTTGCCCCGGATAGCGAGCAGCTAAATGCCATCTTCCGCAGTGCCCACTCAATCAAAGGAGGGGCTGCAACCTTTGGTTTCACTCAGTTGCAGAATACAACTCATACATTGGAAAACCTTTTAGATAAGGCGCGTCATGATGAGTTAACCCTCACGCCTGACATAATAGATGTTTTTCTTGATGCTAAGGATGTCATGGCATCACAGTTAGATGCCTATAAAAATGACTCTTTACCGGATGAAGATACCTTTAAGCGTATTTGTGAGGTGCTTAGCCGGGTTGAAAATAGAGCGGAAGAAGGTACTGCGATATCTGAAACTAAAGTTGAAGATACGGTTGTTGAAGACACACCCGCGAAGCAAGGTGAATATTCACACTACTTTATGATCTCGTTAAATCAGCTCAAAGAAAATGAAGTTGATTTATTGGCGGATGAGCTCAGTTTATTTGGGCATTTATATCACACTGAAAAAACAGCAAATAGTTTACAAGCATGGGTAGGAACTAATACGGATATTGATGATATTAGTGGGGTGCTATGTTTTGTGGTGGATGAATCGCAAATTAGCCATGAAGTAATTTCATTTGCCGATTGCCTCGCTTTTTCAAAGGAAGAAACGTTATTAAATGATGATAAAGTTGCAGCGAATGAAGTCACAGAGCCTCAAGTAGATACTCCGCAAAGCTCGGCAAAACCTGCTGCACCCACCACGGCTAAAAAAACGGCAATCGCTAAACCGAAAGGGGATTCGAGCAGCATTCGTGTGGCTGTAGAGAAAGTTGACCAGCTGATTAACTTAGTGGGTGAGCTGGTGATTATTCAATCAATGTTGACCCAACATAGTCAACATGTCGATCAGAACGAATACAGTGATTTGTTAAGCTCAATCGTACAGTTGGAGCGTAATTCCCGCGCTTTGCAAGAATCCGTCATGTCAATTCGCATGATGCCAATGGACTACGTATTTAGCCGCTTCCCGCGCATGGTACGCGATATCGCTTCCAAATTAGGTAAAAAAATCGAACTGAAAGTAGAAGGAAGTTCGACTGAACTCGATAAAAGCTTGATTGAGCGCATTGTTGATCCCCTAAATCACCTTGTTCGTAATAGCCTCGACCATGGGATTGAAAAGCCAGAAGTTCGTGTGGCAAATGGTAAGCCGGAAGCCGGAACACTGACCTTAGCGGCAGCACATCAAAGTGGCAACATTTGTATTGAAGTGCGTGATGACGGCGCAGGGCTAAATCGTGAACGTATTTTGGCAAAAGCGAAGTCACAAGGCATGAATGTGCATGATGGGATGAGCAATGATGAAGTTGCGATGCTGATTATGGCACCGGGTTTTTCAACCGCAGAGGTAGTGACAGACGTTTCGGGACGCGGTGTTGGAATGGATGTGGTGAAACGAAATATCCAAGACATGGGCGGCCGTATTCAAATCGGTTTTACCGAAGGTAAAGGTACCATTATCCGCATTTTATTACCGCTCACTTTAGCCATTTTGGATGGTATGTCTGTGAAAGTAGCGGAAGATGTTTTTATCGTTCCATTGAGTGCCATTATCAGTACCTTGCAGCCTCGGCAAGAGGATATTTATCGCTTAGCGGGAGAAGAAAAAATGCTGCTTGTGCGAGGGGAATATTTGCCACTTGTTGAATTACACCAAGTATTTTCCATCGAAGAAGCCGAGCGAAATTTAGATAACAGTATTGTGCTGATTATTCAAAATGCAGGCCACCGTTTTGCGTTGTTAGTTGACAAGCTCGTCGGGCAACAGCAAGTGGTGGTGAAAAACATTGAAAGTAATTATCGCAAAATCCCTGGTATTTCCGCAGCAACGATTATGGGCGATGGCTCTGTTGCATTGATTTTAGATGTGGCTGAGCTGCAAAAAATGAATAACAGCATTTTGATTAAAAAGAAACAGCAGGTTTCTCAACCTGTCGTGCACTAAATAGAGGCCATACACCATGTCTATGTTAGATGATGATTTAAATAAACACGAAGAAGAAAAAAACGGCGAAGGCTACCTCATTTTTACCTTGGGTGAAGAAGAGTATGGCATTGAAATCTTAAAAGTGCAGGAAATTCGTGGCTATGAACAAGTGACTCGTATCGCGAATACCCCTGATTTTATCAAAGGTGTGACTAATTTACGTGGAGTCATCATTCCAATTATTGATTTACGGGTGAAGTTTTCCCATGAAAACGTGGTGTATAACGATAACACGGTCGTTATTGTGGTGAATTTAAAAGATCGCGTTGTCGGTATTGTCGTCGATGGGGTTTCGGATGTGCTGGTCTTGAATGAAGAGCAAATTGCGCCACCACCTGATTTTGCGGTGACATTATCGACCCAATATCTGACAGGGCTCGGAACATTAAATGACCGTATGTTGATTTTAGTCGATATCGAAAAATTATTAACTAGCGATGAAATGGCGCTGATTGACAGCATGGCTGAGTAATTCTCAGCCCCAATAATTGTTCAAATAATAATAAGTCATTAACTAAAGTTTTTGGTTGGATGACCGATATCCAAAATACAACAAAATTATGTTAGTAAAACGTCATGTACAGTCGAATTAAAATCGTATCGGGACTTTTGTCCGTCATTTTTATCTTTATTTTGCTGCAACTGGTATCCAGTGGGTTGATGTTTACCAAACTGGGCGATAACAGCGACAGCATTAGTTATTTGAATTCCTTACAACGCCAAAGACAAGTATTAACAGAAAGTTGGGTTAATTTGTTACAAGCCCGGGCGAACTTAAACCGCTCTATCAATGCCTATTTGCTCGAAGGTCGTAAAATTCAAGACGATGCAACGACAGAAGACTTGATTAAAGCCGCTAAACGTAACTTTAAATCAGCGGATGACGCTTACGCACGTTATAACAAGCTGATGCAAAGTTCAGATTATGATAAAGCCAAATTTGAAAAGCTGTTTAGTACCTATGAAACCTATCGTGATGCGTTAATCAAGCTAAGTGAATTCGCTGAAAAGGGTGACCTTGAAGGTTTTTATGCACACAGAACCTCAGGGCACCAAGTGAAATTTGAAGAGCAATTTAACGCTTATTTTGCGGATATATCTGCTGATTTCCAGGCCGAAGTCGTCAATGCAGATAATAACTATCGCCAATCATTATACATGTTGGTGACGTTATCTATCTTACTCGCTTTGATTGGTTTCTTCAGTTATCGCTATGTTCGTAAAGGTATTATCGAGCCACTCGGTATCTTAATTGAACGTATTAAAGTCTTTGCTTCAGGGGATTTAACACCGAATGTGACAACAATTGCCAAAAATGAAATTGGTGAATTGGCCAATGGTGTTCAGCACATGCAACAAGAGCTGATTAATACGGTTCGTGGTGTGCTAGATGGTAGCGAAACTATTTACCAAGGTACAACCGAAATTGCAGCAGGTAACAATGACTTGTCAGCACGAACGGAGCAACAAGTCGCTTGCTTAGAAGAAACTTCAGCCAGCATGAGTGAACTGACTGCCACTGTTAAACAAAATACCGAATACGCCCACCAAGCGAGTGAATTTGCAAACCAAGCTTCAGTGATAGCAAAAGAAGGCGGCAAAGTGGTATCCAATGTCGTTAGCACCATGCTGAATATTGCGGATAGCTCACAGAAAATCTCTGATATTACTGCAGTTATCGATAGCATCGCTTTTCAAACTAACATCTTAGCGCTTAATGCGGCAGTTGAAGCGGCAAGGGCAGGTGAGCATGGCCGTGGTTTTGCAGTTGTTGCTGATGAAGTGCGTAATTTGGCACAACGCAGTGCAGATGCCGCTAAAGAGATTAAAACGTTAATTGAAGATTCGGTGTCAAGAACTGGGACAGGCGCTCGCCAAGCTGAGGATGCAGGCGAAACAATGACCAAGATTGTTGAATCTGTTACACGTGTTACTGACATTATGACGCATATTGCGACCGCATCAGACGAGCAAAGCAAAGGAATTGCACAAGTCAGTATTGCTGTCGCTGAAATGGACAAAGTTACGCAGCAAAATGCGTCGCTGGTTGAGCAATCCGCGGTTGCAGCCAATGTATTGGAAGAGCAAGTGGCAAAACTGTCGCAACTGATTTCTATCTTCCGTTTACCACCATTAAAACAAAGTGAAATACGCAATATTCAGCCGGCAGCAAGAACGGTTTCAAATATCGTTAAAACACCGGATCTGACAAAACTATCATCGAAAGAACATAAAGATGATGACAATTGGGAAACTTTCTAAGGGTTAAGCTCAGTTTCGCGCTGCAAAGCTACGGTTTTGCAGCGTTCCTGCGCATTAGAAAACAAGGCAATGTTTCAGAGGTTCAGTTCTCTTAGCTGGCACAAGTGGGGATTTCTATGTTTGGTAAAAATATCCGGATTTCGGTGAGTTTATATCTTCTTCTCATTTTATTTTGTGGGATGCAGATTGTGTCTAGCGGGGTTTCTGTTGGGATTGTTGTAAGCGAATTAAAATCCTTAGAGCGCATTGATTTGGGGTCTGATAAGCGTTCGATGCTTGAAGAAACCAATAAACACCTAATGCAAGCACGCAATAGCCTAACGCAAATTGCATTGCTGCATAAAGTCGGTGGTAATGAACCATTGATTGAAGAAACAAGAGTGACTTTTGACAAATTACTCGCAGAAGCTGAGAAAGACTACACTATGTTTAAAAACCAGCCTCTTTTAAGTGAGAAAGAAAATCTTGCGGCTTTAGAGGCTCGGTATCAAGCATTTGTCTTAACACTCAAAGCATTAAAAACACATTTAGATAATAACGATATTGCAGCTTATATTGAACTTCCTGCTCAAGAAAACCAGGATCAGTTGGAGCAAGTTGTTGAGGAATACCTTGAATTACTGAATGCTGAAAGCGACGAATCTCTTGCGGTAGCAAGAATGTATAACACCTTCGCTTGGAGTTCATTTTGCTCAGTGATCGTCATTATCATCGCGGTTATTGCATTTGCTCATTATTGGATGAAACGTAAAGTAATTAACCCACTGAAGAGTATGGGAGAGCACTTTGCATTAGTGGCTGATGGCAAACTCAATCAGAAAATTGAAGTGACGACCCGTGATGAAATCGGTGAGGTATTTGGCAAGCTAAAGGATATGCAGGAGTCTTTAGTGACTTCAGTGACCGCCTTGCGTTCAAATACTGACCAAATGTATACCGGTATTCGTGAAATTGCTTTAGGTAATAATAACTTATCTTCACGTACTGAGCAGCAAGCGGCATCACTCGAAGAAACTGCGGCTAGTATGGAAGAGTTGACAGCAACCGTTAAGCAAAATGCGGATAACGCACGTCAAGCCAGTGAACTTGCTGTTAGTGCATCGAAAACCGCAACGAAAGGTGGAGAGATCACCGAAGACGTGATTGACACCATGACTTCCATTTCTAATAGCTCACAAAAAATCAGTGCCATTATTAGTGTGATTGATGGGATTGCTTTCCAAACCAATATCTTAGCATTGAATGCTGCCGTTGAAGCCGCTCGAGCCGGTGAGCAGGGTCGCGGATTTTCTGTGGTTGCTGGTGAAGTTAGAGCGCTAGCTCAGCGCAGTGCGGAAGCGGCAAAAGAAATTAAAACCTTGATTGATGAGTCTGTCGGTAGAGTGAGCCAAGGTTCTCAGCTTGTTAATGAAGCGGGGGAAACTATGAGTGAGTTAGTTGCAGCTGTTAACCAAGTTACTGAATTAATGGGTAACATTGCTTCTGCTTCCAATGAACAAAGCCGTGGTATTGAGCAAGTCGCCACAGCGGTAAGCCAAATGGATTTAGTGACACAACAAAATGCGGCATTAGTGGAACAATCGACCAGTGCGACGGCGGCGTTAGAAGACCAAGCAAACAACTTAGTTGATACGGTTGCATTCTTTGAATTACCCGAAAGTCATTTAAATCGTAATCGGCGTTAAGTGTTGTGAAAATTCGTTTCTGAATTTTCGGTGGATAACCGTAACAGGTTATTTTTCCTTAGGTTATCCATCCTAAAAGGCAGCCAAATAACTGGCTGCCTCTGGGTTTTTATTGAATAGGACGACAAGTACGATGCTTTTTGTACCACAGGTAGAACCACTGACTGATGATGAGTTTGGTCGGGTTTGTCGATTTATTCATAAAAAATCAGGCATTGTCCTCACCATGAATAAAAAAAATATGGTCTATAACCGGCTATTAAAGCGGTTACGTGATTGTAATATCGACAATTTTTCCGATTATTTGCGGATGTTAGAGCGTGAGCCTCACCATGCAGAATGGCAAGCTTTCGTGAATGCTTTGACGACAAATTTAACTGCATTTTTTCGTGAACCACACCATTTTGTGACGTTAGCGGACTTTGTTCGTACGCGTAAAAATAGCGCCATTAATATTTGGTGTGCCGCATCTTCAACGGGAGAAGAGCCGTATTCGATAGCAATGACATTAAGTGATGTACTTGGGCCGAATGCCATCAATGCCAAAGTGATTGCCAGTGACATTGACACGGAAGTGCTAGAAAAAGCGAAACAAGGCGTGTATCGCGTAGAAGAGCTGAAATCATTGACGGCATTACAGCGACAACGTTATTTCATGAAAGGGGTTGGTGAATTTGACGGTTATGCACGAGTCAAACCTGCATTGCGCCAAATGATTGAATTTCGTTACTTAAACTTGAGTGACCATGACTGGCAGATGCAACATCGGTTTGATGCGATTTTTTGTCGTAATGTCATGATTTATTTCGATAAAGAGATGCAGATAAAAATGCTAGAGCGCTTTGTTCCATTGCTTAAGCCTGACGGATTACTGTTTATCGGGCATTCCGAAAATTTATCGCAGTTATCACAAAGTTTCGTTATTAAAGGGCAAACCGTCTACAGCTTGCAAGCGGCGAGGAGGGGGTAATGAAAAAGATTAAAGTGCTATGTGTGGATGACTCAGCACTGATGCGCCAATTAATGCGCGAAATTATTAATAGTCACGAAGACATGATTGTGGTTGATACTGCACCAGACCCTTATGTTGCACGTGACTTAATCAAACAACATGAACCGGACGTGATCACGTTAGACGTGGAAATGCCGCGAATGGATGGTATTGATTTCTTAGAAAAACTAATGCGCTTGCATCCAATGCCTGTGGTAATGGTTTCAACATTAACATCGAAAGGTTCGGAAGTGACGTTAAAAGCGCTGGAATTAGGTGCTGTGGATTTTGTCACGAAACCACAAATTGGTATTCGTGAAACCATGATGAGTTATCGCGATATTATTGGTGAGAAAATTCGCGCAGCAGCCATGTCTAAAATTACTCAGCGCAGCCGCTTTGCCCGCCCTGACAAAAAGGTTAATGAGTCAGTTTCTCAAGCGAAATCACTCTCTCCCTATGTTTGCAATAGCCGTGTGATTGCGGTTGGCGCATCGACCGGAGGAACGGAGGCAATACGGCAATTTTTGGAAATGTTACCTCATGAATGCCCTCCGGTAGTGATCACTCAACATATGCCAGCGGGTTTTACGCGTTCTTTTGCTGATCGCTTAAATAAGCTCTGTGTATTGACCGTAAAAGAAGCTGAACACAACGAACTATTACAAAAAGGCCATGCATATATTGCCCCAGGCGATTCGCACATGTTGATTGCGGATAAAGGCAAGGGATTTCAAGTTATTTTGCAGCAAAGCGAACCTGTTAACCGGCATCGTCCTTCTGTTGATGTGTTGTTTGATTCAGTCGCTCAATGTGTTGGGCGAAAATGTATTGGCATTTTATTGACAGGGATGGGGATGGATGGCGCGAAAGGGCTATTAAATTTACGTAAGCAAGGGGCTATCACTTACGCACAAAACGAAAGTAGTTGCGTGGTGTTTGGAATGCCTCGCGCGGCGATTGAATTGGGGGCTGCGGATGAGGTGCAAGATATTCTCAAGATTGCCCCAAGTGTTTTAGCAAGACTTTCTTCTGTCACGGTTTAAACCGTGACAGGAATTCACAATTGTATTTTGAAGGAGTGGTTATGGCCGCTAAAGATCTCAGTTTTTTGGTTGTCGATGATTTTTCTACAATGCGACGTATCGTCCGTAACTTATTAAAAGAGCTCGGATTTAACAAAATAGAAGAAGCAGAAGACGGTGTTGATGCTTTAGAAAAAATCCGTACAGGCAGCATCGATTTTGTTGTTGCTGATTGGAATATGCCAAACATGGATGGCCTTGAGTTGCTTAAAACCATTCGTGGTGATGATGCCTTGAAGCATATCCCAGTACTCATGGTGACAGCAGAAGCGAAAAAAGAAAATATTATTGCCGCTGCACAAGCGGGTGCGAGTGGTTATGTCGTTAAGCCGTTCACTGCCGCTATCTTAGAAGAAAAACTGAATAAAGTATTTGAAAAAATGGGGCTGCAATAACAGTGCGTGCCAAAGGAGGTTTTCATGACTGAGCAAGTGGGTATGGAAGGTATTCGCAATGGTAATGATGATTTAAAACAAGTCATTACGCGCATTGGTACGCTAATGAGAACGCTGCGTGAAAGTATGCGCGAATTGGGGCTAGAAAAAAGCGTTCAACAGGCAGTGGCGAGTATTCCAGACGGAAAAGATAGGCTGCGTTATATCGCCCAAATGACGGCGCAAGCGGCAGAAAAAACCTTAAATGGTATTGATGTCATCAAACCACTGCAAGTGGAAATGAATAAAAATGCGCAGGTATTGCAACAGCAGTGGCAAGAAACCGCTGGAGATGGGGTTCCTGCACAATTGCGTGAGTCAACAGAAGCTTTTTTAGGGCAAGTGATCCAAGACAGCGAAACCACCAAAGCAGAGCTGTTAGAAATCATGATGGCGCAAGATTTCCAAGATTTAACAGGGCAAGTCATCAAAAAAATGATGGAAGTGGTTGAAGAAGCTGAAAAGCAACTGCTCGCACTGTTAATGGAAAATACACCACCTGAAATGCGTGCGAAAACGCAAAACGAAAGTTTGCTCAATGGCCCACAAATCAATAAAGAAGGCGTGAATGTGATGGCATCACAGTCTCAAGTTGATGATTTGCTTGATGAGCTGGGCTTCTAATCGCCGACAAGTTTTTAATTTAACTACTCTAATTACATAGGGTTAGGGTAGTTTTATTGTATTTGCGTTACAAGGGGAGGATTGCAATGATAAATAACGATTTAATTTCTGCTTTTGTTATTAAAGAAAAAAAAGAACAAAAAGAAATAGTTCAAGAAAATGATGGAGATATTAATGAGTGCTCTACTGAATTACAGATGAGACAGGCGTTAATCAATCAACTCAAAAAAGCACGTTTAGCCAATAATTTAACCCAAATTCAAATTGCGGAAAAAATGCAAACTCAGAAGCAGAACGTGTCCCGTTTGGAAAAAGCGCAGTTCGACCCAAAATTAGGCACATTATTAAAATATGCAGAAGCGGTGGGGATGCGGATTACCTTGGATTTTTCCTCTAAACCTTGAATTATATAGAGCCTATGAGTATTCAGCTGAACAATTTAATTGCTAATCATGTTGATAAACAGCAATGATTTTACTACCAAGTATTTGCTCAAATTCCTCGATAAAATTATCGCGTATATCCCAATTATGAAAACTAAAACCTAAATTGCCGAATGCCCATTGAGGGTCAAACTGCCATTCATTAAGTGAGCCATGAAAATCGCAATAAAAACAAGCGAGATTTTCTGGTTTTCCTTCATACCAATCCGTAACAGTATCACTCCATGCATGGCTATGCTCACTTTGTTCCTGATTACATTGTGGGCAATAAATACCAAGGCCATTTCCCCCTGCATGAAAAACTGTTCGTTCTGTCACGATAGACAGGTAGTTTTTTAGCGTATCTTCAGGAAGTTGAGTTGGGACGATTTCATCATTAATTACGTACAAAATGGGTTCTTTGTGAGCAGGCGTAGGACGATAAATTACTTCACCATACTCGATACTTTGAAAGTCAGGGTCGATAATACCTTGATGTTTTAGCCAATTAAGCATACGTAAGGCTTCTTTTGGGGCATCTTCTAAAGTGATATCTGGGGCAACAAGGTGGCAAGTATCCATAATAACCCTTCATTGTTAAAAGCCATCAATCAGTAAGTCAATTGCGTGTTTAATGGTGTCTCGCTGGCTACTTAAGTCAACGATTTCTTTCCCTAATAATGAATGAGGGACGCAAGCCATTTGGTGAGTCATTAAAATAAAAACCTGCCCGTTGATTGATAATTGTGGATTTAAGCGTACAGGTAATGGCTTTTTAACTAGCCTGCTATCGAATAACGGGATGACTAAACGAGTATTCAATATATCAATAATGTTACTTTGAATATCCAGTAAATATGGGTATTTGACCGTATCTTCTCGGTTTTGATAGAGGCAATATTGCATTAAAAATCCTTGTATTTATCTGAGAGTAATCCATATTCTTCATTTATCCTGTTTAACTCATTAAAGCCTTCGACATTGTCATTTTTCCATTTTTGCGCTTCGAGGCGTTTTAATTCAGCTTGTAAGGCACAAGCCAGTATTGCTGATAAGTTAAGTTTAGCCCGCCTTGCTTGTTCGTAGAGTTCAGGCGCGACAGTGACACTGACGGTTTTTTTTGTTCTATTCATAGATGCCCCTTATACACGTGTTATGACACGTGTACTTTAGCACAGCTCATCGATCACGATAGGGATTTTATCAACAAATATTGCCATTATCAGAGTATCTTTAATTTATTGCGATTATTTGCGAAACCCTTCGAAAAATTGCTGTCTTATTGCTCAATAGCCAAATAACCCCCTTGAACTGCGTCTATTTTCCACCATTGATTTTTTTACACTCTGTCATGCTATAGCGATAACTCGTATTTTCATTACATTTTGGAACCGCGGTGTCCGACGAGAGTGATGTAGAAAAAACCGAAGAGCCCACGCCCCATAAAAAGCAAAAAGCCAAAGATGATGGGCAAATCGTTCGTTCAAAAGAACTTAGCTCGCTAATGATGATGTTAGCAGGCGTGAGCTTGCTATGGCTAAGTGGTGGACACCTCGCGGCACAATTGCGGCAAATTACTCGTCAGGGTTTTATTTTTGATGGCCACTATTTACAAAATACAGGCTTGATGATCAGTTACTTAGGGCGTGTGGTCAGTGAGGCGTTATTTGCCTTATTACCAGTCATTGGCGGGTTAGCTTTGGTTGGCATTTCTGCATCATCATTAGTCGGTGGGCTCGTTTTTAATAGCAAGTTGATTAAATTTGATTTGAAAAAGTTAAATCCAATCAAAGGGCTAAAACGTATTTTTTCGATGAATGCCTTATCTGAGTTATTTAAAGCGATTTTGAAATCCTTATTTGTTGGTTTGGGCGCGTTTATTTTTCTTTGGCAAAGTTGGCCATCGTTACTGCATTTAGTGATGGAATCACCCGTTACGGCGCTAAGTAATGCACTGCAAAAAGTGATTTTTGCTGGTTATTTGATTGTTTTCTTGCTGATCCCAATGGTGGCTTTTGATGTTTTCTATCAGTTTCGTTCCCATTTGAAAAAATTACGCATGAGCCGTCAGGAAATTAAAGATGAATTCAAGCAGCAAGAGGGTGACCCGCAGATTAAAGCCAAAATTCGCCAACAGCAGCGTGCGATTGCGCGTAACCGAATGATGGCAGATGTTCCGAATGCAGATGTTATCGTCACTAACCCAACACATTATGCGGTCGCCCTTAAATATGATGACAAAAAAATGGGGGCACCAAAAGTATTAGCGAAAGGAGCAGGTGTATTAGCTCAGCGCATCAAAGAAATTGGTGAAGAGCACCGAATATTACAGTTAGAAGCACCGCCTCTTGCTCGTGCGCTATACCGCCATGCGGAGATAGGACAAAGCATTCCTGTTGCATTATATGCCGCGGTTGCAGAAGTTTTAGCATGGGTTTACCAATTGCGCCGCTGGCGCCGAGAAGGTGGGCTCAGACCAAAAAAACCGAAAAATTTACCAGTGCCACCGACGCTGGACTTTGCTGGAGATAACAATCGAGATGGCTAATTTGGCTTCATTATTAAAATTGCCGAAAAATTTACAAGGAACGCAGTGGCAAATACTGGCCGGCCCGGTTCTGATATTAATGATCCTGTCGATGATGGTATTGCCATTACCGGCTTTTTTATTGGATTTACTGTTTACCTTTAATATTGCACTTTCCATTATGGTGTTATTAGTGGCGATGTTCACAAAACGCACATTAGATTTTGCGGCATTTCCTACCATTTTGCTATTTGCAACTTTATTGCGCCTCTCTTTGAATATCGCCTCGACGCGAATTATCCTGTTAGATGGCCATACAGGGCCAGATGCTGCTGGGCGAGTTGTCGAAGCCTTTGGTCACTTTTTGGTGGGCGGCAACTTCGCCATCGGTATTGTGGTATTCATTATTCTTGTGCTGATTAACTTTATGGTTATCACTAAGGGGGCGGGGCGTATCGCGGAAGTGGGCGCTCGCTTTGTGTTAGATGGCATGCCAGGTAAGCAAATGGCCATCGATGCCGACTTGAACGCGGGTATCATTAATGATGATGAAGCGAAAAAACGCCGCGCGGAGGTTACGCAAGAAGCGGATTTCTATGGTTCGATGGATGGTGCGAGTAAATTCGTGCGAGGAGATGCTATCGCGGGGATCATGATTATGGTGATCAACGTGGTTGGCGGGTTAATCGTTGGTGTAGGCCAGCACAATATGTCTTTGGGAGATGCCACCAGTGCCTATACCTTGCTGACTATTGGTGATGGGCTTGTCGCGCAAATTCCAGCTTTGATTATTTCCACCGCTGCTGGGGTTATTGTCACTCGTGTGGCAACAGATGAAGATGTGGGTGAACAAATGGTCACTCAATTATTCAATAACCCAAGAGTGATGTGGTTGAGCGCTGGGGTTCTAGGTTTAATCGGTTTAATACCGGGTATGCCTAACTTTGTATTTTTACTGTTTACCGCGGCACTGGCTGCCCTTGGTTGGTATTTAGTCCGCAAATCCCAACAACCCGAAAGTAGTGCGGGGGATAATAGCCAATCTCAGCATTTTCAAGAAGCCAATAAAGTGGTTGAAGCCACGTGGGATGACGTTCAATTAGAAGACTTGTTGGCGATGGAAGTGGGGTATCGGTTGATCCCATTAGTCGATAATGACCAGCAAGGTGAATTATTAGGGCGACTACGTGGTTTACGTAAGAAATTTGCTCAAGAAGTGGGGTATTTGCCACCCGTCGTACATATTTGCGATAACTTAGCGCTTTCCCCTTGTGAATACCGAATTCTAATTAAAGGCGCGGAAGTTGGGCGGGGGGAAGCACAGCCAGGGCGTAGTCTGGCTATTGACCCAGGTAATGCGGCTGGGTCGTTACAAGGGGATGTCACTAAAGAGCCAGCATTTGGTTTACCCGCCATTTGGATTGATGATGATTTGCGTGAGCAAGCACAAATCCAAGGGTATACCGTGGTATCCGCGAGTACAGCGGTGGCAACTCACTTTAATCAAATTTTACTGCAAAACTCCAGTACCTTATTTGGCCGCCAAGAAGCCCAAATGCTGTATGACCGCGTGAAAAAAGAGATGCCAAAATTGGCAGATGACCTGATCCCAGATACGATTTCATTAACGATTTTGCACCGCGTTTTACAAAACTTATTAATGGAAGATGTGGTGATCCGCGATATGCGTACCATCATTGAAACCTTGGCTGAAATGGCAGGAGAAAATGGGGAAAACAAAGATACTGATTACTTAACATCCCAAGTGCGCATTGCATTAGGGCGAGCAATTACACAGCAGTGGTTTGGTAATGCAGAAGAAATTCAAGTGATTGGTTTAGAGGCTAGCCTTGAGCAGATTTTGCTGCAAGCCGCGAAAAACGGCGGTGGGTTAGAGCCGAACTTGGCGCAGTTTATTCAAACTCAAGCGGAGCAAGCTGTAGCTCACCAAGAAGCGATGGGCGCGCCTACAGTGCTGTTAGTTAACCATGGATTACGCTTGATTTTATCGCGTTTCTTGCGGCGCAGTCTGCCGCAGCTGGTGGTCATGTCGAATTTAGAAATGACGGACCACCGTAAGATAAGAATGACGTCGATGATCAGTGGTAGTTAATCATCTTGCTTTTAGTTATATGGTTGTGTAGGATAAATATGTAGTCGCTTTGAAGCTAAATTGTTCTTATACCTAAGGTGTGTATTTGAATGCTCGTCAAAGCGCAAAGAAAGTATGAAGAGGCCGCTCTTTTAAGAGCGGCCTCTTTGTATTTAACTGACTAAAAAACGCCCTACAATTCTGCCTTTATCCGTTAGTAAGACAGATTGCCCATCACGCAGGACTTTTTTTCAAATTGTGCTTTCGTCCAATTTTACTCAAAGCTATCTTTTTTGTACTTGATGCGAGTTTAAATGCGGTTAATCCATCTATGTGGATAAGCTGAACTAGATCTTTATGAGTAAAGCTATTTAGGTAATAGGATTGCATATCGCTAGATAGCCAGCCAAGTAAGTCAATTAAATGGCGATATTCTAACTTTAGTCGACTTAATGTTGAAGCTATATCATTAGGGGCACTCTTAATTATTGAACTATCAAATTCATTAATTAAATTACCAAACTTCCATATAGGCTCAAAATGAGCACATCTATTGCGTAATTTATTTGTTTGGAGTAATCGTTGAATTATTCTATGCCGATTTTTTATATCTTTAGGATGTGATTTTTGCTGAATAGAGTACGGATAATATTGAAATATATTAGGAAATATTTGTTCCCACGGAATAATTGTACCATTGCTTGTTTTATTAATTTTTAAAATGTGCGCCCACCTCCCATTTTCTAGTGTTGATATTATTCTATGTGGGGCTGGAACTGGTTGGATATACTTACCATTTTTCTTTTTGGCAGAGTCAATCGCATTGAACAGTTTATTATTGTGTGTCAGGCCTAGGTGGTCATACCAATTACAAGACTGGACATTACCATATAATTTTTGACTGCAGAGAGTTAATTGGTTTGTAAAATAAAAATGACTAAGACAGCGATGAATTTTGTTTCTTAGTGTAATTTCAATCATGCCGATTAAGTAGATAAATTTAGTGGAAATTTCTTCGTTCCAACAATAAATACCATGCAATTCATTTAGATCTGTAGTTTTGAATATGGTTCGGTAGTTAAAAAAACGTTCAATGCTAATGTCCAAAATATGTGAGTTTATATTTATAGGTGGTGGCCTAAACATATCCTATCCCTTTGATAAATTTATTTTAGTTAAGGCGATGAAATTTACCTAATCTACCATCAAGAGGAATATGAAAAAAAGAGATTGCAGCAGCAACTTTGTCTGTATTTTAGTAATTCTATTGAGCGAGCTGCCTGACGAGCCTCAGTATGAAAGGAGAGGGTTGTGAACTAGACAAAACACACCTTAAATTGAAATTTTTTTACCTAATGCAGGGCGCTTTGACTCTAAACCATCAGCACCATAAGTGGATTGGTTATTATGTTTTTTCACAAAGTTTAGGCGCTGAGCATTCAGCTCAATATGCAGTTGTAGCATTTGGTGATTACGATAATTCAACTCTTTTAGCTCAGTTGTTAAGCTTTTAATGGCTTCCCATACACCTGCTAGTGCATCATTGCCTTCATAAGGTGCACTGATCTCAGATTGTGCTTCTAACGCTAGGCGGTTTGTTTCACCATGGCCGATCGCAGCAACTAAAAACCGTTTTTGTTCAGTGGTTTCCTGAAAAGGCGAAGGCGGCACACGGTGATAACCTAGTAATAGCTCTTCATTTTTCATCACTATTTGTAATGATTGCAAATGAGCGAGTTGTTGCTCAAGTAATATCAGTAATTCGTCAGTCATAATCGTTATTTATTTCATTGATAACATACATTCATGAGCATCGCGCAAAATGCCATCAGCAATTTTTTCAGCATCCATTGTTAGGGTGCCATCTTTGATTGCTTGTTTAATTTGTTCAACTTTAGCACTATTAATATCACTTGCTTGAGGTTGCAATAATTTTTTTTGTAGCTCACTAGGAGCAAAAGAACTCTCTTTAACGATTTCATTAGTGGACACTTTTTTATCCCGCATCGGGACTGTCGCATCTTGCGGATCGCGGTTTGTCACCTGAGTCAGTGCAGAAATTGCAGATGTTTGCTCAATAGCCATAATGTATTTTCCTATTTCCGATTTTTTTCATATGTCAGTTATCGGCTTATGTTTATGAATCTTTAGTGTATATAGTGTTACAAAATATTGCACTACTCGTCATA
>NZ_JAMPOL010000022.1:0-13658 GCF_028480325.1 Providencia sp. PROV182 | reverse complement strand
TACATACTTATGTATGCTCATCGGCCTCTCTTCACTTGTTGCCTAGCTGCCACTCGAATTATTTAGAGTACAAGCGGGGGGCGCTTTATTTTAATGCCACTTGAACGCTGCCATTTTCTAGCGCTTCCCCATTTACAACTTGCCCATTTAACAATCGTACACGGGTATTTTGGCCGGCAGTAGCATTATTTATTGCTCTTCCTTCGTATTTCACTGAAAAATTATCACCACTAGCGAATACAAATACAGTTTGCCCTGCTTTTATTGCCCAAGGCTGCCTTGTCATTGATTTTGTGAATGTTTGACCTGCTGGAATATTACGCAGGGCTACTGCTCCGCGAAGTGCAATTTTGTCTGTACTTGCGCCTGCGGGGAGTTTATGCAATAAGCCTTTTTTGGTTCCGATATCAACAAATTGTATGGGTTCCCCTCTATTTATATTGCGTGTTGCCACGTAATACTGGCCTGTCACATTCACTGTTAGCTGAATAAATTGCTTTTTTTTACCACATTGCACAGGAAGGGACACATTCCCCATATTACGCCCGCCAATAGGTGGGTTGATTTGTGGCTTCTCGCAAATAGGCCAACGTTCAATTGGTGTTTTGATTTCGATTGAAACGTGGGTTTTCTTGCCATGAATTTGGCGAAAATAATGGTTAATATCTTGGGGTAATGACGCTTGAGAAAGCGCTGGAGTAAGACCTAACAAACTGATTACCATATATAAAGGCAATTTTTTAGTGTAATACATCCCGTTTTATCCCCCCAGTAAGCAAACTTTTTCACAATTGCAGTTTACGCAGCTGCGTAATAATGAATGAGCCAAATAGGTCAATTATTTTGCCTTTATCCCGCCATTAGATTTTTTAGTAGGCCGCTAAGATATGCGGGTCGAATTTTAATTTTTACTCGCGAACGTTCAAATTCAGGGATCGCGTTATCTCCATTGAGGACCACTATGATTGATAAATTAAACGCCACGTTTGCTTTCCAGCAACAGGCTTTGTCAATACGCGAAGCAAGGCAGACTGTATTAGCTTCAAACATTGCTAATGCCGACACACCCGGCTACCAAGCACGTGATATTGACTTTAATCGTCAACTTCAACAAGCCATGGATAAAGGTGTGGTAGGGGGAAAAGGTGTGACTCTTGCTGTCACTTCGAAAGGGCATATTGAAGGCCGAGGGGGCAAAGCGCCAAATATTGACCTGAAATATCGTGTTCCTTACCAAACCTCAATGGATGGTAATACGGTAGATATGGACATTGAACGTAGCCAATTCGCAGATAACACCCTGAAATATCAGGCCGACCTTACATTTATCAATAGCCGCGTCAAAAGTATGTTGGCTGTCTTACAGCAAGGGTAATTGCCATGGCTTTACTAAGTATTTTTGATATCTCCGCATCGGCATTGACTGCGCAATCTCAACGTTTGAATGTCAGTGCGAGCAATATGGCCAACGCAGAAAGTATCGTGGGGCCAGATGGCCAACCATATCGCGCAAAACAAGTTGTTTTTCAAATGGCACCACAAGGGCGTCACGAAGTGGGAGGCGTGCGTGTGAGCGAGTTGATAGAAGACCCAACACCACCGCGTATGGAATATAAACCTGGTCACCCGTCAGCGGATGAAAAAGGCTATGTGCAAATGCCAAATGTCGACATGGTTGGCGAAATGATCAACACCATTTCAGCCTCTCGTAGCTATCAAGCCAACTTAGAAGTGATGAATACAGCAAAAACATTGTTGCAAAAGACACTGACTATAGGCCAGTAAGGGAGCATTTTCATGGGAGTTGCAGCCACAATGTACGACTCTTTGGATAATACGACAGCTGGCCCTCAGCCAGCTGCGAGTAATGTGCCAAAGAAAAGTCAAAGTGACGATATGCGTGACACTTTTTTAAAAATGATTGTCACACAAATGCAAAACCAAGACCCAACAAAACCAATGGAAAATACGGATTTAACCAGCCAATTGGCGCAAATAGCGACACTTGAAAGTATGAATAAACTCAGCGACAGCGTGAGTGGTATTTCCCAACAAATTGGTTCAGGTCAGTCATTGCAAGCCACTCAGCTGGTTGGTAAAGGTGTGCTTATTCCGCGCAATGAAATCATCTTAGCGCCGCTCAAAAAAGCGAGCACAGGTGAAGACAGCAATGTGATTAAGCCATCAAACCCGCTTCCAGACGAAGGCATCAGCCCAAATAGCCCTTCAATGTTTGGATTAAGTAACAAAGATGCCATTGAAGGTGAAGAGGGCACTGAAGAGCCGCAATCTGAATATATTTCCTCGCCGTTTGGCTTCTTTTTGCCGAAATTGGCGGACAACGTTGAAATTACCATTCGCGATAAAAACCGAATGGTTGTGCGAACCATTACCTATGATACGGAAGTTAAACCCGATATCTATGATATGGCATGGGATGGCCGTGATAACAACGGGAACTTAGTCACCGATACAACAGGAAAATATTACTTTGATGTGAAAGCTGTTAGTTCAGGAGCTGAAATCGAAGTGACCAAACTGGGGTATACCCGTGTTAACGGTGTGACTCCTGGAGCTGACGCACCATTACTTGATGTTGGCATTGGGCAAAGCGTCCCGCTGAGCAGCATTTTCAAAGTTTATCCATCTTCTTAATTTACCCCCAATACTCATGGAGAAAATATGTCTTTTTCACAAGCAGTCAGTGGCTTAAATGCAGCCTCAGCGGGGCTTGATTCAATTGGTAATAATATTGCCAACTCCGCAACAAATGGTTTTAAAGGGGCGACGACCTCATTTGCAGATATGTTTGCAGGTTCAGGTGTTGGCCTAGGCGTTAATGTGGCCGCGGTGACACAAAATTTTAAAGATGGTCCAATCACGCGTACGGATAGAGCGACAGACGTTGCCATCTCCGGAAATGGCTTTTTCCGTGTACAAGACCAAAACGGTGATACTTATTACAGCCGAGATGGTCAATTCTTACGCGATAAAAGCGGTAATTTAGTCAATAACCAAGGGATGGTAGTCACAGGTTACCCCGCGAGTGTTGATGAAAAAGGCAATGTTACCATCCAAAGTGGTGGTGTACCTGAAGGCTTGAATATCCCAACGGATATGATGGATGCGAAAAAATCTGAGTTAGCGAAACTGACGATAAACCTTAATTCTGAAGATAAAGTTAAAGATAAGAAATTTGACATCACAAAGCCTGATGATTCAGCAACGTATAACTTTAGCACCACAATGACCGCTTTCGATAGTCAAGGTAATACCCATGAAATTTCAGTGTACTTTGTTAAAGAGTCAGATAACAAATGGACCGCTTATGCGAAAGACGCTAACGAAACTGAAGCTAAAAAACTGGGTGAACTAGAGTTTGATGGTAATGGTAAGTTAAAAGACGCAGATAAAGCCACATTTGCTTTCGCGTATAACGGGTTAAATGGCGCTGATAATGGAATATTAAACGTTGATTTAAGTAAGACTCGTCAACAAAAGGTCAGCGAGTCTTCTGTTAGTGCAATTGATGTTGACGGTTATCCAGCTGGTGAATACACCACCTTCAAAATTGAAGATAACGGCTTAATTACCGCTAACTATTCTAACCAACAAAAACGTGTGGTTGGTCAAGTGGCATTATCTGCTTTCGCAAATCCAAATGGTCTGGTATCCCAAGGTGGCAACGTTTGGGCCTCTTCTAATGCGTCAGGTAACCCGATGGACGGCGTTCCGGGTGTCGGTCAGTTCGGTAAATTAACCAGCGGTGCGTTGGAGTCTTCTAACGTGGATATGAGCCAAGAGTTAATTAGCATGATTGTGATGCAGCGTAATTACCAATCAAACGCGCAAACTATCAAGACACAAGATCAGATGTTACAGACGCTGGTTAACTTACGATAAAACAAGAGGGTGGCCATGGATCACGTCATTTATACCGCGATGGGAGGAGCGCGTCATGCGCTGGAAAAACAAGCGATTGTTTCAAATAACATTGCCAATGTGTCAACCGCAGGCTTTAAAGCGCAATTGTCCGCAATGCGTGCCGTGCCGATACATGGTGACAGCGAGCAAACCAGAACGCTGGTGGTGGCATCTACTCCCGGCGCTGATATGAGCCAAGGGCCACTCAATTATACGGGTAAGCAAACCGATGTTGCGTTAAATGATAAGCATTTTTTGGCTGTTGAATTAGCGGATGGCACAGAAGCTTATACCCGTAATGGTAACATTCAAGTGTCTAGTGAAGGTGAGCTTGTTATTGGTGAGCGCCGCTTACAAGGTGATGGCGGGCCGATTAACGTTCCGCCAAATGCGGAGTTAACTATTGGCGCTGACGGTACCGTTACTGCGCTTTTGGCGACTGACCCCCCGACTATGTTAGGGCAAATTGGGCGCTTGAAAGTGGTTGAAGCACAGCCGCAAGACTTGATCCGTGGCGAAGACGGTTTGTTTCATTTATCACCACAAGGGCAAGCGGCAAATGGCAATGCTTTGCCACAAAGCGAACGAGGCATTGTCACTGCGGGGGTGATTGAAGGCAGTAATGTCAATGCCGCAGAAGCCATGGTTTCGATGATTGCCAATGCAAGGCACTTTGAAATGCAAATGAAAGTTGTCCGCAGTGCTGATGAAAATGCACAACGCGCCAATCAACTGCTCGCGGTTAGCTAAATACAGTAAGGAATTATTATGATCCGCTCATTATGGATTGCTAAAACAGGGCTTGATGCTCAACAAACTAACCTTGATGTTATTTCTAATAACTTAGCCAACGTTAGTACTAATGGTTTCAAACGCCAACGCGCTGTTTTTGAAGATTTAATGTACCAAAATATTCGCCAGCCGGGCGCAATGAGTTCAGAACAAACTTCATTACCATCCGGCTTACAAATGGGAACGGGTTCGCGCCCTGTTGCCACCATGCGTATTCATGCGCAAGGCGCATTAAATAAAACAGGAAATACCAACGATATCGCTATCCGAGGCCAAGGTTTTTTACATGTGCAAATGCCTGATGGTACGGATGCTTACACCCGTGATGGCGCATTGCAGCCAAACCAAGATGGCCAGTTAGTGACCTCAAGTGGTTACCAAATCGTTCCTGCGATTATGATCCCCGATAACGCGAACAGCTTGTCGATTGCGCGCGATGGCACCGTGACGATTACCGTCTATGGCGATAACCAACCACAGCAAATTGGCCAAATTACATTAACCACCTTCATTAATGATGCTGGTTTGGAAAGTATGGGTGAAAACCTGTATATGGAAACCGCAAGTTCCGGCGCACCAAATGAGAGCGCACCGGGGACCAATGGCGCCGGTTTACTTTATCAAAACATGTTAGAAACCTCTAACGTCAATGTGGCAGAGGAGTTGGTCAACATGATCCAAACTCAGCGTGCTTATGAAATCAACAGTAAGGCGGTATCCGCTTCTGACCAAATGTTACAGCGCTTAACGCAATTGTAATTGGTAAAAAATACGTAAAAATAACTCATTGCGATAGTGATGAGTTATCAATGAGAGGGATCTCTTCGTGATGATAAAACGTACACAGCAGCAAAAGAGTAACATGATGATTGAAAGCGGCACGATTTCTCAACAGCAAAAAGCAGCGTTACTAACGCGTTTCATAGCGCCTAAACAGGCAGGGTTACTTGCCATTTTGGTCTTAGTTACCAGCGGTTGTGCACAAATCAAATCGCGTCCATTAGTGGACACACAAACCACGGCAATCCCAACAGCGCCGACAGCACCAGCACCCAATGGCTCGATATTTCAAAGCGCTCAACCTGCTTATTATGGCTATCAGCCATTATTTGAAGACCGGCGCCCTCGTAATGTTGGTGATATTTTAACCATTAACTTGCAAGAAAACGTGAGTGCGAGCAAAAACTCCTCAGCGAATGCCAACCGTAGTGGGAAAACAGGTTTCTTAGCTGCGATATTACCGGGTTTCATGCAAGGGTGGATTGGCGGTAAAAACACAGAATTAGATATTAAAGGTAACAGTGACTTTAGCGGCAAAGGCGGTGCCAATGCCAACAACACCTTTAAAGGCACCATCACTGTCACAGTCGACCAATTATTGGCGAACGGTAATTTACATGTGGTTGGTGAGAAACGCATCGCGATAAACCAAGGTACTGAGTCGATTCGTTTCTCTGGGGTGGTTAACCCGCGCACTATCGGTTCAGACAATCATGTGAGTTCGACACAAGTCGCTGATGCACGCATTGAATATGTGGGTGACGGCTATATTAACGAATCGCAAAACATGGGATGGCTACAACGCTTTTTCTTAAATGTTTCGCCTTATTAATTAAACATTAGCGAGAAAACAGCCGAGATAATTCAATGAAAAACAAAGTATTAATTTTGCTATCACTATTTTTTTGCTTCACTTATTCAGCATACAGTGAGCGTATTAAAGATTTAACCACCGTTCAAGGTGTGCGAGATAACGCCTTGATTGGCTATGGTTTAGTTGTGGGCCTAGATGGGACAGGTGACCAAACCATGCAAACTCCATTTACCACTCAAAGTTTGAATAACATGCTGTCGCAAATGGGGATTACGGTGCCGCCGGGTACCAATATGCAATTAAAAAATGTGGCGGCGGTCATGGTCACCGCGAAATTGCCGCCTTTTGCGCGTACTGGGCAGTCCGTGGATATTGTGGTTTCCTCAATGGGTAACGCGAAAAGCTTACGTGGCGGTACGTTGTTGATGACTCCCTTAAAAGGGGTTGATGGACAAATCTATGCGATGGCTCAAGGTAACATCTTAGTGGGTGGTGCGGGAGCCAGTGGCGGCGGCAGTAGTATTAAGGTTAATCAACTCAATGGCGGCCGTATTACCGGTGGAGCAACTATTGAACGCGAATTACCGAGCAGTTTCGGGCAAAACGGGGCAATTAACCTGCAATTAAACGAAGATAGCTTCACATTGGCACAAGATATTGCGGATGCAATTAACCGTATGGGCGGTATGGGGACGGCGTCTGCGTTAGATTCTCGGACAGTGCAATTACTGGTTCCTGCCAATAATCGCGACCAAGTGCGCTTTTTAGCACGGGTACAGGAGCTTAATGTACGTGCGCCAGTGGCTGAAGCGAAAGTGATCCTCAATTCACGCACCGGTTCTGTGGTGATTAACCGCAGTGTAACACTAGACAGCTGTGCTGTTGCACATGGCAGTTTAGCGGTCACAGTCGAAAGACAAACTCAAGTGAGCCAACCGGACACCCCATTTGCAGGTGGGCAAACCGTAGTCACTCGTAATACGAATGTTGGGGTACGTGATCAGGGTGGGGCACTCCAAAAAGTCAACGCAAGTGTGCAATTAAACCAAGTTATTCAAGCCCTAAATACACTCGGTGCAACGCCAAACGACTTGATGTCGATACTGCAAGCGATGGAAAGTGCGGGTTGTTTACGTGCAAAACTGGAGATCATCTAATGAGTGACATGCAGCTATTGCAAGGTGCCGCATTTGATTTACAGTCACTGGGGCAGTTAAAAGGTGAACTGAATAAGAATTCGGAGCAAGGGCTGCGCCATGTCACGCAGCAACTTGAGGCAACATTCGTTCAATTGATGCTAAAAAGTATGCGTGACGCACTCCCACAAGATGGCTTATTTTCCAGCGACCAAACACGCATGCTCACCAGTATGTATGACCAACAAATCGCCCAGGACCTGTCGCAAAAAGGTTTAGGTTTTGGGGAAATGATGTACCAGCAACTTACACGAGACCAACACACGTCAAGTGGGCTCACATCCAATAGCCTGCTGCCATTAGATGAAAAAACAGTGCAATCATTACCGCCATTTAATATGGAACAAATGATGCGCCACTTTGCACCAATGGGCGATGCATTATCGGCACCATTCCAAAAAATCAAAGCGTTATCGCTTAATAGCAATAATTTTATTAGCCGTTTAATTGAACCTGCAAAAGCGGCAAGCCAAAACAGTGGTATTTCTCATTTTCTGCTATTGGCACAAGCGGCATTAGAAAGTGGTTGGGGCCAGCGAGAAATTCTGAAATCAGATGGAAAAACCAGCCATAACCTGTTTGGTATAAAAGCGGGAAAAAACTGGCAAGGGCCCGTCATTAATATTATGACAACAGAAGTGATCAACGGAAAAACCATCAAAATGCGGGATGATTTTCGCGTTTATGGCTCTTATGAAGAGGCGATTGCCGATTATATCAATTTATTGACGGAAAACCCGCGTTACAAAGACGTCAAAAAAGCGCCGACACCAGAGATTGCTGCGCGCCGTTTACATCAAGCCGGGTATGCCACAGACCCAGGCTATTCGGACAAACTAATCACCTTGATTAACCAGATACGCGGTCATCAACCCGCGGCGAATACCTCTGCATCAAGGGCGGTTCAGGCATATACCATAGACTTAAACGATATTTTCTAAAAATCCGGAATTATTGCGCGTTTGGACTAAATAATTACGCTGAATTTCCGATAACCAAATATGCACTAAATAATTTGCGTTGCTATCGCTCTCATTGTGTCAGCCAATGATGGCGATAAGCATCCAGAACAGGAAAAGCTTATGCTGAACAATGTAATGAATAATGCGCTCAGTGGTGTGAACGCTGCACAAGGCGGGTTAAGTGTTATTTCTAACAACTTAGCTAACGCAGGTGTGGGTTACTATCATCGCCAAAGTGCTGTTTTCGGGGAGAATCCCGGTACGATGACACCTAATGGCTATTTTGGTAACGGCACTTATTTCAGCCATGTTCGCCGTGAGTTTGATGAATTTATCAATGCGCAGTACAGCCAATCCCGCGCACGTAGCGGTGACTATGAGGCATACGTTAAGAACTGCAATAAAGTTGATGATTTGCTTACTAATGATATTGAAGATATTTCAAGTAATATCGGTAGCTTCTTCACCGCGTTAGACGCTGCCTCCAGCGATGCAAGTGACAAAACCTTGATTGACGTTTTCTTAGGAAACTCAAATGCATTATTAGGCCAGTTTAAAGAAGCGGATCGTCGTTTGCAGGAAATGGAACGGGATATTAATCACCAGATAGAAAATAAAGTGAAAGATATCAATATTTACGCTGAAAAAATTGCGGGTTTAAACCAGCAAATTTCGCGGATCCGTTCTGTGAGTGGTTCTGAACCTAACGATTTATTAGATGTGCGTGACCGTCTAGTTAATGAAGTTAACTCATTAGTTGGTGTCAAAGTTATCGAACAGAACGGTAACTATAACGTGACGTTTGCTAATGGCTTACCGTTAGTCACGGGTGAAAAAGCGAATCGCTTAGAAGCCGTCCCTTCTTCTAAAGATGATAGCCGTTTTAGCATTGGCTTTGTGGGCGCGAATGGCCAAGCACGGGAAATTCCTGATGAGTCATTCCGTGGTGGGGAACTCAGTGGTATCTTGCGTTCTCGTCAAGAAGTTATGGACCCGGCTTATCAAAAACTCAATAAATTAGCATTGGTTTTTGCGACCAAATTCAATGAAGTGCACAGCAAGGGGTACGATGCCAACGGCAACACCGGTAAAGACTTCTTTGAAATTGGTAAAGGCTCTGTTGTTAGCAACACTCATAATAGTGGTAAAGCAGACTTTGATCTCAGTTATAGCGATGTGTCTAAAGTCACAGGTAATAACTACGAAATGCGCTTTGACGGCAATGAATGGAATGTCACACGTTTGCCAGAAGGTATTAATGTTCCTGTGGATTCAAATACGGCAGGTACACTGAAGTTTGATGGTTTAGAGATCAAAATCAGCAACAGTACTGGTATGTCAAAAGGTGACTCATTCTTGGTAAAACCAGTAAGTGGTGTAATCAACGGTATGCAGACCTTGGTCAGCAATGCATCCGATTTTGCGGCGGCTGGAAGTAAAGACAGTGGCCCAGGTGATAATGAAAACATTAAACAACTGGTTAAACTGCAAGACGAAAAATTGATTGATGGTAGTTCTACGTTCTCTGATTTCTATGCAACGTTAGTTAATGATGTGGGCAGTAAAACTAAACAAGCGCAAATTGATTCTGAAACACAGAACAAAATGACCGAGAGCTTCTATGAGCAAGAACAAGCTATCTCGGGCGTGAATATGAATGAAGAAAGTATTCAGATGCAGAAAATCCAACAGTTTTTCAATGCCAATGCGCAAGTATTAAAAACGGTGGATGATTTATTTAACGCATTAATGCGTGCATTCTAAATATTAGCGATAGGATAAGGACTTAGCGATGCGTTTAAGTACCAATATGATTTATCACCAACGCTTACAAGACATAAACAGTGCGCAAGCGCGTTGGATGGATGCAGGAAGTCAATTAGCTTCTGGTAAGCGTGTAAGCAAGCCTTCTGATGACCCGCAAGCGTCTTCGCAAGCGGTGCGGATTAACCAGTCAGAGAACCGAAATCAACAGTATGTTGCTAGTCGTGGGTTTGCCAAAACAGGAATGACGCTGCAGATGAGTATTTTGACTCAGATGACAGATGTGACGACGCAAATTGATACCACCATTATTCAGGCATCAAACCAAGGTGCTTTAAGCGATAAAGACCGTAATACTTTGGCTGAGCAACTCACGGGTTTGAAAGAACAATTAGTGGCGTTAGGTAACTCGACAGATGGAAATGGTCGGTATATTTTCGCAGGTTTTAAATCAGATAAACCGCCATTTGAAATTGATGCTAACGGTGATGTGTTGTATCACGGTGGCGATAAAGCGATTATGCAGAATGTGGCGAGTGACCGTGAGATGACGACTTATTTCACTGGCGCACAAGTGTTTGAAACCGATAGCAATAATGTGGTCAATATTTTTAAAGCGCTGAACACAGGTATAGAATCACTGAAAAAGCCATTGCAAGGCGCACCACAAGCAGATTTAGACCAAGCGCAAGCTGAGTTAGGTGAAGCGAACCGAGCCATCAAGTCCGCATTAGATCAAATTTCTAATATTGAAGCTAAGCAAGGCTTACAATTACAAGAAATTGATAAATTAGATTTTTTAGCGGATACGCGCTCGATTCAAAATGCGGCTCGCAAAAGTGAGTTGTTAGAAACTAACTGGACTGGCACCACCACAGATTATTATAAAGAAAAAGCGATGTTTGAAGCCTCACAAAGTATTTTTAAAGACTTAAACAGCATGTCACTTTTCGGCAGCCGTTAATTATTTAATATTCTTTTTACTCACCGCGCTTTGGAGCCATTCAAGCGCGGTTTTTTGTTTGGGGGTTTTTAGTCACCACAAAAAGGGGATTTGAGTTTATTATTGTGTCTTTTTTATATTGCATAAATTTGCTTTTGTTTTACCCTTATTTGACCTTTTATTTTTGCTCTTTAAAAATCCGCTGATTTAACAATTAGTTATAGGATTCACTAAAAACAAAGGTATTTTTTGTATTTTAAAGCTAGTCAGTTGTTTTTATTTGTTTTAATCTATTTTTGTTATAGTTCACTGCCGTATAGGCAGCTTAGAAAACGGATGAATAGGAATATCATAAACGGACCTTGTTCACTGCCGTATAGGCAGCTTAGAAAACATACTCACCGTTTGATAATAGAGCTGGTATGTTCACTGCCGTATAGGCAGCTTAGAAAACCCCCATAAAATCGTAAAAATCATCATGAGTGTTCACTGCCGTATAGGCAGCTTAGAAAGTTTAAAAAACAGGTTCGCCAATACCGTTAAAGTTCACTGCCGTATAGGCAGCTTAGAAAATAGTTAACTGGGGTGATGCCTAAATCATATAGTTCACTGCCGTATAGGCAGCTTAGAAAATGGTAGTTGAGTCTTGGACAATAGTTGTTCTGTTCACTGCCGTATAGGCAGCTTAGAAAATATATAACCGCAAAAAATGCATTCAAAGAGTGTTCACTGCCGTATAGGCAGCTTAGAAATAAGAAAATAGACGATGAAATAGTAGGTCGTGGTTCACTGCCGTATAGGCAGCTTAGAAAATTTGAAGCCAATCGGATCCATAGTTTTTTAAGTTCACTGCCGTATAGGCAGCTTAGAAATCAATATGTCTATCGATAAACCTGCGATAGTTGTTCACTGCCGTATAGGCAGCTTAGAAAATTTATGGGCACTGGAACAGTCGGTGAATCTTGTTCACTGCCGTATAGGCAGCTTAGAAAACTCGGTTTGTTTAGCGTTATAAATCTGACTCGTTCACTGCCGTATAGGCAGCTTAGAAAAGTCGGGGATCATGTGAGTTTTACCGATGAAGGTTCACTGCCGTATAGGCAGCTTAGAAATTAGACCATTCCCAATGTTTATATAACTGGTTGTTCACTGCCGTATAGGCAGCTTAGAAAGTTTTAAAGCGTGGAAACTGATCGACGGCGGTGTTCACTGCCGTATAGGCAGCTTAGAAATGTACCACGCCCTGAAACATAGCCGCCGTCAGGTTCACTGCCGTATAGGCAGCTTAGAAATGTTGAAGGGCGTGATAAGCCTACAAAAGTTCGTTCACTGCCGTATAGGCAGCTTAGAAATGAGCGTGAGAAGCGAACAATGCAACCATATTGTTCACTGCCGTATAGGCAGCTTAGAAAAACCCATTCATTAACTGAATTTATCCGCAAGAGTTCACTGCCGTATAGGCAGCTTAGAAAATTAAGGCCGCGCAAACACTCCGCGCCAATTTGTTCACTGCCGTATAGGCAGCTTAGAAATCACAATGGTCACGCTTACACGCAAACAAAATGTTCACTGCCGTATAGGCAGCTTAGAAAAGTTCGCATAGCAATGGCTCGCATGATTCACTGTTCACTGCCGTATAGGCAGCTTAGAAATGCAACGAGTGTGCCGACGTTAACAATGATCTGTTCACTGCCGTATAGGCAGCTTAGAAATCGCAGCCCTACCATCTGGTCTTCCATATTTTGTTCACTGCCGTATAGGCAGCTTAGAAAATTTGTTAAATTCCTTTTGACGTAGTTATTCCGTTCACTGCCGTATAGGCAGCTTAGAAAACAACGTAGGCACAGGTGCTTTTGCACGTTCTGTTCACTGCCGTATAGGCAGCTTAGAAACATTACATCTGCATGAATGGCTTATTTCACCTGTTCACTGCCGTATAGGCAGCTTAGAAAATTTCAAGAGGTCGCCTAGTGCGGCCTTTTTCGTTCACTGCCGTATAGGCAGCTTAGAAAATAAAGTGACCATTTTTGAATCGCTGGTATACGTTCACTGCCGTATAGGCAGCTTAGAAAATTGAGAAACATTGCTGGTTCTTCACTAGCTTGTTCACTGCCGTATAGGCAGCTTAGAAATGGTAAATGCTTCAGAGTTTCATCAGCGACTTGTTCACTGCCGTATAGGCAGCTTAGAAAATTGAATACCTTTAGGGGTAAATTTTGTTTGCGTTCACTGCCGTATAGGCAGCTTAGAAAGCGCAATACCAATTATTAAGACGCCCGTTTATGTTCACTGCCGTATAGGCAGCTTAGAAAATCCCATACATAACTTGATAGTTTTACGCTCAGTTCACTGCCGTATAGGCAGCTTAGAAAAGCAATCCTTATCTTCTGGTGCGGTATTACTTGTTCACTGCCGTATAGGCAGCTTAGAAAAGCAATCCTTATCTTCTGGTGCGGTATTACTTGTTCACTGCCGTATAGGCA